>NZ_JAMYNS010000005.1:0-439142 GCF_040319125.1 Mesorhizobium sp. M0938 | reverse complement strand
CAGATGGCATGGCTGCGCGCCAATGGCTTTCACGCGATCATGTCCGAGCAACTGGAATGGTTCATCGCCAACCGTCATCCTTTCGTTGGCCGCCCGGTGCTCATCAGCTTCGACGACGGTTTCCAGAACTTTGCCGACCATGCCTGGCCGACCTTGCGCGCGAACGATCTGACCGCGGAAGTGTTCCTGGTGACGGATCTGGTGGGTGAAAGTGCACGGTGGGACGCCGACAGCGGTCCGCCGACGCCGCTTATGGACGCCGGGACGGTGCGACGCCTCGCCGCCGAAGGCGCGTTCTTCGGAAGCCATCTGGCGACGCATCGCGCGATCGATGGTCTGTCGAGCTCTGACTTGGCCGCCGAGCTCCTTCGCTCTCGCATGTTCATCGAACGGTGGACCGGTCAGCCAACCACGGCGTTCGCGGCACCCTTCTCTGTCACCGACCGACGACTTGGCCGGCTGGCCAAGGAGTGCGGCTATCGAATCGGCTTCGGCGGCAAACACGGGCCGGCGGACCTCGATTGCGATCCCATCGACCTTCCGCGCATCGAGATTCGCGGGGACCGCTCGCTCGATGACTTTGTCGCCACTGTCGAGGCTGTTCTCGAATGAACGGTGAACTTGTCAGTGTCATTATTCCCGCTCACAATGCGCAAGATACAATCGACGAGACGCTCCGCAGCGTGCGCTCACAGTCCTATCCTGCGCTCGAGATTATTGTTGTTGACGATGGCTCACGCGACGAGACTGCCGCGATCGCCCGATGTCACGCGGAGATCGACCCGCGGGTGCGGCTGATCGAGCAGGCAAACGCCGGTGTGGCCGCCGCCCGCAATACGGGTTGGCGAGCGGCGCGATCCGACCTGATCGCATTCGTGGATGCCGACGATCTCTGGGCGCCGACCAAGATCGAGCGTCAGCTGGCTGTGCTCGATAGGACAGACGAGAAAGTGGGGCTCGTCTACTGCTGGTATTTGGTGATCGATGCACAGAGCATGATAACTGATCGTCAGCACCGGCCAAACTGGCGGGGCGATGTGCTTGAGCGCCTCTTTCACGGTAATTTCGTCGGCAACGGCAGCGCCGCGCTGGTACGCCGGCAGGCATTGATCGACGCAGATGGGTTCGAGAGTCGGCTGCGCGAGGCGGGCGCGCAGGGTTGCGAAGATATCCTCTTTTATTGTCGCGTCGCCGAAAGGTACCACTTCGAAGTCGTCGAGGAGCCGCTGATCGGGTATCGCTATTTGCCGGGAAATATGTCGAGCGATATGACTCGCATGCTGCGATCCTGGATGCTTGTGGTGGACGAGATGCTCGGCCGCCACCCGGGTGCGGCACCGACGTTGCGTAAGGGCCTGCATTTCTATTCGGCATGGCTCATTGAGCGGGCGTTGCACCAGAGGCAACCACGCTATGTCCTTCCGATCATGTCGCTGCTGCTTCGCCATCGTCCCGCGATCGCCATGCGGATAATCGCCGTCGATTTGCCGCGGGTCGGCGCGCAGTGGGCCAAACGCGCCGTGACGAGGCTGGTGCGTGGTCGCCGGCCGATCCCCCCGCAGGTGACGGCGCGCTTTCCCGCGGGGGAGCTGAAATGAGCCAAGCCAGTGACGTCATACGGCGCGGTGCAGTCCGTGCTTCGTTGCGCGATCTGTCTCACCTGCTGCGCATCGTTGGCAAGCCGCGCTGGGCGACGCCGGCATTGCTCGCGCTCGGCTTTCTGTCGTCCGTGGCCGAAACCCTAGGCATCACGCTGATCCTGCTGTTTCTTTATCTGGTCTCCAACCGGATCACCGACACAGGAGATGGCTTTCAGGGTCGAGCGCTGGGCGTGGCAGTTGCCTGGTTGGGTAGTCCTACCCGGCTCGCGGTGGCGATCCTCCTGCTCATTCTCGCGCGTGGAGCACTGGCGCTGGTATACTCCTTGATAAGCTCCAGCATCGGCGAGCGGATCAGCGAGCGCACGCGCAACCTCGTCCACGCGCAATATCTCAGAGTCGCCTTCGGATTCGTCCAACGGCACGAGCAATCGCAGCTCATGGAAGTGCTCGGGACCGAATCGTGGCTGGTTGCGCAAGCCTACGGGGCGGTCACGCGACTTATCATAAATAGCTGCTCGATCTTCGTGTTCGCCGTCTTCCTGCTCACGATCTCGTGGAAGATCTTGCTGATCGCGGCTGTCGGCTCAATCGCAATTTCGGCAATCTTGCGCATTTTTTCGCGGCCCGCCCGTGACCTGGGGCGTCAGGTGAAGAAGATCCATCAATCGCTAGGCGAGCACATGCTCATGACGCTCCAGGCATTGCGCACTATTCGCGCCTATGGACAGGAGACGCTTCATCAGCGCCGTTTCGTGCAATCGTCGGCGGCCGCACGCAACGCCTCGTTGTCCCTTATCCGCCTTTCGTCATGGATCGGCCCGACCACCGAGATCGGCTATCTGGGAATGTTGGGCTCTATCGTCCTGGTTTCCGGGTGGTGGCACATCAGCTTCGAGGTGACGCTGGCCGCTGTCGCACTGCTGTATCGGTTACAGCCGCATACGCAGGAGTTCGAAAGCAACCTGCTGTTTCTGGCGCAGATGCAGCCGCAACTGCGCTCAGTCTTGGAGATGATCCAGTCCGAGGACAAGGACTATCCATCGCAGGGTAGTATCGCGCTCAGGAATCTTGACGCGAGCATCGTCTTTGAGCACGTAAGCTTTGGATATGATCCAGATACGCTTGTGCTCAATGACCTGTCGTTCGAGATTCCAGCCGGAGTAACCACGGCGCTGATCGGCGCAAGTGGCGCAGGCAAGACTACGATCGTGAATCTCCTCCTGCGGCTATACGAGCCGACTTCCGGCGACATCAAGATTGACGGTACCCGGCTGGAAGACATCAAGCGGGACGATTGGCTGTCCAAGATCGCCGTAACGGGTCAGGACGTAGACCTCGTCGAGGGCACGGTAACAAACAACATCCGAATGGCCAAAGCCGATGCGACCGAAGACGAGATCTTTGCCGCCGCCCGCAGTGCCGGCGTCGCTGCATTCGTCGAGGGCCTCCCCGACCGCTATGACACCTGGATTGGGCAGGAGGGGCTGCGTTTTTCGGGGGGCCAGCGGCAGCGCATCGGCCTCGCACGAGCTGTTTTGCGCGATCCGGACTTCCTGATCCTGGATGAGGCGATGAACGCGCTCGATACCGCGCTTGAGGACCAGGTGCGGCGTGCAATTGATCGCCAGCTTGGCAACCGGACAATTTTGCTGATCACGCACCGCATCGAAACGGCGCGTGATGCCGCAAATGTCATTTGGATCGAGAACGGCAGAGTGAGGAGCCAGGGGCCCGCCTCCCTCATTATTCCTCAATATCAACAGCACCAGCAAGAAATTGTATCTGCCACTGACGTTCAGAGTAAGGGGCGGTAACCTCCTGCGGTTTCTTCAGTTGGCCGCTTCTTCAGTTGGCCGTGGGCGGTAGGCTGGCCTGCAGAATGGGACGTCCTCACAACCGGCGGCGATACCAGGCCAGCGCCGTTTCGACGATCCGGTCGATTCCGGACTGCTCAGGCGTCCAGCCGAGTTCCCGGGCCGCCTTGCCAGCCGCGGCCACAAGCGCAGGCGGGTCACCTGCCCTGCGCGGACCGTAGGCCACAGGGAGGCGCGTTCCCGAAGCCCGGCTCACCGCCTCGACCAACTCGTTCACCGTCGTTCCTGTTCCGGTGCCGAGATTGTAGACGTGGACTCCCGGATCGCGGAGAAGCTTCTCCCCTGCCAGAACGTGAGCACGGGCGAGATCGGTGACGTGGACATAGTCCCGCACCGCGGTTCCGTCCCTTGTGTCGAAGTCGGTGCCATTGATGGTAAAAACCCGTCCCGACCTGAGCGCCGCCTCGATAGCGAGCGGAATGACATGCGTTTCCGGTTCATGCCGCTCACCGACCTCGCCGTCGGGATCACATCCGGCCGCGTTGAAATACCGGAGCACAACCGCGTTGAGGCCATGGGCATCGGAAAGATTGTCCACCATTCGTTCTATGATGAATTTCGACCACCCATAGGGATTGATGGGCGACTGCGGATGCGTTTCGTCAATCGGAGAACGAACCGGAACGCCATAAGACGCGCAGGTGCTCGAAAAGATCAGCTTGTCGACGCCGGCCTTCAGCATCTCCTCGAGCAAGACCAGCGTCCCAAAACTGTTATTTCGGTAGTAGAGTTCCGGGCGCTCGACGGACTCGCCGACATAGGCGTAAGCGGCGAAATGCGCCACCACATCAGGCCGATACTGGTGCAGCGCCGCTGCCACCGCTGCGCCGTCGCAAACATCACCTTCGACAAGCGGTCCCCACTTGACCGCGTCGCGCCAGCCGCGCGAGAGGTTGTCATACCCAATGACGGACCAACCGGATTCGGCGAATGCCTTGCAACAGTGTGAGCCGATATAGCCCGCCCCGCCAGTGACCAAGACTGTTTTCATTCGGCTGCAGCGGAGCGAGCATATCCCGATGAGACCAAGTCATCGAAATAGGCAATGGTCTTGGCGAGACCGTCGCGCAACGCGATTCTTGGCTTCCAATTGAGCTCGCGCAAGGCACACCCGATATCAGGCTGTCGCTGCCTTGGGTCATCGATTGGCAAAGGTAAAAACACTATCTTGGATCGGCTTCCGGTAAGCTCGATCGTGAGATTGGCGAGTTCGAGCATCGTGAATTCGACCGGGTTGCCGAGATTGATTGGGCCGGTAACATCGTCGGCCGTGTGCATCAGGCGAACCAGACCGTCGATGAGATCGTCGACGTAGCAAAACGAGCGTGTCTGCTCGCCGGTGCCGTACACAGTTATCGGCTTGTTTTGCAGTGCCTGCACGATGAAGTTGGAGATGACGCGGCCGTCGTCCGGACGCATCCTCGGACCGTAAGTGTTGAAGATGCGCGCCACCTTGATCCGCAGCCTGTGCTGCCGCCAATAGTCGAAAAACAGGGTTTCGGCACACCGCTTGCCTTCGTCGTAACAGGAACGGGGCCCCACCGGGTTTACCCTGCCCCAATAGTTCTCGGTCTGCGGGTGAACCTCGGGATCGCCGTAGACTTCAGACGTGGACGCCTGAAGGATCTTTGCGCGGACCCGCTTGGCGAGCCCTAGCATGTTGATCGCCCCATGAACGTTGGTCTTTGTCGTCTGAACTGGATCGAACTGGTAGTGAACGGGGCTTGCCGGGCAAGCAAGGTTGTATATTTCGTCAACCTCTATGTAGAGCGGAAATGTCACGTCGTGGCGAATGATCTCAAAGGATCTGTGGTCGAGCAAATGCGAGACGTTTTTCCGACTTCCTGTGAAGAAATTGTCGACGCATACGACCTCGTGGCCTTCAGCAAGCAACCGCTCGCATAAGAACGATCCCAGAAAACCTGCGCCCCCAGTCACCAAGATTCGCTTTGCCAGCTGCATATTTGGGACCCTCACGCCAGTTCTTCACGCAATCGAATGCCTAATGCCCGGGGCGACGATAGGAAAAAAATGCTGCGCCGCAACACAAAATGTTAACGTGGTTGAAATAGTCGCGTGAGGTGGTGATCTGCGAAACGCGCGAAAACTGCCTGAATTTGCCTATTTCGGCAGTTTTGTCCGAATCTCGAAACTTATCCTGGTGCGAGCGCGCTGCAATGCAACATGATCGATCGCTAATCGGAGATGAGAACACGGTTCTCACCGACCTGACTAACAGAGCACAAAGCTTCCATCGTTGCCGACGGGGCCCCATGGTTGGCGTCAAAAGCTGACATAGCCGATGTCAACTTTCGACCCCTGCGTCCTCGCTCCGCCAAGCCTAAGCCGGTTGCAACTCCCTGCGCGGCAGCCGCGGGAAGGCGATCGCCACCGCCACCGCGCCGAGCCCGACAAGGGCCGAGCCGATGAACAGCCAGGAATAGCTGGCATAGGCATCGAATACCATGCCGCCGGCGAGCGGGCCGAAGGCCATGCCGATGCTGGACAGCATGGTCACCGCACCAAACACCGTGCCGAGGATGCGCTGGCCGAAATATTCGCGCGCCAGCACCGCATAGAGCGGCATCACGCCGCCATAGGTGGCGCCGAAGATGATCGCGAGCGTGTAGAATTGACCAAGCTCGCTGACGGCAAGATAGGCTGCGATCACGACGGCCTGTATCGCCAGACCGGTAATCAGAACCGGCTTGACCCCCAGCCTGTCGGCAAGCACGCCATATAGAAGCCTGCCGCCTAAGCCGGCCAGGCCCTCGATGCTATAGATGCTGACCGCCGCCATCGGCGCTATGCCGCACAGCATGGCATAGCTGACCATGTGAAAAATCGGTCCGGAATGCGCCGCGCAGCAGGCAAAGAAGGTCAGGGCCAGAACAATGAATTGCGGCGAGCGCAGCGCCTGTGGAACCGACATGCCGGTATCGTTGGCGGCAACATCGGCGGCGGCCCCGTCGGCGGCGGGCTTGGGCGGCTGGCGCACCAGCAATGCGGCCGGCACCAGCAGCGCCCATGCCGCGACGCCGATGACGAACATGGCGGTGCGCCAGTCATAGGCCGTGATCAGCCATTGCGCAAAGGGCGAGATCGTCATCGGCGCCACGCCCATGCCCGCCGAGACCAGGGAAACGGCCAAGCTGCGATTGGTGTCGAACCAAGCGGCGGTCAGCGCGATCATCGGCGCGAAGAAGGCGCTTGCCGCGAGGCCGACGAGCACGCCATAGGTGATCTGGAAGACAAGCAGCGAGCCGGTGCGGCTGGCCAGCACCAGCGCCAGCCCGAGCAGCAACGCACCTGTCATCACAACTATGCGAGCGCCATAGCGATCGTAAATGGCGCCCCAGGCGAAGCCGCCGAGGCCCATCACCAGGAAGTTCAGCGTCATCGCGCTCGATATGCCGGCGCGCGACCAATCTGTGTCGAGCGCCATCGGTTCGAGGAAGATCGCCAGCGAGAACATCGCCCCGAGGGCGACACAGGTCATCAGGGCGCCAGCCGCGACGATGACCCAACGATAGGAAATGCTCATATTTTTCTCCCGAGATCGTTTGGACACGGCGCGACTTCTTCGAGCTTCGTCACACCGCTTGCGTCCGAAGGACGACGACGACATTTCGAATCCTACAATCCGGTTGCATTTTTTATCCAGTCATGAAATCGCGCCACTCGATTGCTCCATTGCATTGACCGTGCACCGTCCTGAGCTAGATTTCCAACCTGGCAATCAGGAGTTATCAGGCATGGAACTTCATCGGGGCCGTCTCATCGACCACGTCCAGTTGGTGGTCAGGGATCTCAAGGCCAGCCGCCGCTTCTACGAGGCGGTTTTCAAGGTGCTCGATATTCCAATCGGTGGCAGCGCCGAGGATTATTTCTGGGCCGACGAACTGTTCGTTTCCAGCATCGACAGCCGAGCCGCCCAGGGAAAGCTGACCGGACGCCACCACCTTGCCTTCCAGGCAAAGGACCGCGCGATGGTCGACGCCTTCTACAAGGCCGGCCTCGATGGCGGCGGCACGGACAATGGCGCACCGGGCGAGCGGCAGCACTACCATCCCGGCTACTATGCCGCCTTCCTGCTCGATCCCGACGGCAACAACATCGAGGCCGTCTTTCACGGGTCCGCCAACCGCAGCGCCACTTCGGTGGAGATTACGTTCTGATCACGGGTGACGACGGCAGAATCTTGCTTGCGATGGCATCGGATCGACTGTGGACGCCATCCCACTTTGCCTATCGCGTCAGCGCCGCCATTTGGCCCGCCAGGAAGTCGACGAACAGCCGGGCGCGGACCGGTAGCTGTCGCCCATACGCATGGACGATGTGCACCGGCATTGTCGGCATCGCCACCTTGGGCAGAATGCGGACCAGACGGCCGGCGTCGAGATCGTCCTGCACGGCAAACTGCATCAGATGCGCGATGCCGGCTCCGGCAAGCGCCGCCTGCCGGATTGCGCCGCCGTCGTCCGTATCGAGCCGACCGTTCGGCACGATCACAGCGCCGTCGGCAAATGTGACGGGATAAGGCCGGCCGGCCATCTGGTAACGGACGAAGTCGTGGCTCTGCAAATCCTCGATCGAGGCCGGCCGGCCGCGCCGTTCGACATAGGTCGGCGACGCCACCAGCACGATCGGCAGATTGGCGATCTTGCGCGCGATGAGCCCGGTGTCCGACAGCGTCCCCATCCGCACCGCGACGTCGTAGCCTTCGCGAATCAGGTCGGCATGGCGGTCGGTGATGCTGAGCTCGAGCTTCACCTCGCTGTGCTGAGCCAGGAACGCTTGCGCCCATGCGGCGATCAGGCCGCGCCCGAGTTCCACGGATGCCGTGACGCGCAGCAGGCCGCGTGCCATATCGGCCATCTGGACGATGTCCTCGGCATCATCGAGCGCTCTCAGCAAAGGCGCGACCCGCTCGTAATAGGCGAGGCCTTCGCTGGTCAGTGCCAAGCGGCGCGTCGAGCGCTGGACCAGCCTGACGCCCAGCCGCCGCTCGAGCCGCGCTACACTCTTCGACACCGCCGAAGGGCTGGAGCCGACCAGCCGGCTGGCCGCGTGGAACGAGCCGGCATCGACCGTGCGAACGAAGGCGACGAGACCGGCGGTCTTTTCAAGGATGGTGGTCATTCAAGAATTCCAGGCACGAAAGAACCGATCGAGGCGACCTTAATACGCTATCTGATCACTATTAAATACCGCTCATCGTCAACGAAGGAGAGATTTGATGAGCAAGCTGAACGGCAAGGTGGCCATCGTCACCGGCGCCTCCAAGGGTATCGGCGCCGGCATCGCCAAGGGCCTTGCGGCGGCCGGTGCCGCCGTGGTCGTCAACTATGCTTCGTCGCGGGAAGGTGCGGACCGCGTCGTCGCCGCGATCAAGGACGCAGGCGGCCGAGCCATTGCCGTCCACGGTGACGTGTCGCAATCGGCCGACGTGCGCCGCCTGTTCGAGGCCGCCAAATCCTCGTTCGGCGCGGTGGACATCCTGGTCAACAACGCCGGCGTCTTCGCATTCGAGCCACTGGAAGCGGTGACCGAGGCCGAGTTCCACCGTGAATTCAACACCAATGTGCTGGGCACCATTCTGGCCATCCGGGAAGCAGTGAACCATTTCGGCGCCGGAGGCGGCAGCGTCATCAACATCAGCTCGGTCGCCAGCCTCAACCCGCAGCCGAACTCGCTGGTCTACGCCGCCACCAAGGGCGCGGTGGATTCGATCACGCTCTCCATGTCGAGAGAGCTCGGCGCCCGCAACATCCGCGTCAACGCCATCGCGCCCGGCGGCGTCGACACCGAAGGCCTGCGGTGGATCGGGATCGTCGGCAGCGAGTTCGAAAAGCAAATCATCGCCATGACCCCGCTGGGCCGCTTCGGCCAGCCCGACGACATCGCCCGCATCGCGGTGTTCCTCGCCTCCGACGACGCGTCCTGGCTGACCGGAGAACGCATTACCGCCTCGGGGGGCTGGCGCTAGGCATCTGCTCACACCGGCAAGAGAGCGTTCGGCTTGACATCGGCGATGGAGGCGAAAGTGTGCGTTTCGCGCACGCCGGGCAGTGGCAGGATAACCCGCTGCAGGAAGTCCTGGAACACCGCCATATCGGAAATCCGCGCCTTGACCAGATAGTCGAAACCACCAACCACCATATGGCACTCCAGAACCTCCGGGGCTTTCGCCACGGCTTCGGCGAAGCGGTCGAAGACGTGCGGCGCCGTGTGGTCAAGCCGGACCTCGATGAACACCAGCGTTCCCCGGCCGACCTTGCGCGGATCGAGCACGGCCCTGACCGCGGTGATGAACCCGTCGCGGAACAGGCGCTTCACCCGCTGGCTGGTTCCGGTTGGCGACAGCCCGACACACCCAGCAAGATCAAGCGTCGTCCGACGTCCGTCTTCCTGCAGCAACCGGAGCAGGCTGCGGTCTATCTGGTCGAGGTCGCTCATTTCACAATCCACGCTACCTCTGGGACTTTTGCGTTGATTTCACGCAGAGACGCCGGAATCAAGGTATTTCATCACATAAAATCTCCCAATAACTTGCGCTTCTCTCATCCGCTTAAAGCAAACGTGCGAGCCGATTTCGACGAACTAAAGGGGGTGCAGGATGACCAAGGAAGCGTTCAGCCCAGCCGGCAGGAGTGCGGCGGAAATCAGCAAGGGAGCGACCGAGATCCTGGTGCTGAGCGAAACCGACGTGAGGGAATGCATCGACCTCAGTCAGCTTCTCGATGTTTTGGAAGACGGCTTCAAGGCGCTGTCACAAGGCAAGGTCGTCAATCCACCCCGACCGCAACTCGACATCCCCGCCGCCGGCTACAGCCTCGCCATGCCAGCGTGGATGGAGGGCATGAACCTGACCGTTAAGATCGTCAATGTCTTCGAAGGCAATTTGGCCAAGAACCTGCCCAGCCACCTCGCCACGATCAGCCTGTTCGATCCGCTGTCCGGCCTGCCGGTCTGTATTATGGACGGCACCTTCATAACCGCGGTACGAACCTCCGGCTCCGCCGTGCTGTCGGTGCGCGCGCTTGCCCGCCGGGACGCCAGGATAGCGACCGTGGTCGGTGCCGGCGTGCAGGCCAACCAGCACCTTCATCTCTTGCCGCTGGTGCGCGACTTTGCCGAAATCCGTGTCGCTTCAAAGAGCTTCGACGATGCGGCAGCGCTTGCCCGACTGCATCCGTCGGTGGTGGCGGTCGCCGACCTCGAAGCGGCAGTGCGCAGTTCCGACGTGGTGTGCCTGGCGACGCATTCCTACAAGCCGGTGATCAAGGCAGACTGGGTCCAGCCGGGCACACACGTCTCGTCGGTCGGAGTGGCGCCTCCCGGCGGTGAAATGCCGATCGAGCTCATCGGCAAATCCAGTCTTTTTGTCGAGACCAAGGATGCGTTCAAACCGACCCCGGTCGGTTGTTGCGAGCTTGCCGGTTTCGACCCGGATTTCGGCACCGAGCTTGGCGCCATGCTGCTCGACCGCGCGCCGGGTCGCGTTTCGGATCGGCAGATCACCACCTACAAGGCGATGGGCATTGCGATGGAAGATATGGTCGCCGCCGACCTCGCCTATCGTTGCGCCCGGCGTCTGCGCAAGGGAAAGCTGATCGTGCTGTAGGCGCGTGCCGCCAGCCATGCGGAATCGACGTTGCTGACAAGTGGCGCTTTCACGGAGGTGGCTGGCGCTGATCGAGCCGGCATTTGCGTTGACCATTCCTGCCCTATGTTGCGGCAATGGAGGAGCGCCATGCGAAACCGAAACGACAGCGCGGGATGGACCGTCCGGCTGACGCATACAACGGACCTCCGGGTACCGGACCTCAAGGCAAAGGAACGGGCCGCCGCTTCTCTCTACCGCTACAATATCGAAAAGACCGGGATCGACGACAGAATGCCGATCGGTGCAGAGCTTTGCAGCTCTTCGGGAGAGGTGTTGGGCGGCCTTTGGGGCCGGACCGAGCTTGGGCTGTTGTTTCTCGACATGTTTTTCCTGCCGGAGCACGTGCGCGGGAAATCGCAAGGTGCACGGCTTCTCGCGGCGGTAGAGGAGGAAGCGAGAAGCCGCGGCTGCAAGCGCGCCGTCGTCGAGACAAGCAGCTTCCAGGCTCCGGATTTCTACCTCCGGCACGGCTACGACGAAATTGGCCGGGTTGAGTTCGGCGACGACCGTCACGCCCGCATTTTCTTGCGCAAGACGCTGGAATAAGGCGCCGCTGTCAGGTCCGGCTTCGCACCTGCCCCCTCACGCCGGCTCGCGCTTCAGCGCTTGCGCCATGCAATGAATGCCGCCGCCGGTCTTCGAGATCTCGCTCATGTCGACCGCCGCAACCTCGAAGCCGCGTGCCTTGAGCTGGCCGATCAGCGTCTGGCTGGACGTCGGCGCGATCACCCTGTCCTTACCCAGCGACATGAAGTTGCAGCCGAGCGCCATCGTGTCCTGGAACGGCACGTCGATGATCTCGTGGCCCTTGCCCTTCAGCCAGTCGACGATGCCCGGCTCCGTGCAGGCGAGGCAGACGGCCGTCAGTTTTTCGGCAATCGGCACCACCATCAAGTCGATATGGACGTAATATTCGTCGATGAAGGCGATGCGGGTCTCCCAGCCTTCCTTATCGAACCAGGCCTGGACCTGGCGGGCGCCTTCTTCTTGAGTGCGGGCGCCGCCGCAGCCGATCAGCACCACACCGTCCTCGATGACGTTGAAATCGCCGCCCTCGAAAGTGCCCGCGGTGACCATGTCGTAGATCGGGATGCCGAGCTTTTCATAAGTGCGGATCGCCGCGTAGTTCTCGCCGCGCCGCCACCAATTGGCCATCGCGGTGATGATGACGCCGTACGGCGTCATCACGCTGGAATCGCGGGAGTAGACCTGCATCGGCAGTTCCGGCGTTGGCTCGTGCCAGTGGATGTTGACGCCGAAATGCTCGTAGGCGGCAACCAGGTCCTTGTGCTGCGCCTGCGCGATCTGGACGTTGCACGGCGCCTCGCGCAGATGCTTGCGCGACAGCGAGCTGGTCGAGAGGTGGCGCAGGAAATTGGGCGAGCCGAGCAGCACGTCGGTCAGGACGTCGGTTTCGTTGGCAAAGCCCCAGGTGGTCAGCGGCTTGGTGCCGCCGGCCGGGTTGCGGCGCTGCAACGAAAACGGTTCTGCGACGATGCGGTCATGAACGGTCATGGGATTCTCCTGGCTTGGGTGATCACGCGGGTTGCGGGTTGCTTGGTATCCACCAGTCCCGTCCGCGCGGGGTGGTGACATATTCCGGCCAGCGGAAATGGATCGGCGGGTCGTAGTCGCAGAGCGGCGCGATCCAGTTCGAGCCGCCGATGCCGCCGCCGGTGCGGCTGATGAATTCGTCCATCGCCGCATCGCGGGCGGACTTGTCTTCCAGCAGGCGAAGTGCTGCCAGCGCGATCGTCTTCGCGGCACAGGTGACCATCGGATCGATCGTCGTAGAAATGCCGCCCAGCGCGTTCATCACCCAGGACGGATAGGCGTGGCCACTTCCAGAACGCAGCGCCGGGCGGGCGACATAGAACCGCGCCGTCGGCGCATGCCACGACATGTCGGTATAATCGTCTGAGGTCGAGTTGATTTGCGATGGCGGCAGGTCGCGGCGCAGGATCGCCTCTGCATCCTGCGGCGCAATTAGCTGCTCCATCTCGGCGATGAACGGCTCCTCGCTCGCCGTGCCATCGGCATTGACCTGGATTTCGCGGGCGATTGCCTTGGCTGCCTCGTCCCAACGCGGCGGCCCGACTGTCGACAGCGCTTCATAGGCGGTACTTGCCATCGCGTGGTTGGCGAGCCCCGGCCGCGACTTCGACACCCAGTGCCGTTCATATCGGCAGCCGCTCATTTTCGCGGCGGCTTCCGCATTGCGGTCGAGCACGGCGGTCACCTGCTCGGCCATAGCAAGCGTCGGCGCGCGGATCATGTATTGGATCTCCGCCAGCCCGGCCGGCAGATTGTCGGCGGTCGCCTGCCCTGCCGTCAGGATCGCCTCGCTGATCGACCAGCCGCCCTGATGCGGCAGCATGGAATCGCGAAGGGCCTTGGACGCCATGTACATCATCATGAGCGCGTCGTTGGCGCCTGGCGCCCTGACCGCCGAATGCGCCTGCGGGATCGGCGCGCCATCGCTTGCGCGAACCCAATTCTCGGGCTCGTCGCAGACGAAACGGTAGATTATCGCATAGGCCGCGCCGCAATGCGTGTCCCAGCGCGCCGTGTTGCAGAGCGGCAGCATGTAGAACGGATGGAAGGAGATCATGCCGGCGAGGCCATCGTAATAGCCCTTCGCCGCATGGATCGGCTTCGAGCCCCGCACCTTCTCCGCCGGCTCGCCGGTGAAGCGCAGCGTGCCCGATATGCCGTGGCGCTGCATCGCCGCCTTCGCCGCCAAAAGCCCGCCCAGGCTGGCAATGCCGAGCCCGGAATGCGGATCGGTGTGGCCGCCGGCCTGTTCGCCGAGGCCAGGACGCGCTCGCTTGACGGTCGCCGCATCCTGGCAATTGCCGGGCACCGCGTCATACTCGGCATACATGCCGATTGTCGGCCCGGCGCCGTTGGTCCAGTGCGCGCAGAAGGCTGTGGGCATGCCGCCAGAGCCTTCCTCGACGGAAAAACCTTCATATTTCAGCCGCTCGACATACCACGCGGCCGACTGGTATTCGCGCCAGGCGGTCTCGCCGAAGTCGAAGATGGTCCTCGTCCACGCCGACAGCGACGGCTGGATGTCGTCCAGACAAGCAAGCGCGGTCGCTTGGGCCGAGTTCGTCACCGGTTCCTCCATCGATCAAAGAAAGCAGTGAAGCGCCTCGCCAAAAAGTGATATGTTTTTCCGGCTCATGCAAATTCGGTTCACCTCTTGAGAATTCCCTCGACGCAGGCGCTGCGCGCCCTCGACAGTTTTGCCCGCCACGGCAGCGTCTGGCGCGCCGCCGACGAACTGCACCTGACCCGTAGCGCGGTTAGCCACCAGCTTCGCTTGCTCGAACGCGATCTCGGCTTCGATCTGCTCGAGCGCATCGGCAAGGGCGTGGCGCTCACCCCGCGCGGCCAGCGCTACGCCAGCGACGTGCGCAAGGCGTTGACGGTGCTGGGCGACGCGGTAACGCGCCATGCCGGCACCGGCGTCGGCGGCTCGTTCAGCGTCAGCTGCACGCCGGGGTTCGCCTCGCTGTTCCTGTGCACTCACATTGGCGAATTCCGGCAGATGTACCCCGACGTCGCGCTGCGCATCCTGACGCCGCGGCGGCTGGACGATGTCAGCAATGCCGAGGCCGACGCCTTCATCGCCTTCGGCGTCGGCAACTGGCCGAACCGCGCCGTCGAGCTGTTGTGCGAGATCTCGTTCACGCCGCTGTGCAGCCCGACGCTGCTCAACAAGATCGGCGGCTTTTCTAAGCCCGCCGACGTGCTGCGCGCCAATCTCCTGCATCTCGGCGACACCGAGGACTGGGCGCGATGGCTGGCGCTGTCCAAGGTCGAGAACCCCGACACCGAGGGCGGCATCTTCTTTTCCGACATGAACCTGGTTTTCTCGGCGGCGATCGCCGGTCAGGGCATCGCCATGGGCGACGAATTGACCAGCCGCCGGGCGCTGAGCGAAGGCCGGCTGGTCCGCCCCTTCGACATCGCGATCCCTTCGCCACGCTCCTATTTCCTCGTCTCCGAGCATGCCAAAGCAAACCATCCGGTGCTTGAGGCGTTCAGCAGGTGGCTGAGGTCGAAACTGTCGGAGAACCAGCGCTAATCTCCCCCCTCGAGGGGCGGAGATGGCCGCGAAGCGGCCAGAGGGGGTCGGTCCGATTAGGCTAGGCCAAGTCTGGCTTTCCTCAAAGAAAGAGGAAGTCGCACTCCACGCGCAGCGACCCCCTCTGTCGCCTTCGGCGACATCTCCCCCTCGAGGGGGGAGATCAGCAGCGCCATCCCCATAGATGAATCAAATTTGCCGGTCAGGCGAAAACTATTCGGTTGCGGTGAGCCGCCGCCCTGCCCTACGATTTACCTCAGCGTGAGGACAAAGGCAGGATGCAGCAACCCGGCCGGGCCGCAGAGATCAAGGCAATCGGGATCGGCAAGAGCTTCGGCTCATTCCGTGCGCTGGACGATCTGACGCTCGATATCGGCCGCGGCGAGTTCCTGACCCTGCTCGGACCGTCGGGTTCAGGCAAGACCACTTTCCTGATGATCCTTGCCGGTTTCGTGCAGCCCACCGACGGCCGCCTTTACAGCGACGGCGTCGATATCACCGAGCGGCCGGCCGAGCAGCGCGCCGCCGGCATGGTGTTCCAGGGCTATGCGCTGTTCCCGCATATGTCGGTCGAAGCCAACATCGCCTTCCCGCTCAAGGTGCGCAAGAAATCGTCGGCCGAGATCAAGCGCCGCGTCGGCGAGATGATCGAGCGCGTCGGGCTGAAGGGCCACGAGAAGAAACTGCCGTCGCAGCTTTCCGGCGGTCAGCAGCAGCGCGTGGCGCTGGCACGCGCGCTGGTGTTCGAGCCGGGCGTGCTTTTGCTGGACGAGCCGTTCTCGGCGCTCGATAAGGGTCTGCGCGGCCAGATGCAGGCCGAGATGAAGCGGCTGCACCAGGAGACCGGCACCACCTTCGTCTTCGTCACCCACGACCAGAGCGAGGCGCTGGCGCTGTCGTCGCGCGTCGCCATCTTCAACCATGGCAAATTGCTGCAGGTAGGCAGGCCTGACGAGGTTTACGACCGGCCGGCCAACCGCTTCGTTGCTGAGTTCCTCGGCGAGATCAACATGCTGCCGCTGAAGGGCGTGCGCAACGCCGACAATGGCGCCACCGGCCTGTGCGAAGACCGCACCATCAGCCTGCGCGGCGATGCCAACGCGGTCGGCAGTAATGCCATCCTGGCGATCCGGCCAGAGTACATGTCGATCGCTCCCGAAGCGGCAGCGGGCGAGAACGGCATCGCCGCCACTGCGGTCGCCTCGACCTATCTTGGTGCTGCGACGCGGCTCGATCTGACCACGCGCCAAGGCGCCAAGGTGACCGTCTCCGTGCCGAACGAAGTCGCCGCCTCAGCACTCTGCAAGGGCAATTCCGTGTGGCTGACATGGCCGGCGGAAAAAGGTTTCCTCCTTCCGGACGGAGGACAATGACGATCGGCATGGCGAAGCTGAAATTCGCCAGGCCAACTTTCGGGAAATATCAACGACAAGAAAAGGGGAACTGACATGACGAACAAAACCAAGAAACACTCCATCGAGACGTTGTCCGCCAGGGCCGTGCGCGGTGAGATCTCGCGCCGGCAGTTCACGCAGCTGGCAGCACTCGTGCTGGCCGGCACACCGATGCTGCTGCGCTCGACCGATGCCTTCGCGCAAGCCAAGCAACTGGTGCTGGTCAACTGGGGCGGCGACGCCATCACCGCCTATGATGCGGCCTATGGCCAGGCCTTTACCAAGGAGACCGGCATCACCGTCAAGATGGATGGCTCCGGCCCGACCGAGGGCGCGATCGCCGCGCAGTTCAAGAGCGGCGCGCCGACCTGGGACCTGGTCGACGTCGACCCGTTTTCGGCCATCACGCTGGGCGCGCAAGGCATGCTCGAGCCGATCGATTATTCGATCGTCGACAAGAAGAAGATGCGCGAGGGCTTCGGCTGGGAACACGCCGCCTCGACCTATTTCTTCTCCTATGTCATCGCCTACGACGCCGAAAAGTTTGGCAGCCAGGCACCGACCGGCATGGCCGATTTCTTCGATGTGGCGAAATTCCCCGGCAAGCGCTCGCTCTACAAATGGGGCGTATCGAGCTGGGAAGCGGCACTGCTTGCCGACGGCATCGCGCCGGCCTCGCTCTACCCGCTCGACCTCAAGCGCGCGCATGACAAGATCGCTGCCTTCAAGGAGAATGTCGTCGCCTATTGGGGCGGCGGCGCCGAAAGCCAGAGCGTGCTGCTCGACGGCGAGGCCTCGATGGCGATCGTCTGGTCGACCCGCGCCTCGCTGATCGAGCAGGATTCCGGCGGCAAGATCAAGTTCATCTGGGACCAGGGCCTGATCTCGCCCGGCGCGCTTGCCGTGCTGAAGGGCAATCCCGGCGGCAAGGAAGCGGCGATGAAGTTTATCGCCAGCGCTCAGGACCCGGAAAAGCAGCTGATCATGTTCGACAAGCTCGGCCAGGGCCCAGCCAATCCGGCGGCCGACGCGCTGATTCCCGCCGACAAGAAGCGCATCAACCCGGTCGACCCCGAAAACATGAAGAAGCAGATCGCGCTCGACATGGAGTGGTACGCCAAGAACTACGGGGCCGCGCTCGACGAATACACGAAGATCATCTCCGCCTGATCGACCGGGATAACCGGGGCTGAGATGAAAGCATATCTCTCCGACAGGATGGGCGCGGCGCTGTTGATGGCGCCGCTGCTCCTGTTCCTCGTGCTGGCCTATGCCTGGCCATTCCTGGGCGTCGTCAGATGGAGCTTCACCCTGCCCGAGCCGGGGCTCGGGCAGTATGGCACGCTGCTAAGCGACCCGCTGGTTCAGTCGGTGTTCATCCGCACGCTGCGCATCGCTGCAATCGTCACGGTTATCTCGGTTGCCGCCGCCTATGCCATCACCGTGGTGTGGGTGCGCGGCACGCCAGCGCAACGCGTGGTCGCCGAGTTCTGCATCCTGGTGCCGTTCTGGATTTCGGTGCTGACGCGCGCCTTCGGCTGGGTGGCACTGCTTTCCAATCGCGGCCTGTTCAACACCTGGCTGCAGGCGATCGGCTTCATCTCGGAACCGCTGACGCTTGTGCGCAACGAGTTCGGCGTCATCGTCGGCATGACGCATTTCCTCATTCCTTTCGCGGTGTTTCCGCTGGCGTCTTCGATGCGCAGCCTCGACGACCGTGTGCTGCTGGCGGCGCGCGGCCTCGGCTCCAGCCGCATGCGCACCTTCTGGTCCGTCTTCGTGCCGATGACCCGCTCCGGCATCATCGGCTCGGCGCTCATCGTCTTCGTGTTTTCGCTCGGCTTCTTCGTGACGCCGGCGATCCTCGGCGGTGGCCGCAGCGTGATGATCGCCGAGCTGATTTACCTCCGCATCTTCCAGAGCCCGGACTGGGGCCTGGGTGCGGCGATCAGCGTGGTGCTGGTGCTGTTCGTCGGCGCGCTGATGGCGCTGCTGTTCCGCTATATCAGACCGAAGCAGATGATCTGATGCCGACCTACCGCCCCGGCCCCGTGTCGCTGATCCTCGCCGCCCTGGTTGCGCTGTTCCTGCTGTTGCCGCTGCTCGCGGTCATCCCGGTGTCGCTGACGCCGACCCGCATGCTGGCGATGCCATCAGGCGAATTGTCGCTGCGCCACTATCGGGCGCTGATCGAGGATCCGCGCTGGATCCAGTCGATCCTGCTCTCGATCCGGATCGGCGTCGTCAGCAGCGCGTTCTCGACCGTGCTGGCGCTTTGCTTCAGCCTCGGCGTCTGGATGTTCCAGCCGCGCTTCACCGCCGCACTGGTCGGCTTCGTGCTGTTGCCGATGGTGGTGCCGCCGGTGGTCTCGGCAATCACGCTCTACTTCCTGCTGACCTCGATCTCCGGCGCCAGCTCGGTCTTCGGCTACGACACCTGGCTCGGCGTCGCCATGGCGCATGCGGTGATGACGGTGCCCTTTGCCACGGTGCTGATCCTGGTCTCGCTCAGCCAGCTCGACCGACGCATCGACCTTGCCGCGCGCGGCCTCGGCGCCACGGTGTGGGAACGCGCCACCCGCATCATCATGCCCAACATCAAATTCGGCATCGTCACCGCCGCCCTTTTGTCCTTCGTGCTGTCCTGGGAAGAGATCGGCGTCACCCTGTTCATCACCTCGGTCAACGCCATAACGTTGCCCAGGCTGATGTGGATGGGCCTGCGCGACAACATCGACCCGGCGATCGCAGCACTCTCGGTGATCCTGATCATCATCACGGTGCTGGTGCTTGTGGTGCGCAGTGTTGTGGTCAGACTGCGCGGGGGGCAGTGAAGGTAAAGTGTTGCCTTTGTTTTAGACGCTTCGAAGCTACGATCTGTCCCGGTTTACCTTGATAGTGTCATAGATATATCTCGGCCTTGATTCATCGCGCTCTCGCTGCCACGCTTCGAGTTGAGGAAGGAATGGCGTAATCACGGCAATGAGGGTCTGTACCAGCTTCCGAAATTCCAAAGCTTCTCCAACAGTTATCGGTCGCCGTGAGTGAACGGCTGCATTTCGAGTACTTCGAATCTTCACAAAGAGGTCTGCGACGTCCTCGCCGTTGACATTCTCAACCTCAAGCCCGCGAAACATATATCCCGGTGGGATTGGTAACCGCCTTCCAGTCTTTGAGTCCACAAACAGCTTTTCCAGTTCTTGATATGCATTCAGAATTGCGGCTTCAGGAAACTTTTGTGCTAATTCGAGAAAGGGATCATTTTTCGTTTCTTCTGCTAGAGCAGCCTGCGCGAAAGACGGAACATCTTGCGCGATCTCCTTTGCCTCTTCCAATTGCTCGCTAAACGTCGCAGCAATCCCCGCAGGCCCGCTCACTGCCTTCACGCGTCCCACGAGCCGCACCAACTGTTTGCGGAATACCAAGAGGACGACCACGATCGCAACCGGCCACGCGATCGAGCCGATGACATTCGCCCCAATCGTTAGATAGTCTATGATGGGATCCGCCGGCGGTGTGGGAGGCGGTTCAGGCGTGCTGCCGAAGCGGAGTTCGAACATTTCTTCTACTTCCACCAATCAAAAATGAACGACGCAATAAGCGAAGCCAAGATGCCGAGGCAAAACGAGAAACCCCGTTCGAACCATCTCTGCGAACGCGTAGGAACTTGAAAAAGCTTTTTGCATTGCTCGCGTATCAAGACTCGCGAGCGTTCTGATTGCTGACAGTTCGCTAGTAGCGACGGTTTTTTCGTCTAGCGCGTTGGCTACGGCAACAGTGAGCGCCTCTAATTCACTCTTTTGCCGGTTTGCCTGTGTTGAAAGGTCTTCAATTGCGCCAAGAGCGTCGGCGAGGTTTTGTCGCGCTTGGTCTATCTTCAACAGGCGTTCGTCAACAGACGTTTCGCTGTCATCCAGCATTTTGGCTAAGTCGAATTTCCCGATCGTGGTTGGAAAACCCAAATCGCGTAAATATGAAATAATAACTTTTCCGAAAGCGCCAGAAAACGCCGAACCGGCGGCAGCCACCGTTGATAAAATATCAGGTCCAATGCTCATTTGCTAATGCCCCAGCGATAGCCAAACCACGGCTACGATATACGAGACAGCCATCATTCCATACGCGGTTTGGAGGAGATTGGTTTTTGGTCGTCCTTGAAATTGGGATGACCTTTCATTTATTCCATGAGTACGTGTCTAGCCCGACACGAGTTGGATCGAATTCGACAAATTTGTTTCCGAGTCCGGAAATTTTGTTGGTCTGGGCGGTCAATGCTCCAAGGCCGAAGGATGCGATGAGATAGCCTACAAAGGCGATGAAACATGCCAGCGGCAAGAGAGCCAGCGGATCGCTTTCGTCGGTATACAGCGCCGGGCGCCTTAGACAAAACTCACCGAGACGCGGCCAAACCTGCCTAAATCGCCAGTGACTTCATCACCGGCCTCGACGCTTATCGGCGTCACGCAGGTGCCGGTTATCACCACCTGTCCCGGCTGGAGTGCTATGCCCAAGCCCGACAGTTCATTGACGATCCATGTGAGCGCAATCCGAGGATCGCCCAACACAGCTGCCCCCATTCCCTGGTGCTGCGACTTCCCAGAAACGAAAGCGACCACCGGGTGCTTCGCGAGATCTACATCGCGCCAATCGTCTTCTACAGCTTGGCCGATGACGAACAGATTGGCACAGGCGTTGTCCGCTATGAGTTGCGCAGCCCCGACTGCGCAGAAATCGTCATATCGTGAGTCCGGTATTTCGATCGCAGGGTGCAAGGTCGCTACGGCGTCCATCACTTCAGCGATTTCATAGGGTGCTGGACGAGGCGGCAGTTGGCGGCCGAAACGGAAAGCGAATTCGATCTCGGCCACGCGCATCTTGCTCGTCGCCAGGGAAATGGCCCCGCCGACCTCAATCTCCTTTTCGGCCAACAGACGCCCGGCCATCGGGCCGTCGACGTTGATGTGCCTTTGTCCGGCCAGACTGGTTGCGGCGATCTTCCAGCCGAAAAGCGGAGCCACTGAGCGATCCATCACATGCGACTGGATGGCGTAACCTTCGATTCGTGTTCGTGGCCGCAACTCCTGGGGTATGGCGTCGAGACGGGTGCCCTTGTCCCAATGACTTACCAACAACTGCGACGCAGCCCTGGCCTTTTCTGGATCGAGCATCGTCAGCCCCGGAAATCAAAGAAGACGCCCCGCTGCCCGTCGCTTCGTGGATCAGGAGCCGCCAAGGAACATTCCGCTAGTGGACCCCGTCCACACATTGGGCAAGATAGGTGACCCGGAATCGAGAGTCCACATTGCTCGAATAGCCCGCGCCTAGAAGCACTAGTTGAAGCGATTCTTGCCGTCGCCCTACCCCATGGCGTGGCGGATAGTCTTGGACAGACGGCTCAGGAATGCCGGTCTCGACGATGCGTCGAGCTTCCACGACAGCACTGCCGTCGCCATTTTCCGCGGCAACACCCCGACCGACAGGAACCAGGCGGCAAGGACGGCACGCCGGCGCAGAGACGCTGACATTTCGAGGCTGGCGACGGCGCCCGCCGCCCCGAGCGCCAGCCGGGAATCGTCGGCCACAGGGTGCTGGCGCCTGTCTGCGCAGAGCGACGCCAGCCGCTCTTCCAGGTGAACCGGATCGTGGCGGACAGCTTCTGACGGCACGATGGTCAGGCCGATCCCGGAGGCCTGGTCCGACAGCGCCTGCATGCGGCGGAAATCGTGGGTTACCCGCCAGCGTGCCCGCTCGGCGAGCTTTTCACCGAACACCGAATGGTTGGCGCCGTGGATCCGGTAGGCGCCTAAGCATTCGTCGATGGACTGGACGTGCCCGTACATTGGCGCCAGCGTTGCAAGATAGCCATCGGCGCCCTGGCGGAACTCCAGCTCCGGAATCGGCATGATCGATTCCAGGGTTGCGCGGTCAAAGGCCAGCCCGCTGGTCACGGTTGTCTGATAGCGGCCCTTGTGAAGCAGTTTCGGCATGACGTCGCCGCTATCGAAGGGCAGTTCGGGCGGTGGAAAGACATCCTTGATGCCTTCTTGCTTGGTGCCTTGTCGTTCGTCGACGATATGCAGCCTGGATTGCACCTGGGCGGTTGCCGCGTCCCAGGTGTCCACAATCGTCGAGACGGCGGTTGGATACAGATAATCGTCGGCGTCGAGGAAGAGGACTATCTTGCCCGAACTTGCCGCAAAGCCGGTGTTGAAGGCGGCGGCATGCCCGCCATTTTTCTCGCGCGGGCAGGCAAGGATCCTGTCGCCATAGGATTTCATGATTGTCGTCGAATCGTCCTGCGAGGCATCGTCGACGACGATGACCTCGACATCCGCGTAGTCCTGCTCCAGCGCACTGTCGATGCTGCGTTTGAGGAACCGCGCGTAATTGTAGTTCGGGATGACAATGGATACCGGAATCCTCGGGACGGACTGCATCGCGTTTGACCTCGCATCTTGCTTTGGTTTCGGCAAGGGCCCGCTCACGGGCCTGCCCCCTCTTCAAGCGCCCCCTCTTCAAGTGCCCGACGAGTTCCTGAGAGAAAGCCTGCGCCTTCCGTCAGGAGACGGGTCACGTCTCTTGCGACTTCGTACCGAGGCCGCCATGCCTTCGAGGGCTGCCGCCTTGGTCAGGTCGGCGGCAGCAAAAGCTCCGGCGGTTCGGCCGGTCGCAGCCGAGCCCGACGGAAATGTCTCGCCTTCGGTCGCGATCAGGTCGGGATCGAAGTGGACGGGCGCCTTGAAGACATGGCGGATACTGGCCTTCAAATACGGCTGGAACAAGCCCCGCGCCGAGAACAAGACTCACAAGCCTGTTACATCTGAGGCAGCGCGGCGGCGTGGGCAATCGCAGATGTTGGAGATTGGCGGCGGCTAGCCCGAAGCCGGCGGCCAGCCGGCTTCGGGCTATGAACCATGCAGCCTGAACGCTCAGGCTGGCTGCAGCCCGGGCAGCGACAGGTCGACTTCCTCGGGCAAGTCGCCGGCCATCGCGGCAGCGAACTTGGTCTGGTCGAGTTCCCCTTCCCAGCGCGCCACGACCACGGTCGCCACCGCGTTGCCGACGAAGTTGGTCAGCGCCCGGCATTCCGACATGAAGCGGTCGACGCCGAGGATCAGCGCCATGCCGGCAACCGGCACCGTGGGTACGACCGAGAGCGTCGCGGCCAGCGTGATGAAGCCGGCGCCGGTGATGCCGGCGGCACCCTTGGAGCTCAGCATGGCGACGGCGAGCAGCAGGATCTGGTCGCCGAAGGTGAGCGGCGTATCGGTCGCCTGCGCGATGAACAGCGCGGCCAGCGTCATGTAGATGTTGGTGCCGTCGAGGTTGAAGGAGTAGCCGGTCGGGATGACCAGCCCGACCACCGAGCGGTTGCAACCGGCACGCTCCATCTTGGCCATCAGGCCCGGCAGTGCCGCTTCCGAGGACGAGGTGCCGAGCACCAGCAGCAGCTCTTCCTTGACGTAGCGGATCAGCGCCAGGATCGAGAAGCCGTTGTAGCGGGCAACGGCGCCAAGCACCACCAGCACGAACAGCAGCGCGGTCAGGTAGAATGTGCCGATCAGCATGGCGAGGTTGGCGATCGAGCCGATCCCGTATTTGCCTATGGTGAAGGCCATCGCGCCGAAGGCGCCGATGGGTGCCGCCTTCATCAGGATGGCGACGAGGCGGAAGATCGGCGTGGTCAGCGCCTGCAGGAAATCGACGACCGGACGGCCGCGATCGCCGACCATGGCCAAGGCCATGCCGAACAGGACCGAAAAGAACAGCACCTGCAGTATGTCGCCCTTCGCGAAAGCGCCGGTGATGGTGTCGGGGATGATGTTCATCAGGAAGCCGACGATGGTGGTGTCATGCGCCTTCTCGGCGTAGCCCGTCACCTTCGTGGCGTCGAGCGTGGCCGGATTGATGTGCATGCCGGCGCCGGGCTGGACGACATTGGAGACGACGAGACCGACGACAAGCGCCAGCGTCGAGAATGCCAGGAAGTAGATCATCGCCTTGCCGGCAACGCGGCCCACCTTCTGCAGGTCGGAAACGCCGGCGATGCCGGTCGCCACCGTCAGGAAGATCACCGGCGCGATCACCATCTTCACCAGCTTGATGAAGGCGTCGCCGAACGGCTTCATCGCCTCACCGGTTTCGGGATAGAAATGGCCGAGAAGCACGCCGGCGGCGATCGCCGCCAGCACCTGCACATAGAGATGCCGGTAGAAGGGAAGTTTGCCGCGCGGCTCGGCGGCAGCGAATGCTGTCTGCATGACGTCCTCCATTGTGCTCCGATCGAAAGCTCGACCTCCCGGAGCAATTGCATTGACCACCCCCAGCAGCCTCACGACCGCTGAATTCGTGTCTGCAACTGCCGTGCCAAGTGCGCGTAAAAGAGGCAACACTTTGATTTTATTTAATATTCAAGAACTCACCAGGTCGCTTCGCACACAGAAAGTGCGGATATTCGCATAGCCGAATTGTGCTTTGTGCGAAAACATGCACAAATGGGTGATGCTGCAACGCCCC
This sequence comes from Mesorhizobium sp. M0938, assembly GCF_040319125.1. Classification (NCBI taxonomy): domain Bacteria; kingdom Pseudomonadati; phylum Pseudomonadota; class Alphaproteobacteria; order Hyphomicrobiales; family Phyllobacteriaceae; genus Mesorhizobium; species Mesorhizobium sp. M0938. The sequence goes on along the minus strand of NZ_JAMYNS010000005.1, from coordinate 413,991 downwards.
GCCGCCGCCTTGTCGACGCCCGAGCAACTCGGCAGGCGGGCGCGCCGTGCATGGCTGCTGTTTGCGGCCATCGCCCTTGCGATCGCCACGGCCGCACTTTACGGCGCCGGCCTCTATGGCCGCACCGCCGAGGTCGGCACGCTGGCGGCGCAAGGCCGCACCGACGCCAATCTGAAGGTCGCGCTGCTGCGCGCCGTGCTGGAAAGCCCCCGCGCCCTGCCCCTGCTTTTGTCGGAAGACCAGCAGGTGCGCGACGCGCTGGCACAGAAAAGCACTGCGGCGGTCGATGTGCTGAACCGCAAGCTCGACGGGCTGGTCTCCGGCACCAAGGCTTCGGTGCTCTATGTCATCGGCACCGACGGGCTGGCGATCGCCTCAAGCAACTGGCGCGAGCCGATCAGCTTCGTCGGCAACGACTACCGGTTCCGCGATTATTTCTCCGGTGCGATGCAGGCCGGAACTGCCGAATATTTCGCGCTCGGCAATGTCAGCAAACGCCCCGGCCTCTACATCTCGCGCCGCGTCGGCGATGCTGCCGTCCCGCTCGGCGTCGTCGTCGTCAAGGCTGAGTTCGACCAACTCGAAGCCGACTGGCACGAGGCGAACCGCCCGGCCTATGTCAGCGACGAGAATGGCGTCGTCCTGATCACCAGCGTGCCGTCCTGGCGCTTCATGACGACGACTCCGCTGGCTGGCCCGGAGCTTGCCGCCATCCAGGACAGCCAGCAGTTCGGCGACGCACCGCTGATGCCGCTGCCGATCACGCGCCCCCAGGCACTCAGCCCGGATCTATCGATCGTCCACGCGGTGACGCCCGGCGGCAGCGACGCGGAATATCTCAGGCTTTCAACGCCAGTCCCTTCGACCCCCTGGCGGCTCGACTATCTCGTTCCGGCTGAAGCGCCGATCGCCGCAGCGGTTCGTGAAATGCGGCTCCTTGCCCTCGGCGTCATTGTACCGTTGCTCGGCCTTGCCGCGTATCTGTTGTGGCGCCGGCAGTCGGGGCACATGCGGATCGCCGCCGAACAGGCGGCGCGCACCGAGCTCGAACGCCGTGTCGTCGAACGGACCGAGGATCTGAGCCGCGCCCGCGACCGGCTACAGGCCGAGATATCAGGTCACCGCAGCACCGAAGCCAAGCTGCAGGTGGTGCAGCAGGATCTGGTCCAGGCCAACCGCCTTGCGATCCTCGGCCAAGTCGCCGCCGGCGTCGCCCATGAGATCAACCAGCCGGTCGCCACCATCCGCGCCTATGCTGACAATGCCCGCATCTTCCTCGACCGCAAGCAGACTTCGCCGGTCGAGGAAAACCTCGGCGCCATCGCAGCACTTACCGAGCGTATCGGCACCATCACCGAAGAATTGAAGGCATTTGCCCGCAAGGGCCGCACCGCCGCCGAGCCTGTCGAATTGCGCGGCGTCATCGAGGGCGCCGTCGTGCTCTTGAAAAGCCGCTTCTCCGGCCGGCTCGACGCACTGGCCATCGACCTGCCACCGCCGAGCCTCAAAGTGATGGGCAACCGGGTCCGGCTCGAACAGGTGCTGATCAACCTCTTCCAGAACGCGCTGGAAGCGCTGGAAGGCTGCGACGACGCCCGGGTGCAGGTTTCGGTCGAAGACACGGCGGACGGCGTGACGGTCGGCGTGTCCGACAACGGACCGGGCATTCCGCCAGGGATTCTCAGATCGCTGTTCACGCCCTTCAACACCTCCAAGGAAAAAGGGCTCGGCCTTGGCCTCGTCATATCGAAAGATATCGTCGCCGATTATGGCGGACGCATCGAGGTTTCGAGCGACGAGAACGGCACCCGCTTCACCATCCATCTTTCAAAAGCAGTGTAATGGCCAAGGCAGCATGATCAACGACGACGCAGCGCCGGTCATCCTGATCGATGACGACAGCGATCTCCTCAAGGCCACCGCGCAGACGCTGGAGCTTGCCGGCTTTTCGGTCTCCGCTTTTTCGGTGGCGGCCGAGGCCCTGGCCAGGCTCGACGCCGGTTTTGGCGGCGTGGTGGTATCGGATATCCGCATGCCTGAGATCGACGGCTTGCTGCTTTTCGACCGCATCCTGCGGCTGGATGCGGGCATTCCGGTCATCCTCGTCACCGGGCATGGCGACATTGCCATGGCGGTCAAGGCGATCAAGGACGGTGCCTACGACTTCATCACAAAACCCTTCGCCGCCGACCGGCTGGTGCAGAGCGTGCGCCGCGCGGCGGAAAAGCGCCGCCTGGTGATGGAGAACCGCGCCTTGCGCGAGGCGGCCGGAGAGGCGCAGGACGGCTTGCCGCTGATCGGCCAGACGCCGGCGATGGAAAGGCTGCGCCGCACGCTGCGGCAGATCGCCGACACCGATGTCGACGTACTGGTGACCGGCGAAACCGGTTCCGGCAAGGAAGTGGTGGCGAGCCTCTTGCATCGCTGGAGCCGCCGCGCCAGGGGTAATTTCGTTGCGCTGAATTGCGGCACGCTGCCGGAGACGGTCATCGAGAGCGAATTGTTCGGCCACGAGGCCGGCGCCTTCACCGGCGCGCAGAAGAAGCGGATCGGCCGCATCGAGCACGCCAGCGGCGGCACGCTGTTCCTCGACGAGATCGAAAGCATGCCGGTCTCGACGCAGGTGCAGATGCTGCGCGTGCTGGAGATGCGCGAGGTCACCCCGCTCGGCACCAACGAAATGCGGCCGGTCGACCTGCGTGTGGTTGCGGCCGCCAAGGTCGATCTCGGCGATCCGCGCCAGCGCGGCACGTTCCGCGAGGACCTCTACTACCGGCTCAACGTGGTGACGATCTCCATCCCGCCGCTGCGCGAGCGCCGCGACGACGTCGCCCTGCTGTTCTTCTATTTCGCCGAGCGCGCCGCCGCCCGTTTCCGGCGTCCTGTGCCGACGGTGCCGGCCGCGGTGCACCGCCATCTCAGGGAGCATGACTGGCCGGGTAATGTGCGCGAACTCGCGCATTTCGCCGAGCGGCTTGTGCTTGGATTGGAGGAAGACACTGGAACACCATCCCCCGCCGCCCCAGCCCAGCCGGATGCCGCCATGAAACTGCCGGAGCGGCTGGAGCGCTACGAGGCCGACATTATCCGCGAGACGCTTGGCCGCAACGAGGGCGACGTCAGGCGCACGATCGAAGCGCTGGGGATTCCGCGCAAGACCTTTTACGACAAGCTGCAGCGCCACGGCATCGTGCGCAGCGAGTTTTCGAGGTAGAGGGGTGCCGGCAGGCGGGCGCTGCCCCAGGGGAGCGGCCAGATCATCCCTGCCCGTTCGGCGCCACTCGATGACCGGTTCACGGGCGCAACCAGTGATTGCTCTCTGAAATCGGTTGATTAGAATGCGGCCACGCGTCGCTTGCGGCGCCAGGGCTTCGATTGGTGGGGTGGTGAAATTGGTTCGAGTGTGGCTCAAGTCTTCGGGGTGGGCGCTGACCGCCGCAATCGTCCTGACGGTTTCGACCTTCCCGGCCTTCGCAGCCAGCAGCGATTGCGTCAGCGATGACGAGGTCGAACCGACCGTGCGGATGGCCGCCTGCACGCGCATGATCGAGGATACGACGGAGCCGGCCGACGATCGACAAACCGCGTATGGCAAGCGTGGCAACGCTCTGGTGGAACTTGGTGACCACGACCGCGCCATGGCCGATTTTGATCAGGCGATCAGCCTCGATCCGAACCAGGCCAGAGGCTACAATGGTCGAGGCTGGGTCTGGTTCAGCAGGGGCGACTATGACCGCGCTATCGCAGACTACAACACGGCGATCAAGCTCGAACCGAAAAAAGCCGCGATCTATGTCAATCGAGGACTTGTCTGGAAAAGCAAGGGCGACCTCGACCGTGCTATGGCCGATTTTGACCAGGCGATCCGTCTCGATCCGAAGCTCGCCAGTGCCTACATCGGTAGAGGCATAGCGGCGGCCGGCAACGGGGACTTTGACTGGGCCATCGCCGACTATAGTCAAGCGATTGCCCTCGATCCCAAGAATACGCTCGCATATTCTAACCGAGGCCTCTCTTGGGCCGCCAAGGGCAACGAGGCGCTTGCGATAGCCGATTGCTCACACGCAATCAGCCTCAGCCCGAACGTCGGCCACACCTATGGAGACCGGGGGCTCGTGGAGTTGCTTTTCGGCTCGCTTGCGAAAGCACAGGCCGACATCGAGAAAGCTGCGGCGCTCGAGCCTGGAAATGCCTACGTCGCGATTTGGAGACACATCCTGGAGCGCAGCAGCCGCGATGACGGCCATTTGCGTGAAGCAGCCAAGACGCTCGACATGACGAACTGGCCGGCACCGGTGGTAGATATGTTTCTTGGTGAACAAACCCCCGCCGAGGTACTGGCAGCGGCTGGCGGAGCGAGCATGGCCACGAAAATCGTACAGCGCTGTGAGGCGAATTTTTTCGTCGCCGAGTTCAACCGACTACAGGGACACAACGAAGGCGCATTGCCGCTTTACCGGCGCGCGGCCAGCGAATGCCCTCAGGACCACATCGAGCGCCATCTCGCCGCCGCCAGATTACGTGCGCTGGACGTTATGCCGTGACAGAAGAATGAGTCCCAGCCGAGACTTGGGATCGGAAAGACAGACGCATCTCCTGCAAGGCGCGCAAGCGCATTGAAGTCCGGGCCGTGGTGCTTGCCCGGCACATTCTGTCACATTGGTTCAGGCTTGGCCGCCCATCTGTCAGGATGATCGCGCGACCAATTACAGTCTTCGCGGCCCTGCGCTAGACTGAGCAACCGCAACCGGGCGCACGTCCATGATTGTCCAAACCTGCATCAATGGCGCGCGCAGCGCCGATTTCCATCCGCAGCTGCCACTCGATCCTGAAGCCATGGCGCGTGACGGCGCGTCCTGCGTGGCCGCCGGTGCGGCCGAGCTGCATATCCATACACGCGGGCTCGACGGCCGCGAAAGCCTTGCCCTGGCGACGATGGACCGGACCGTGTTGGCGCTGCGCCGCGCCTGCCCGGGAACGCTGATTGGCGTGTCGACCGGCGCGTGGATCGAGAATGATGACGAGCGCACACTTGCCGCGATCGCCGGCTGGAGCGAATTGCCCGACTATGCGTCGGTCAATCTGAGCGAGAAGGCCGCGCCCGAGATCATGCAAAGCCTGCGGCAGCGCGGCATCGGAATCGAGGCCGGGCTCGCCTCCGTCGCTGATGCCGAGCGCCTGGTCCGCCTTGACCATGGCAACCAGGTGCTGCGCATCCTGATCGAGATTTCCGAGCAGGAATTGGACGAGGCGCTGGAAGCCTGCGACGGCATCGCCGCCGTGCTCGACCGCGCCGGACTGCGTCGCGCCATCCTGCTGCACGGCGCCGACGCCACGGTGTGGCCGTTCGTGCACCGGGCGGCGGAACGCAACTGGTCGACGCGCGTCGGGCTGGAAGACGGCAAGGCGCTTCCGGACGGCACTACGGCATCAGGCAATGCCGCGCTGACGGCTGCTGCGGTTGCGATCTTCCGGGCCGGTCGTTGATTCATCCCGTAGGTTTCGGGCGCCTTGCCCGATCTTCTCAGGATGCTGCGTCAGGCCACGTCCCGCAAAGTCGAACGCGGCGTCGCCAATTTCGCGGTTGCGCGATCCTCGTGAAGCGCGAACCCTGCGGCGCCCGGGTCGCCCAGTTCAGAGCGGAGCTGCATGCTCGGGATGTGGTAGTCGCCGCCATTCTGCTGCCGATAGGGAATCGGTCGGGTTGTCTCGAGCGTCCGCATCCTTTCGCGCAGCCGCTCCGCGACAGGTTCGAAATCGGCCTGGCCAAAACGATCCACTCTGTAGACGACGAAAGGCGGAAGCACGTCGTAGCCCGGATAGTAAAGGATCCCGTGATTGATCGGGAACAGCAGGTCGTCGATCGGGCCGTTGACGCCGCGGGCGGAATAATGCTCCTCCCAGCCGCCGGCGGTCACGATCAGCATCGCGCGCTTGCCGGCGAGCGTTCCCTCGCCAAAGCGGTCACCCCACCGCTTGTCGCTGTGCTCGCCGACGCCATAGGCGAAGCCGTAGGCGTACACCCGGTCGACCCAGCCCTTGAGGATCGCCGGCATGGCGTACCACCACAGCGGGAACTGGAGGATCAGCGTGTCGGCCCACAGCAGCTTGTCGATCTCCGCTTTAACGTCGCCGGTCAATGTATTGGTCGCAAAAGCTTTTTTGGAGGCCCCGGCCGGCAGGAAGCGTTCTTCGGGCGGCCACGACGGAAAGTCGGCACGGTCCACCGCGGCTTTCCAGCCATCGGCATAGAGGTCCGATATCTGCACCTCGTGGCCCTGGGCCTCGAGTTCCCTGATGGCGACGTCACGCAGTGCTCCGTTGAGCGAACGTGGTTCAGGATGGGCAAAAACAAGCAGGACTTTCATGGGTCAACTCCGAAGGAAGGACGATTGGTGCAAAGGTAGCTAGCCCCGGGCTGATCCGCTATATCCAGGTAATGCATAAGATTAAGCCGAATAATGGATAAATCCGACGTCACGCTTGAGCGCATGCGCACCTTCGTTCGCGTCGCCGAGCGCGGCAGCCTCTCGGCGGTGGCGCGAGAGCTCGGCGTTGGGCAATCGACGGTCACACGGCATCTGCGGGAGCTCGAGGAGGCCATCGGCGTGCCCTTGCTCAGCAGGACCACCCGGCGTGTCACGATGACCGATGAAGGCAGCCGTTACTACGCCGACAGCATCCAGATTCTGCGCCTCGTCGAGCAGGCCGGCGATGAGGCACGGGGCACGCGCGGCGCGTCGGCCGGCACGATCCGGATATCCTGCACGGCGGCGCTCGGGGTCTTGCACGTCAGCCGCCTGATCTTCGCCTTCCAGGACCGCTATCCCGACATCGGGATCGATCTCAGCCTCACCGACGAGCGCATCGACCTTGTGCGGGAGGGCGTCGATATCGCGCTTCGCCTCGGTCCGCTCACCGACAGCTCGATGAAGCTGCGGGCGCTCGGCCAGTCCCGACGTCTGCTGGTCGCGGCGCCCGCCTATCTGGCGGCGCGGGGCAGACCGGCTGTTCCGCAGGATCTGCCTGGCCATGAAGGCATCCGGATGTCGAACATCGCGGGAAGCGAGACGCTCGCCCTGCAGGGGCCGGGCGGCGAACGCCAGGCGGTGCCCTTCGCCGGTCGATTCCGGGTCGACCATGGGCTCGCCGCGCGCGAGGCCCTTATCGCCGGACGCGGTATCGCGCCCGCCCATCACTGGCTTGTCGACGATCTTCTGGCAGCCGGCCGGCTGGAAGTGGTCTTGCCGGACTATTCCCCACCTCCCGTGCCGTTGAGCATGCTGATCGTCCCGGAGCGCGTGGGCATTGCCCGGGTCCGGTTGCTGGTCGACTTTCTCGCCGAACGGATCGGCGGCATTCCGGGGATCGAGAAGCTGCGCTAGGCGGCATGCCGCCTTCCGGGACACACCGTTCGGCCTTGTTGACATGTGGCCGAACGCTCTTGCGATTTCAAAAGATACACCCTAAGCTGTTTTCATATCAGAAAGAAAACTCCATAAATTCTTTCTATTTATGAAAGCCTGAGCATTTGCGGGAGCATCTCGATCAGACCGACCGGCGACTGGTCAAGCTGCTGTCGCAGGATGCGCAGCTTGGCGTCAATCGGCTCGCAGAGAAGATGGCCGTGTCGGTGCCAACGGTGCGCATGCGGCTGCGCAACCTGCTCGACCGTAACCTGCTCAAGATCGTCGGGCTGCTCAACCTGACCGAGCGCCCCGAACTGATCTCTGCCATCGTCGGCATCAATGCGCAGGGCCGCGGGCGCGCCCGGGAGCTGGCGCAGCGCATCTGCGAACTGCCTTTCGTCAACTCGGCCTCCGTCGTCACCGGACGCTTCGATATCATCGTCGACGTGACGGTAGCCGGCGATGTCGCCGATCTTTACCGCGTCACCAGCGAGCTGATCCCCGGCGCGGGCGAGCCAGGCGAAGTCGTGCGCAGCGAGACCTTCGTCGTCATGGCCTCCTGCAACAAATGGGTCAGCCTGCCGGAAGGCTGCTGGTCAGACGAGACCAAGCGCGACGAAACTGGGCGAAAGGAAATGGCATGAAGATCGCGGTTCTCGGCGGCCTCGGCCTGCAAGGCCGGGCGGCGATCGCCGATCTCGTCGCCAGCGCCGGTGTCGAAGAAGTCGTCTGCGTCGATACCGCAGCGGACGGTGCGGCCCGACTTGGCGGCCTGACCGACATTGCCCGCGTGCGTTTCGTCGTGCCCGAAGGCGCGATCGGTCCAGTATTGGCGGAGGTGCTGACGGGTGTCGACGCCGCCATCGACCTGTTGCCGCAGCCGCTGATGCGCGAGGCGGTGCTGGCGGCGATCGCGACGCGCACGCCGCTGGTCACCACCAATTACGGCAAGACGATCGCCGACCTGGCACCGGCCGCGGAAAAGGCCGGCGTCTCGATCATGACCGAATGCGGGCTCGACCCCGGCATCGACCTCGTGCTCTACGCGCGCGCTGCAAGGCAGTTCGACGCCATCACGACAATCGATTCCTATTGTGGCGGCATCCCCGAACCGAAGGCGATGGCCAAGCCGCTGTGCTACAAGGTGAGCTGGAACTTCGACATGGTTCTGGTGAGCCAGAACCGCGACAGCGTGCTGGTCGAGGACGGCAAACGGGTGGAGGTGCCGGCCAGCCGCCAGCACGACAATCCGTTCATCCATCAGATCGAGGTCGAGGGGCTGGGCAGACTGGAAGCCTTCCCCAATGGCGACGCGCCGCATTATGCCGGCATGCTTGCCGCCGCCAAGGGGCTGCAGCGCTCCGGCCGCTATTCGCTGCGCTGGCCGGGCTGGTCGGCGTTCTGGGCGCCGCTGAAGGAGCTTGGCTTCCTTTCCGAAGACAAGGTGCCCGGGGTTGGCGCCAGTCCACGTGAGTTTCTCGGCCGGCTGCTCGGCCCGCAGCTGCAATATGGCGCCGACGAAAAGGACCTTTGCGTGATGCGCAACGTCTTCACCGGCACCCAAGGCGGTCGCCGCAAGACGGTGACGTCGGACCTGATCATCGAACGCGATCTGGCCTCCGGCCTGTTCGGCATGAGCCTCGGCGTCGGCTATCCCGCCAGCATTGTGGCGCAGATGCTGGCGCAGGGCGAAATCACAGAATCCGGCCTGCTCAACCCGCTGCTGCATGTGCCCGACGGCCGCTTCCTCGATGAACTGGCCCGGCGCGGTATACGGGTATCCGAAACGACCAGCTGGGATTGAAGGATTTTCGAACGGTGGCCGCCGGCAACGGCGCTGCCGCTCAAAAAGCACCCCAAGGGGTGGAACAACAAAGTGGAACAACGACAACAAGGAGGAATGCCCAATGAAGCCAATGAAGATTGCGAAGATTGCCAAGCTTTTCATCGCAGGCCTTGCGCTCGCCGGCCTCACGGCCGCCGCCAGCGCCGGAACGCTCGACGAGATCACCAAGCGCGGCGAATTGCGCGTCGCCGTGCAGACGCAGGGACCGCCCTTCTCGCTGGTCGGCGCTGCCGGCGAACGCACCGGCAGTTCGGTCGAGCTTGCCGAACTGATGGCCAAGGAAATGGGCGTCAAGATCACCTTCCTCGATTTCGACTGGGACGGGCTGATCCCGGCGCTGCTGTCGGGCAAGGCCGATCTTCTGGTCGCCGACATGACGCCGACGCTGGCTCGGGCGATGAAGGTCGCGTTCACCAAGCCTTATATGTACACGGGCAGCACGGTCTTCACCAAGGCCGACGGCAAGTTCAAATCCACCGAGGACTGCAAGGCCAAGGGCACCAAGATCGCCGTGTTGCTCGGCGCCACCGGCGAGAAGGAGGCCAAGAAGGCCTTCCCCGACGCCGACATCAAGAGCTACAAGGGCGGCGGTCCGCTGCTGCTCGACGCCGTCAACAACGGCCAGGCCGATTGCGGCGTCAACGACGTCTCGGCGGTCAAGGGTCAGTCGACCGCCTATCCGGCCGGCAGCTTCACCATCATGCCGGACATGTTGTCGAAGGAGCCGCTGGCCTTCGCCACGCGCTATGACGAGCAGGATCTGCTGACCTGGATGAACCTGTTCCTCGACCAGGTCAGCCTCGACGGCCGCCTGCAGAAGAACCTCGACTACTGGGTCAACTCCGACGACTGGAAGAAAGACCACTAAGCAGCGGTGGACCGGGCGGTTCGCAACCGGCGCGAACCGCCCGGCTTTCTTCGCTGCTTAAGGAACTAATCCAGCGATGCTCGAAAATTTCAGCTCCCGCACCATCGTCGAATATCTGCCTTTGTTCGGGCAGGGACTCGTCACGACCGTGTGGCTGTCTGTCCTCTCCTTTGCTGGCGCGCTCGCCGTCGGCATCGTGCTCGCCGCCATGAACCTGCAGCGCGGACGGCTGTTCCGCATCCCGGCCAAGGCCTATATCGACGCTGTGCGCGCCACCCCTTTGCTGGCGCAGCTTTATTTCCTCTATTTCGGCCTGCCCCGGCTCGGCATCATCCTGCCTGAGCTCGTCGTCGGTATCCTCGCTCTGTCGCTGAACAGCGGCGCTTACGTCGCCGAGATCATCCGCGCCGGCATCCTGTCGATACCGCGCGGCCAGGTCGAAGCCGGCGTCGCCTCGGGAATGACCTATGTCCAGCGCATGCGCCTGGTCATCCTGCCGCAGGCGTTCAAGGTGACGATCCCGCCGCTGCTCGGACAGGCGATCGTGCTGGTCAAGGATTCGGCTCTGCTGTCGCTGATCGCGGTCGCCGAACTGACGCGCGCCGGGCAATTGCTCGCCTCCGACCGCTTCATGCCGGCGGAAGGCTTTATCACCATCGCCGCCTTCTACCTTCTGCTCTATTACGGGCTGAAGGGGATGGCGGCGCTGTCCGGGCGCTGGCTCGGCCTAGCGGGGGCACGGACATGATCTGGCAGCAACTGCAAAGCCTCGCCGGCAGCTATCCCCTCGCCTTGCGCGGCCTCGGCATGACCGTGATGCTGTCGCTGATCAGCCTGGTACTGGGCACGCTGATCGGCTTTGGCCTCGGCATCCTGCGGACCGGCGGCAACCGGCTGATCAGCGGCGCGATCGGCGCCTGGGTCGACCTGATCCGCGGCACGCCGTTCCTGGTCCAGATCTTCCTGATCTTCTTCATCCTGCCGGAGCTCGGCATCGAGTTGGACGCCTTCACCGCCGGCATCATCGCGCTGACCAATCTGGCCGCCTGCTTCATCTGCGAGATCGTCGTCGCCGGCATCCGCTCGGTGCCATCAGGCCAGGTCGAGGCGGCGCTGGCGTCCGGCCTGTCGCGCTGGCAGCGCCTGCGCCAGGTGGTGCTGCCGCAGGCGATGCGCATCGTGCTGCCGCCGCTGGTCGGGCAATATGTGCTGCTGATCAAGGATTCCTCGGTCGTTTCGGCCATCGGCCTGACCGACCTCACCCGCGTCGGCTGGCTGGTGGTGCAGCGTGTGCCGAACGGGCTGCTGGTCTTCTTCCTCGTCGGCCTCGGCTATTTCATCGTCTGCTATCCGCTGATCATGCTGGCCCGCCGGCTGGAGCAGCGCATGGGTGCGGCCCATGGCGAGGTGCAGTTATGACGTCGAACCGCAGCAAAAATGGTACCGGCATGATCGAGTTTCGCGGCGTCAACAAATGGTTCGGCCCGCTCAATGTGCTGAAGGACATCACGCTCAGCGTCGAGCCGCGCGAGGTGGTCGTCGTCTGCGGCCCGAGCGGCTCGGGCAAAAGCACCTTGATCCGCTGCATCAACGGCCTGGAGACGATCCGCGACGGCGACCTGGTGGTCGACGGCCAGCGCCTCGGCGACCCCGCCACCAACATGACGCGGCTGCGCACCGAGATCGGCTTCGTCTTCCAGTCCTTCAACCTCTATCCCCACAAGACCGCGCTCGAGAACGTGACGCTGGCGCCGATCCATGTGCGCAAGATTCCGCGCGCTGAAGCCGAGAAGGCCGGGCGCGAGCTGCTTGCCAAGGTCGGCCTTGCCGACAAGGTGAATGCCTATCCGGCGCAGCTCTCCGGCGGCCAGCAGCAGCGCGTGGCGATCGCCCGCTGCCTTGGCATGCGCCCCAAGATCATGCTGTTCGACGAGCCGACCTCGGCGCTCGATCCCGAGATGATTTCGGAAGTGCTCGACGTCATGGTCGCGGTGGCCGAGGAAGGCATGACCATGATGGTGGTGACCCACGAGATGGGCTTTGCCCGCAATGTCGCGCAGCGCGTGGTGTTCATGGACGCCGGCGCCATCGTCGAGAGCGGCACCCCGGACGAGTTCTTCTCGCATCCCAAGACCGACCGCAGCCGCGCTTTCCTGAGCAAGATCCTGCGGCATTAGGATTGTCGGAAGCGAAGGTCGTCGCCGCCAAGCTATTTGACCTTGATGACAACCTTGCCCTTGGCGCGGCCCTGCTCGATGTAGGCCAAGGCCTCATTGGTCAGCTCAAACGAGAAGACGCGATCTATGACCGGGCGGATATCGCCCGACTCGATCAGAGACGTGATGTTGGTCAACTGCGCCCCATTGGCGGCCATGAACAGGAACGAATATCGGACATCTGCGCGTTTGGCCCGTCTCCTGATGCCGGCGCTCAAAAGGCGTATAACCAGTTTCAGCACCATGTTCAGGCCCTTCTCCCTGGCAAACCCTGGATCGGGCGGACCGGAGATCGAAACGGCGAGGCCACCGGGCTTTAACACACGCAGCGATTTTTCGAGCGTCTTGTTGTCCTGGCTGTTCAGGACGACGTCGTAGCCCGAAAGGACCTTCTCGAAGTCATCCTTCTTGTAGTCGATGATGACGTCGGCGCCCAATTTCCTGACCATGTCCATGTTCGACGCGCTTGTCGTCGTGGCGACCGTCGCGCCGAGGTGCTTTGCCAACTGAATGGCGAATGTCCCCACCCCGCCTGAGCCGGCCTGAATGAAGACCTTCTCTCCTTTCTTCAGCTTCGCCCCTTCGACCAGCACCTGCCAGGCGGTCAGCCCCACCAGTGGAATGGACGCAGCCTCTTCCATGCTGAGGTTCTTCGGCTTCAGGGCCACGTCCGCATCATCAATGGCGATGTACTCGGCGAAAGCCCCGATCCGACCGTCCCGCGGTCGCGCATAGACCTCGTCGCCCGGTTTGAACCGTCGGACCTTCGAGCCGACGCGAATGACCGTTCCGGCCACGTCATGGCCTGCAACGAAGGGCCGGCGATAGGGCAGGATGAGCTTGAATTCTCCGTCCCTGATCTTGGAGTCCAGCAGATTGAGGCTGGCGGCATGGATCTGCACCAGCACGTCATTCTCACCGACTTCCGGCTCCGGAACCTCTCCAAGCCGCAGGGGAGCGTTCTTTGCGTATCGATCGACGATGAAGGCCTTCATGATTTTATCTCGTACTTTTCCGATGGCGACCTGACGGTTGCGGCCCGTCCTGCCGCGCCGTAATGCGCGAAAGCCTGCCGCCACCAAAACCATTTAGCCTGCTTCAGATCGGTAGCCTGCTTCAGACCGGCAGTTCGTTGATCTTCCGCAGGCTCTTGTCGACCATGGATTCGGGGAGGAAGCGGCGCAGGAACCGAACCTGGCTAGCCTGTTTTCCAGCGGTGTAGCGCCTGCGCGGTGTTACATCCGTCGCGGCTTTCACCACCGTACTTGCGACAATGTCGGGGGCATCGCCGCCTTCTACCCACTTCCGCATCAACGCTTCCATGCGAGGGCGCACCGAATCATAGACGGGAAGCAGCCGATCAGGTTTCGTGACATTCTCTTCGAACGACGTGCGGGTAACGCCGGGCTCGACCAGCACCACCCGAATTCCGAATGTGCGCAGCTCGTGGTCGAGCGATTCGGAATAGCCTTCGATGGCATGCTTCGTCGATGCATACAGTGCGTTAAAGGGAGACGGGATCAGACCCAGAATCGAACTCATGTTGATGATCCTGCCCTTTCCTTGACGTCGCATGATCGGTAACACCGCGTTCGTCACCCGGAGGACGCCGAAAACGTTCACATCGAACAGCGCGTGAGCTTGGGCGGTTGAGGATTCCTCCGCACCTCCGAGCAACCCGATGCCGGCATTGTTGACGAGCAGGTCAATCCGCCCGGCCTTGGCCAGCACCTCATCGACCAGTTTTGCCACGGAGGCCTCGTCGGTCACATCGCAGGTCAGCATGGTAACGCCGTCGGATCCTTCGGCGACAGCGCGACGGCTGGTTCCAAAGACGCGAAAGCCGGCAACCTGCAGAGCTCTGGCCGTTGCCCGTCCGATGCCCGTGGACGCTCCTGTGACGAGCGCCACGCCACGATCGGTTTTGGTCATTTTCGTTTTTCCTTCTCTTGGGGTGGAATGCTGCCGAAAGGGGCTAGCTAATTTCCGCCGATTGACTTACGATCATAATACAATATTATGAGTATAATGCAATAGCCTATCGAAGGAGAAAGACCATGCGCTACGAGAAGGGCAGGAAGAACGCGTCGCGGCAGCGGATTATGGATGTGGCGACCGAACGGTTTCGTTCCGATGGCATCGCTGCATCAGGTCTCGCCGGTATCATGAGCGAGGCGGGGCTGACCAACGGAGCCTTCTATCCCCATTTTCCGTCCAAGGCGGCGCTTGTGCGTGAGAGCGTTGCGGCCGCCCTGGAGGTTCAGGCGATCCAGATTCAGGAGCTATTGGCCGCCGGTGGCCCGTCAATGGCCATCGACGCGTATCTCTCGGCGGAACATCGAGACAATCCAGGCAAAGGTTGCGCTTCAGCCGCGCTGTTGCCCGAAATTGCGCGTGAGCCGGTCGAGACGCGTGAGGTTTACGCCGAACACCTGCTCAAGCTCGTGCGCCAGGTGGCGGCCGAACTTACGCCCGACGCCCGCGACCCCGAAGATGTTGCGTTCGGTGTCTTCGCGACCCTGATCGGCACGCTTGAGCTGTCGCGCGCAGTGAACGGAACCGAACTGTCCGATCGCATTCTTGAGGCAGGCGCGGTAGCGGCGAAGGCGCTGCTCCAGCCCCGCGAGAACGGCAAGCCCGCGGAAAGGAAATCCTCATGAACGTGCACCAGCTATCGCGACCTGCCGCGATCTTCAAACACAGGGACGTGCCGACGAAAACGGTCGACGTCGGCGGCACGAAGTTCGCGTACCGGGAGCTCGGGCCTATAACCGGGGTACCGGTGATCTTCCTCACCCATCTGAGTGCGGTTCTCGACAATTGGGATCCCCGGGTCGTCGATGGCATTGCCGCAAAGCGGCGAGTCATCACCTTCGACAACCGTGGTGTTGGTGCATCAGGCGGCTCTACTCCCAACACGGTGGAGGCGATGGCCCGCGACGCGATCGCCTTCATCCGGGCCCTCGGTTTCGAGCAGGTCGATCTGCTCGGCCTATCTCTTGGCGGCTTCATCGCCCAGGCGATTGTTCAACTGGAGCCTGATCTGGTTCGCAAGATCATCCTCGCGGGAACCGGCCCAGCCGGGGGTACCGGCATCGACCGGGTGGCGTTCGTCACCATCTTCGACATGATCCGCGCCGCGCTGACCATCAAGGACCCAAAGAACTACCTCTTCTTCACCCAAAGCCCCAACGGCAAGAAGGCGGCGCGCGAGTTTCTGCAGCGATTGAACGAACGGACCAATGACCGCGACAAGCCCATCGCGCTCGGCGCCTTCAACCAGCAGCTCAAGGCAGTCCGTGCCTTTGGCCGGGAGCGCCCTGCCGACCTATCGCGTATCCGCCACCCGGTGCTCGTGGTGAATGGCGACCACGACAGAATGGTGCCCACCAGCAATTCCGTCGACCTGGCTCGGCGCATTCCCAATGCCGAGCTGGTTCTATACGAGGACGGCGGGCATACCGCCATTTTCCAGTATCACGGCGCCTTCGTGGAAAAGGCCCTGGATTTCCTCGAGGCCTAGCGCATCGGCCCAATCGGAATCGATTTCGAAAAGCACGATGCGCGGATTCGAAGTGCTAGAGCGTACTTTTGTTCGTTCAAGTGGACGCACGTCGCTCTCTCAGCCTGCCCGCGGCCGGCGTCATCAGTCGAACGTCGCCAGAGGCTCAGTGCGGACCTCGACCCACTGGCAGCGCCGGCTCTCGTGATAGAAGGACAGGAAGGGCGGCGGGAACGATGGGTCGGCGAAAGCGCCCGCCGGGATGGCGACCAGACCGGGCTGCGTGTCAATCCGGTAGTGGACGGAGGTGCCGCAATCCGGGCAGAAGCTGTAGATGACGCGGCCGCCCTCGTCGCCAAGGCGCGTGAACTCTGCCGAGCGTCCCTGGATCGACACATTATTCTCCGCAAACCGCGCGTTGAAGCTGAACGCGCTGCCCGTGCGCCGCTTGCAGGCCAGGCAATGGCAGACGGAGACGCGTACTGGCTCGCCCGAACAGGTGGCTGACAGCTGACCGCAGGAACATTCGGCGCGGCGCGTGACCATGGTTGGACCCTTTCAGCGAACGACATCAATGGGTTTCGGCATGGGCTCTGAGCTCTGCCCGCTTCTCGTCGGAGACGACGGCAAGGTCGAGCACCTTCTGCAATTCGGCCGCATGGCGGAACGACGGCTCGGCCTGAACGCCGCTGCGCACCGCATCGACAAAGCGCTGGTAGTTGGTCGGCACCGTTCCGGCATCGACGACCTGCCATTTGGCGTTCTCGATGTTCTCGCCGATGCACACTTTCAGCTCCGAGCCGTTCAGATTGTGCACGACTTCGATGCCGCCCTTGTCGCCATAGATGCGCAGCCTGAGTTCGTTGAGATGGCCGGTCGCCCAGCGGCTGGCGTGCACCATGCCGATCGCGCCGTTGGAGAAATCCAGCGCCATGGCGAAACTGTCATTGGCGTCGAGCTCGTATTCGCCGATCCGGTTGCCGGGCGCCTTGTCGAAGGTTCTCAGCCGGCAGAACACATGATCGATGTCGAGTGCGGCGCCATAGCTGGCGAAATCGAGGATGTGGATGCCGACATCGCCCAGCACGCCATTGGAGCCGTGGCCGCGTGACAGCCGCCACAGCCATTTCGGATCGGTGCGCCAGTCGCCCCAGAATTTGGAGACCAGCCAGCTCTGCAGATAGGACGCTTCGACGTGCCTGACCTGACCGATTTCGCTGGCAAGCACCATGGCGCGCGCCTTCTGCAGCGGGGCGACGTTGCGATAGGTCAGGTTGACCATGTTGATGATGCCGGCTTGCTCGGCGGTATCGGCCATTTCGTTGGCTCTCTGGTAATTTTCGGCCAGCGGTTTTTCGCAGAGCACCGGCTTGCGCGCCGCGACCAGCATCATGGTGGTCGGATGGTGGATGCGATCCGGCGTCACGTTCGCCACCGCGTCGAACTTGTCCCATGCGAGCGCGTCTTCCAGCGACGCGAACCGGTTGGGGATGTTGTTGATTTCCGAAAACTTGTCGACACGCTTGCGGTCGACATCGACGGCGCCGACCAGTTCGACGCCTTCGATCTTACCGAACTGCCTGGCGTGCTCCTCCGCCATCCAGCCGGTGCCGAGTATCAACAGACGCATGATTCTTATCCTTAGGATTGGGCT
Source organism: Mesorhizobium sp. M0938 (assembly GCF_040319125.1). Classification (NCBI taxonomy): domain Bacteria; kingdom Pseudomonadati; phylum Pseudomonadota; class Alphaproteobacteria; order Hyphomicrobiales; family Phyllobacteriaceae; genus Mesorhizobium; species Mesorhizobium sp. M0938. The sequence continues at coordinate 396,496 of NZ_JAMYNS010000005.1, read as the reverse complement.
TTATCTTTTTGTTCGACCGTGGATTTTCCGAACCGAAGGCTCGGGATGGCTAGCGATAGCCGGCCTCATCAGCGGCATGGAGTTTTCCACCGCGCTCGACGATCGGCTCGAGCGCCTTTTCCACCGGCACGTTCGGCGCGTCGAGGATGGCTGGGTTTGACCCCTGCGGGTTGTGCGCCCATTTCACTGCATTGCGCAGCACCTTCTGCACGGTGGCGTCGTGATAGGTCGGATAGGTCTCGTGACCTGGCCTGAAATAGAAAATGTTGCCGGCGCCGCGGCGATAGGTCAGCCCCGACCGGAACACTTCGCCGCCCTGGAACCAAGAGATGAAAACCGTTTCCAGCGGCTCCGGCACGGCGAACTGCTCGCCATACATCTCCTCATTCTCGAGCTCGAAATACTCGCCGATCCCGGCAGCGATCGGGTGGTTGGGGCTCGTCACCCAAAGCCGCTCGCGCTCGCCGGCCTCGCGCCATTTCAGCGTGCAGGGCGTGCCCATCAGCGTCTTGAATATCTTCGAGAAATGGCCGGAGTGAAGGACAATCAGCCCCATGCCTTCCCAGACGCGGCGCGCCACGCGCTCGACGACTTCGTCGGCGACGGCGCCGTGGTCCTTGTGTCCCCACCACAGCAGCACATCCGTTTGCGCCAGACGATCGGCCGGCAAGCCATGGTCCGGCTGCTCCAGCGTCGCCCATGACACGGAAATTTCGGGATCGAGCTTCAGCGCGTTGGCAATCGTTGCGTGCATGCCCTCGGGGTAGATCCCCGCGACCACCTCATTGGTCCGCTCGTGGATATTCTCGCCCCAAACGACAGCGCGTATAGTCATGACATCCTCTTTGATTGGTTGAAGCCGCCGCCCCGGTCTGGTCAGTCATAGTATCCTCGGCCGGGAATGAAAACCTTCGAGATTGGCCGAAATCTTCCCACAGCTTCGCCATCCCGCGGCGAAACGGGAGCGAAGCGACGTCGCGAAGACCCTGGGATGAAGAAGCCATGAAGACGGCCGTCGCGGCGACCTGCGCGCCGCGCCTTCCGGCACGACCTGCATCAGCGGCTTGCTAGCCGCGCACGACGAGACGCTTGACCTTGCCCTTCTTGAAGGCGGCGAGGAAGCGGGCATAGTCCTTGAAGACGACGCAGCCGCTCGATTCTCCGCTGCGGCCGCGCAGCAGGTAGGTGTGCGCAAGAAAGCCGTCCCGACCAAATTTGTTCCTGCCGTCGATAGGAGTGAGACGCAGCGCCTCGACGCCATGGAAGCGCGATTCACGCAGCCTCAGATCGTAGGTGTGGGGCGGCGTCGGGCCGGCATTCTTCCGGTTGGCGTAGCGCGGCTGGTCGGCCATCGAGCCCAGTCCCGAATGCGCCTCGAGCCGCGAACCATCAGGCATATAGACGGTTTTCGCCGAGATGTCGTAGACGGCGACGCCGCTGCCGACGCCGGGCTTGCTGAACAGGTTGCGGAAGGCCCCGCCGCCCGCCGGGCTGTCGGGTTTGGCATAGGCCAGCATGTCTGTGGCCTTCGACCGCTTGGCCGGCTTGCCCGGGCTGCCCTGCTTGCTGCCCTGCATGTCCTGGCTGGCTTGCATGCTTGGCACCGCCGCCGGTGACGAACTCCTCGGCGACAAGGCCGGCGCCCGGGGCATCTCGACCTGCGGAGCGTCAGCGATCTGCGCCTTGTTGGCTTTGGATGACTGAGACTGGGCCTTGACGGCCTTCGATGGCTGGACCTTGGGCGCTTTGGCCCTGGGTGCCTCGACCTTGGGTGTCTCGACCTCGGGCGCCTCTGACCGATCGATTTCCGCCCGCGGGCGGAAGGTCGGCAACGGAACGCTGTCGGGCATCTCGTCCTGCGGCGGCAGCGAGGCCATCTGCACCTCGCCCTCTTGCGGCGCAGCAGGGGCGGCTGTCGCCACCTCCGGCAGCACGTCGATCATCTGTTCCGGCAATGCATTCGCAAGCGCGAGCGCCAGACGGGAAGATCGTTCGACCTCAGCGACCTCCGGCCCGAAGCGCACCGAGGCCGGGCCGTTCTGCTCGGACAGGCGCACCGGCTCCTCGACGCGCTCGGCCGCCGGCAGGCTGGCAAGCATAGGAGGTGCTGCGTGGGCAAAGGCAGCAGCAAGCTTTTGCGGCGACAACGCCGCCTTCGCCACCACGCTGTCGAAGCGCGCTTGCGGAGAGATTTCTGCAACAAGCGGCACGGCAGCCGGCTGCGCCAACGGTTTGAGACGCGCCGCCTTGCCCTCGTGCATGAAGCTCGCGGCGGCGTGCGCACAGCCGGCATCGCACCGGCTGAGCAGCGACGCCTGACGCTGCCGGCTTGCCAGTGACGGCGCCCAGGAATTGGCTGACGAATTGGTAAGCGCGCGCCGGTGATCGGCGAGCGCGATAGTGCGCGGCGAGAGCAAGCCTTGCGGAAGACTGTTGGAGGCAGCGGTGAGCGAAGTCCCCACCGAATAAAGGCCGGCCAGGGTCGCCACCGACCACAAAGCAATCGCAACGCCAACAACGGGAACCGCGACCCAGCGAAGGCCGGGCCTCATCGAAGTCAACCCAGAATCAGGATTGTCACCCCGGTTATTCAAACGCATAAACGCCATACAACCAACCTCAATCGGCCTTGCGGCATGCGGGACTCGCTGCCGTCATAATCGCAGTCGCCTGGTGCCCCCTGCACGCTTCGCGTCTGTTGCCGATTGATTCAAAGATGGACAAACTTGGTTAACCAATCCCTCAACCGATCGCCGATTTGGCGAAGGTCGATATCAAAAAAGCTCCCTCCCCGACTATGAAAACGGCGGAAATGCCCGCCATACCAGGCTTTGCTGCCCGTTTTTGCCGACCGAGTCAAGAAACCGAACGGACTAGACCTTGCCTGGGTGGGCGACAGCTGAGGGCTGTTTCGGGATAAAAAGCGTCGGATCACCTGTGATCGTCTGCGCGCAGGTTGCGCTTCGGGCGCGGCCTTGCATACAGATAGATGCGCTTGTGCTAATATACATTGGCCATGCACATTTGTGCGTGACCAACAAAAGGGAGGATGCGATGGAAGCCATGAGTCGCAGGTCTGCAATTGCTCTCGGCGTCACCGCCGCGGCGGTAACGCCTCTATTCGCCTTGGCGACGCCTGCAAGGGCCGCCAAGCAATACGGTCCGACGGAGGGCAAGGAGGTTGCGCCCGGCATCAGAGTGGTAGAGGTCGGCACTGGCAACTCCGACATTCCCGCTTACAAGAGCATCTCAATCGTCGATATAGTCTTCCAGCCCGGAGCAGTCTTTCCTGAAACCGTGATGGACAACGACATGGTATGCACGATTGCTGCCGGCGAATTCACGATCAAGAAGGCGGGCAAGGAATTCAAACTTAAGGAAGGCGAGATGTACACTTGCGCCAAGGGCAAGACCGACGGTGCCACGAATACAAGTAGCGTGGTCGGCGTGCATCGCATTGCGATCTTGATGCCTGCCTAGAGCAATTCCAGGAAAAGTGCGTAGCGGTTTTCCGTCCGGAATTGCGTAAAAACAAATACTTAGAGCGGTTCGGCGTTTCCGTGAAACGATGAACCGCTCTAGCCCAATTCCAGGAAAAGTGTGCAGCGGTTTCTGCCCGGGAACTGCACAAAGAAATAGCCAGAGCGGCTCAGCGAACCACTCTGGCGTACGACCGAAATGGGGCCCGCGACCTCCGCCGGAGTGCGGGCCTTGTCATTGCGTGCGCACGCTATGCAGCGCGCAGGTTTTCCACCGGGCGCAAATTCTGGTTCATGCGGAACAGGTTCAGCGGGTCGTAGCGCTGCTTGATTTCCAGAAGCCGCCGATAGTTGCCGCCATAGGCTGCCTCGACCCGGTCGACCTCGTCCTCGGGCATGAAGTTCACATAGGCCGTGCCGGCGGCATAGGGCCTGACCGCTTCGTAAACACCGCGCGCCCAGTCGATGCAGGCGCGGTCCATTTCCGGTTCGCGCCAGCGGGCGTGAACATTCATCACGTAATGCGCGCTACGCTGCGGAAACGCTGTCGCATCCGGCGTCACGCGGCCCGCGGCACCGCCGACATGGCCAAAGAAGACTTCGCATTCAGGGCCGGGAAGCCTGGATATCGCCGCAGTGACGACCTCGATGGCACTATCGGAAAGCGCGGTCAAGTCGTGGCTCTTCCAGTAATTGCGGGCACCGGGCGTCAGCAACGGATCGAAAGCCTGCTGCCAGCCGGTGAACGGATTTGGAGCGACGACATCGGCGATCGGTGTGCCGATGGCGCGAAGCCTTTGCGTCGCTCTCTCGCCCTCCCGCAGATCGCCGCAATAGCACATGGCCAGAACCAGCACCTCCTTGCCATGCCATTCGGCCGGCAGGAACGGCAGCGGCGGCGCCTGCCGCATGACCACCCAGCAGGTCAGTTCGTCGGGAGCCGTCTCGAGTGCTGCCCGGTACTCGCTCAGCACGTTTTCTGCGTCGGCGAAGGGGTGAACGACAAGCCCCGACAGCACCTGCGGACCGACATGGTGGAGCTTGAACTCGAACGCCGTGACGATGCCGAAATTGCCGCCGCCGCCGCGCAATGCCCAGAACAGGTCCGGATTTTCGGTCTGGCTGGCGCGCAGCAGCTTGCCGTCGGCGGTAACCACATCGGCGCAGAGAAGATTGTCGATGGTCAGGCCAAATTTCCGCGTGATCCAGCCGAAGCCGCCACCCAGTGTCAGACCCGATATGCCGGTGGTCGAGTTGATGCCGGTCGGCACAGCCAGTTCGAACGCCTGTGTTTCGGCATCTACATCGGCGAGCGTTGCTCCAGGCTCCACCCATGCCCGCCGCGTCGCCGGATCGACCCGCACCGACTTCATCGACGACAGATCGATCATCAGGCCGCCGTCGCAGACGGCACTGCCGGCGATGTTGTGGCCACCGCCGCGGACCGCGACAAGAAGCCGGTTTTCCCTGGCAAAATTCACCGAGGCGATGACGTCGGCAGCGCCGGCGCAGCGCACGATCAGCCCCGGTCGCCGGTCGATCATGGCATTCCAGATGCTGCGTGCGTCGTCATAGGCTGCGTCACCTTCCCTCAGCACGGTGCCGCGCAACTGCACCGAAAGCGCCTCCAGGGCCGCGGCATCAACTGTCGTCTTGCCGCGTTCAAGCGTGGTGAGGCTCATGCTGTTCATGGCTTTCCTCCCTATTGCTTTTTCTGAGCTGTTTCCCCTCCACCCGTTTTTGAAGTGTGCTCTTATATTAGATACCACGCAAGTTCAAAGCCGCTTGCTGGCCGGTCTTGCGGCACGTGTCGGTGGTTGGATGGCCGCGCCGGCGGGACAGCCGAGGGATGGACGCAAAATGGCCCTGCCGGTTCGGTCGAGGAACTACGCAGCGGGCCGCGGAGTTAGGCATGTGATCCACATAAGCAGAGGAGAGCTTCTATGGCACCGCGCAGAAAACCCGACGATCCGTCCGAAGGCCCGACAATCGAACAGCAGGATTGGGACGCGATCAAAGGCGGCAAAATTCTACCAGACAGCGTGCCGGGAAACGGCGACATCCGTTATGACCTCGAGAAAGAGGGTGAGCTGCCGGAGGAAGACGACGACAATCCGTACCAGGACAGCGACGAGGCGCTGCCGGACGACGAGGAGGAACGCGCTCTCGCACGTAATCCCTCGAAACAAGATATCGACGAGCCATGAACGGCAGCGCTCCACGGCCGCAGCTAGTTCCTCGACACAATGATTTTAAGGTTGGGGCCGTCGGTAGCGAATGTCCCAGTCTTCAGACAGGAAAAGACCCCGCGGGGAGGAAGCGCGGGGCCTTTGTCCGAGCCGTGCGAACGGCTCCATAGTCGCTGGAGTAGAACGACTGTGTTCCCAACCGCGACCGGCGGTTGTTGTTCCATCGACACCGAAAAAAAACGCGCCCATTTGCGGTTTGCGCCAGCATTGCCGTTTGAACCGCCATTAGACAAAGCCGGGAACCGGCTTTGTCTTTCCGCTTAGTTGCGCACCCCATGTCAGTGCCTGCGGGAAATTCCGGACAATTGCCGCCATCAAGCTGGCGCTACCGGGGCGAAGCGCAATTCCGGCGATAGCTGCAGCGGCGTGGACCCGGGTTGAAAACAGTCTTTTCCAGACCGCCTCGTAGCGTCTGCCGGCAGCCTCGCGCCCTGCACGACCCTTTGGCGCGCAGGCAAGTTCCGACGCCAGCAGCCAGCCTGACTGAAGAGCCATCGAGATGCCCTCGGCGATAACAGGATGAGACTCTCCGGCTGCATTGCCGACGCGAAAGATGTCCCGTTCGTAGCAGGAGCGAATTCCCGGCCGGATCGGACCTGCGGCAAGCCACGGACCGTCGGGGTGAGCCGACTCCAGGACATCCCTGACGCCCCGGCACGATTCCATCAGATGACGGCAGACCGCGTCGGCGGCCGACGCGTGGCTGTGGTGTTTGGGGCGACGCTGTTTGCGCAACCGCGCGAGCATGTCGCGTCGAATACAGCACGAGATCGACAGCCGGCCATGGTCCGCCGAGACCATGCCGCCATAACCGCCCGGAAACACCAGCAGAGGCATCAGATCAGGCGCCAGCGACGATCCGGTGAAATGCGCCTTGAAGCCGAGCAGGTCCGAAGGGCGGTTGCTCTTTCCGAGCTGGCTGGGCAGCGGTCCGGGTTCCCAGGAGCCATGTGCGGCCACAATCACCGGCGCATGCAATGTTGTCGTTTCGTCTCCGGCTTGAATTCGCACCGTTTGCATTTCGCCAGCCCGATCGATGGCGACGGCGCGGCAAGGCTGAAAGATTTCGACGCCCGCCGACCCCGCCGCCTGCAAAAGCAGACAGTCGAGAATGTCCCGGCCAAGCGCCCGGCCGAAGCCGGGCCTTGCAGAAACTCCATTCCTTGCGCGAGGCATCGGCGCCTCGACGCAGGTCTCGCCGGAAAAGAAGCCGACACGGTGGATTTCGGGGCCGGCACTGGCACGCCAGGCATCGCCTATCCCCAACTGGTCCAGAAGCGCAAGATTGCTTGCCGACATGTATTCGCCGCAGACCTTGCGCCGCGGGAACGCGCTCTTTTCCACAATGGCCACGGCCCATCCGCACCGGGCCAGCGTAAGCGCGACGGATGTGCCCGCCGGGCCGGCGCCTATGATGATCGCGTCACGGAACCGCGTCATGGGTCGTCACCCGCGCTGGCGCCGACGAAAATGTGGGAAAAAAGGCCGGCACGCCGTTCCTCGAGCGGTTTGCCGTTTACTGCCCGCCAGAGACCGGAAAGCTCGCTGCCGCGAAAGCCGGCGCGCACGCTTTGAGCCGCGTCGTTTCTGGTGACGTCATTGGCGCCGATTGCCGGGAGAAGACGGGTTGCAGCAAGTGCCAGTTTCGTCCGCGACGGCTCAGTCGCCAACAGCAACGGCGCTTTCGGCGCCATCAGCGAAAACAGACGCACGAGCTCGGCATCGTGGAAATGATGCAAAAACAGATTGACGGTGATCGCGTCGAACCGCGTGTCCTCATTGTTTCTGGCCCAGTCGAAGACATCGGCGGCGACGCCTTCGACCGCCCATCCCAGCCTGTCGAAATCACCACGCAATTGCGCGGTGATAAGGTCGACGCGGTCGAGCATTACCAATTCGACCCCAGGCCATTGCCCAACCATGCGCCGCGCTACCGCCAGCATGAATTTGCCATCGCCGGCGCCGATCTCCAGAATGCGACGTGGCGGTCTTGGCACAAATTTCCTGAGCAGCGACGCCATGATCTTCGTCTGAAACATCAGCGCGTTGATCCGACGGAGATCGCGGCGTGCGGCAAGTGCTCGCGAATCGTCGGCCGCAAGCCCGTCGAGGATTTCCGGCTCAAGCTGGCGGTGCTCCAGGCCGCTCATGACACAGTTCGAAAAAGCATGGTTTCGGCCGTCAGCCCGGGTCCGAAAGACATGCCGCAGCCGAGCAGGCCCGGCGGCGCCTTCAACATTTCCTTCATCACGAACATGACGGTCGCGGACGACATGTTTCCAAACCGGCGCAACACCTCACGCGATGGTTCCAGGGCGGTGGGCGCGAGCTTCAGAGCCCTCTCGACAGCGTCGAGAACCGAACGTCCACCGGGGTGCACGGCCCAAAGGCCGATCGCTTCCGTCGTCCGGCCGCCGAGGATGGCGTCCCGGTTGGTCCGCAATGCGTCATGAATCGCTGCCGGGACCTGTCCGGAAAGAACCATGTCGAAGCCGTGGTCGCCAATGCTCCAGCTCATCAGATCCCGCTTTTCGTGGGCCACGACACAGTGAAAGCTGTCAAGCTCGATGCCGGGAGGCTCAGCGGTGACGAGTGCGGCCGCACAGCCGTCGCCCCAGAGGCAGAACGACAGCAGCTTCTCCAGCTCGGTGGTTTCGCGCAGGTGCAGCGTGCAGAGTTCGATATTGACCAGGAGGACCTTGCCGTGCGGATCGGAGCGGACGATGTGGCGGGCAAGCTTGAGGCCGTTGATCGCCGCGTAGCACCCCATAAAACCGATCATCGTGCGTTCGACCCTGTCCGACAGGCCGCATCGCGCAACCAGCTCCAGGTCGATGCCGGGCGCCGAAAAACCGGTGCAGGTGGTGACGATGAGATGGGTGATGCGGGAAGCGCCGTCACCAAGCCGCAAACCGTCGACGCATTTTTGCGCCAGAACAGGTGCGGCATGACAGAACATTGCCATTCTCTCGGCCGTTCCAGGAAAGGCGCCCCGGATAAAAGTCCCGGCAAGATCGGCAGTTAGTCCCTCGGGATCGCCGGCAGGTGCAAAACAGGAATACCGGCGCTCGATGCCGGCAAGATCGGCCATGCGTTCGAAAATTCTTCGGCGATCGGCCGCAAGCATGGAAGCCGCGAAACGCAGATAGAATCGATAAACCTCATGCTCCGGCACCGCTGTCGCGATCCGGTTGATATAGGCTTTGGCCGGCATATTCTGTCTCCTCGGCGCGTGCACGGTGTAAAGTGCCGCCGGAGGTGTTTGCTCATCGGCACCAGATGTTGGGCATCAGGTTTCGAGCGTTGTTCGACAAACGTTTCCGCAAACTGGTTTCATCCCGAAATCCGGCATGCACTGTTGCCTGGCGATACTGCTGTGCGCCGCACTAGAAACATATGCCCCACCAGAGAGGTGTCCACCGGAGAGCCCTCAATTCCGGCAAGATTCGAGCACGGCCGAGGCGCCATACGTCCGATCCTCACGGACTTTTTCTGCATGGGCGGAACATTAGCGCGTACTAACAGTTGTAGGATGACAGCGAATATCTCCCGGATATTGGCTGCTGGATCGGGGCCCGTACTCCGGTCGGCCCGCGCTCCTCCAGAGGCGCGGGCTTTCCCGATCCCAAGAACAGTTGCCGGCTTGAAGCGCCAGTTTTGGAACGAGAACGCCGTGAGGGCGTTCGCTATAAATTATGGCCAGCTGCCACAAGGCTCGCGGCAGAGACAAAGGAGAACTGTCATGAACAATATCATCTGGCTGGTTGGGGCCGTTGTTATCGTAATCGCGATACTCAGCTTCCTTGGCCTTCGCTAACACATTCGCTTTAGCGAGGATCCGCCGCGTGAATAGATAGGGCTTGAGCCGACTCTGGAACTACTGCAGGCGTGCTAACGACCCTGGTTACGATACCGCGTCTCGTCATCCTCCTCCCGAACGGGCCGCAACGCGTGAAAATCACCCTGGCACTTGACCTTCCAGTTGCTGGAAGGTCTATTTTCTTTGCGAACGGAGATTTTCATCATGAACATTGGCGTCGCTTCCGAAAAATCCGGCCTGCCGTCCAAGACGATACGCTATTACGAGGACATCGGGCTTTTGCGCCCGGCCCGGACGGAGAATGGCTATCGTGACTATTCGGCAGACGACATCCACCGCTTGCGGTTTCTGCAGCGCTCGCGCAGCCTGGGTTTTTCGGTCGACGAGTGCCGCCAGTTGCTTTCGCTGTACCAGGATAAGGACCGCGAGAGCGCCGACGTCAAAGCTATCGCCGGGGCCAAGCTGCAGGAGATCGACAGGAAGATCGCCGAACTGATGGGATTGCGCGGCCTGTTGCATCACCTGGTCGAGCACTGCCATGGCGATGAGCGGCCGGACTGCCCGATCATCGACGAACTGGCGGGAGAAGGCATGGTTCAGTGAAATGGACCGCCGCCGCAGCGATGCTGTCGCTTGCCTGTGCCTCTGCGGTGATGGCAGCCGCCGGACCTGACCCAATCATCGCCTCGCGCCAGGCCTCGATGAAGGAGATGGCTACCGCCGCGAAAACGATCGCCGGGATGTTCGATGGCAAGCTGGCCTATGACGCCGCGGCCTTCAAGGCGGCAGCCGGAACCATTCGCGCCCGCACCGGCCCTGCGCTCATTGCGGAATTTCCCAGCGCGACATTGGGGGCGCCTTCGGGTGCCAGGTTGGAAATCGATCATGCCCGTTCGGAATTCGAGGCGCTGGCCCGTCACATCGGGACGCTGGCGACCACGCTTGCCGCCAAGGCCGAGCGGGCGCCCGCCAGCATTACCGACGACATGAGGATGGGTTCCAGCCCGGCGATGGACGGCGGCAGCCTGCTTGGCAAGCGGCCGGCAGTGGCGCGAGCCGATCCTGCCAGCACTCCCGCCGAGCACCTCCTGCATCTTATCCTGCAGGATTGCTCAAGCTGTCATTCGAAGTTCCGGCAGAAGGTGCTGTGAAGGCCCGGCCGTTCTGAGGGATCTGTGCCAGACAATGGTTGATTGGCGGGATGTGGCGCCTGATTGACGTTGCGGTGGCTTTTCTTCATTGTCCGATTGCTGCCTGCCGAGAGGTTCAGCAATGAAGCGCAGTCTCGCTTTCGGTGTGATTGTGATCGCCGTCGTCGGTCTGCTGGGCGGCGCTGCAATTTTGATTGCTGGTCAGTCCAGAGTTTCGCAAGACGCGATCCAGTCATCGGTTATCCGCACCCCTGAATTGATCGACAGCGCCTGGAAGCTGCCCGTGGCTGCCACCTTCAACGCCGACGTCATATGGCAATCGAACGGCTCGAGGTGCGGCCCGGCAAGTATCGCAAACACATTCCGCTCCATCGGCGAGGAAGAGACAACCGAAGCCGAAGTCCTCGCGGGAACGGGAAAGTGCTGGACAGGCTTCTGCATCATCGGGCTCACGCTGGACGAGCTTGCCGAGGTCGCTCGAACGAACACCAAGCGGAAGGTTTCCGTGCTTCGGGATCTGAGCGCCGATGCGTTTCGCGAGCACATGAAGCGCGCCAACGATCCCGGCCGCCGCTACATCGTCAACTTCACCCGTGAGAAGATTTTCGGCGCCGGCGTTGGCCATTTTTCCCCGGTCGGAGGGTATCTGGAGGCCGAGGACATGGTCTTCGTGCTCGACGTAAACGAGGACTACAGGCCCTGGCTGATCGAGCGAGAGCGCCTGTTCTCAGCCATGGACACAATCGATAGCGACGGCGACAAAAAGCGCGGCTTGCTGCTTATCGAGTAGCACCGTTCGGAAAGCGGCAGGACGCCCACCGCGTCGGCAGCCAAACGTCTCGTTGGGCGTCCGACAAATGCGACGAAGAGTTCAAACGCAAAAGCGCTCTAATGTCCCGGTCCGGCGCTCAACTCGCTGCGGCGCCAGGCGGCCGGGGAGATTCCCACCGAACGCTTGAACTCACGCCCGAAATGATAGACGTCGCAGAAGCCGCAGGCCTCGGCGATCTCGGCCAGTTTTTGGTCGCTCTGCACCAGCAGCGATTGCGCCTGCATCAGCCGCTCGCGCATCAGCCATTGGTGCGGGCTTGTCCGCAGATGTTTTTGGAACAGCCGCCGGATCTGAGAGGGTCCGAGCCCGGTAACAGCGATCAGGTCAGGCGCGGTCCAGGCAAATCCGGGTTCTGCGCGCATGGCGTCCAGGGCAGCGGCAAGCGGCTTCGGCAGATCATCGGTGCCGCCGCCTGCGAGCGCCCGGTCGACCAGAAGCACGAATTCGGCGACCAACTGGTTGAGTCTGAGGTCGAGACTAGCGTCGCGCCGCCGCAGCGCGGCGAACAGCCGCTCGAACCACGGAACCGGGCTCATGGCCTCCGCGAACATGGTCCGTAAGGTGCCCTCGCCGAACAGCTTGCGCCGCAGGACTGCCGGGTCCGGCCCGTCGAGCCTGAACCAGAGCAGGCTCCACGGATCGTGCTCGTCGGCGGCATGGACATGCGGCGCCTCGTTGGCCATCCACACCAGTTGGCCCGGCCATACATCGAGCCGCTGCCCCAGCGTCTCCACGACGCCCCGGCCCGACAGGCAATAGAGGATGTCCTGGCCGGGATAGGCCGCGCGTTCTATCCGGTAATCCGGCGCCGCGGCGACCTTGCCGGCGCGCAGCACGCTGAACGCCGTGCGTGTCCATCCGGAGGCCGGCACATAGTGGAAACTCTCGAGAACCGACGTTCTTGCCCGCATGCGCGTTTTATATAAAAAATGCGCGATGCTGTCCATTTCGTTCCCTGCCAGGCGCCGCTATGGTCGTTCTCAAGAGGCAGGCGAGGTCGGCATTCGAGACCTCGCTCTTCCCAACGCCTTCAAGGCGCGTTGCGCCGCTGAGGGCCCGTTCGCGAAGACCAGGGAGGCAAGACGATGCTCGCGATGACCAAGGAAGAAACGGAACGTTACATCAGCGACGGGTACATTATCCGCAAGAGGCTGCTGAGTGTGGCCGAGGTGGACGATTTTCGTGACCACGCACGCAAGCAGCTGGAGGCCGAGACCAAGAGCGGCGCCGTCATGGCCAAGGGCGACAAGGAAGGCAAGACCACCCTCCTGAAGATGTGGACCAAGGCCGAGGACGACAAATATGGTCTATTGGCGCGCGACGAGCGCATGGTCGATCTCGCCGAGGATGCCGTCGGCAAACCGATCTATCTCTACAGCCACAAGATGACGATGAAGCAGCCCAATGAGGGCGGCGCCTGGGAATGGCACCAGGATTTCGGCTACTGGTACAATTACGGCTGCCTCGCGCCGGAGATGATGAGCATCTATGTCGCGCTCGACAAGGCGACCCGCGAGAATGGCTGCCTGCAGGTGCTCAAGGGTTCGCACAAGCTCGGCCGCCTCAACCACATCCGCGAGAACGATCAGACCAATGTCGAGCAGGAGCATCTGGAGGCCGCGCTGAAGCGCTACGAGCATATCTATGTCGAGATGGAAGCCGGCGACGCGCTGATCTTCGACGGCAATCTGCTGCACCGCTCGGATGCCAATCGCTCGGATACCTATCGCTGGGGCTATATCTGCTCCTACAACGCTGTCGAAAACGCGCCGTTCAAGAAGGTGCGCGAATACGGAAATTACGACGAGTTGCGCAAGGTGCCTGCCGGTTCGTTCCGCAAGGCGTCCTGACGTCAAAAGCGGGTGCGAGAAATCACGCCCACCATGATCGGAAAGATCGTTGAAAAGCAGGGAGATAGAGCCGCATCCTGATTCTGTTCGGGATGATTGACTCTCATGCATCGGCCCGGGCACGAGCTCGGTACGGGTCGATGATGGAACGGGAGAAGAGTGGCGGCGCCGGTCGTGACCGGCCGTTCGCCACGTACAGGGAGGATGCTGTATGGCCGATGCGGTCAGGACCGGCGCGCGCGCGCCAGCCACGGACCGATTGACGTTGGCGCGGCTGTTGCGGGCGCGTGAGGCGGGCGTGTTCATCGCCCTGCTCGTGCTGTGCCTGTTTTTGTCCTTCGCCACCGACGGGTTCCTGACATCGCTGAACCTGCTCAATGTCGGTCGCCAGATCTCGTTGCTTGGGATCATGGCGGTCGGCATGACATTCGTGCTGATTGCCGGCGAGGTCGACCTGTCGGTCGGTTCTACCTACGCATTCTCCGGCCTCGCCACCGGCATGCTGATCATCGCCGGCTGGGCGCTGCTGCCGGCGATAGGCGTCGGCCTGCTCACCGGCGTCGCCATAGGGCTCGTCAACGGCGTGCTTTCCACCTATGGCCGGCTGCCCTCGCTGATCGCGACACTTGGCATGCTCTCCATCGTGCGCGGTGCCGCCCTCATCCTGACCAACGGCCAGCCGGTGACGGTGAACGCCCGCAACGGCGCCCTGCCCGAGGTCCTGCAGACCTTCGGCTTCATGGGCCAAGGCTATCTGTTCAGCATTATCCCGATGCAGCTGGTGTTTTTCATCATCATCGCAGCACTTGCCTGGGTGGTGCTGTCCTTCTCCAATTTCGGTTTCCGCGTCTACGCCGTCGGCGGCAGCGCCAAGGCCGCGCGCGTCTCAGGCATTTCCGTCAATTCGGTCAAGATCTGCGCTTTCGTGCTGATGGGCGTGCTGGCCGCCTTCGCCGGCATTTTGAGCCTGGCCTTCCTGCCGAGCGGTCAGGCCGGACGCACCGGTCTCGGCCTGGAGCTCGACGTCATCGCCGCGACCATCGTCGGCGGCGCCTCGCTGTCGGGCGGCGAAGGCACGATCCTCGGCACCATTCTCGGCGTGCTGATCATCGGCGTCATGCGCAACGGGCTGGTGCTGATGGGCGTATCGCCCTTCGTGCAGGAACTGATGATCGGTCTGGTCATCATCATAGCGGTCGGCATCGACAAATGGAGCACGCGCCGGCCGAGCTGAAAACAGCAATAACCAAGCAACAGGCCAAACCAACAGGCCGCCAAAAGGCCAAACAAGGGAGGACTATCCATGAAACTCAGACATATCATTCTCGCAGCCGCACTCAGCCTGCTGCCGCTGTCGGCCCATGCCGGCGCCAAGCTGACCGATTTCGCGTTGGCCGAGCGTATCAAGGCCAAGATCGCCGCCGGCGCGCCGCTCGACATCTACGTCTCCTACCACGACGTCTCCAACGAATTCGCGCCGTTCATGAAGGCCGGCGTCGAGCGCGCCGCCAAGGAGGACAAGGTCAACGCTCAATTCATCGGTCCCGTCGGCGCTGACGCCGACGGCCAGATCAGCGAGATCGAAACGCTGATGGGCAAGATGGATGGCCTGGCGATCTCCTCGGTTTCGACCGACGCGCTGGCGCCACTGATCGACCGCGTCATCGCCGCCGGCATCCCGGTCGTGACCTTCAACACCGACAATCCGGAGAGCAAGCGTCTCGCCTTCGCCGGCCAGGATCTCGTCCAGTCGGGTCGTGAAGCCGGCAAGCTGATGGCTAAGGTACTAGGCGGCAAGGGCAAGGTGATGATCACCACGATCGACGCCGCCGCCCAGTGGTCGCTCGACCGCGAAAAAGGTGCGCGCGAGGCGCTTACCGCCGAGCCCGGCATCGAGGTGGTCTCAACACTCAACACCGGGACCGACCCGCAGAAGATCTATGCCGCGATCGAGAACGCCATGCTGGCCAATCCGGCGATCTCGGGCGTGCTGTCGCTCGAATGCTGCTCGACGCCGGCCGCCGGCACCTGGGTCGAGCGCAACAACGCCGCCGACAAGGTCAAGGTGGTCGGCTTCGACCTGCTCGACCAGACGGTGCAGCTTGTCCAGGACGGCAATGTCGAGGCGACGATCGACCAGGCACCGGAGAAGCAGGGCTTCGCCGCCGTCGACCTGATTGTCCAGTTCCTCAAGGGTCAGCCAATCGAAAATCTCGACACCGGCGTCGGCGTCTACACCAAGGAAAACATCGCCGAGGTCGCCAAGAAGTAACAAGCCAGCGTGACGAGGGCTGCCGGCCTTGGGGTCGGCGGCTCTTCGTTCAGCCAGCCAATGACAGAGCAACAGCCCCCTACCCCCATCGTCGAAATCTCCGGCCTGACCAAGCGGTTCCCCGGGGTGCTGGCGCTCGACCGTATTTCCATCGACTTTCGTCCCGGCGAAGTGCACGCCGTCGTCGGCGAGAACGGCGCCGGCAAATCGACCTTGATGAACATCCTTGCCGGCGACCTGCAGCCGAACAGCGGCGAAATCCGCATCGACGGCAAGCAGGCAACCATCGCCTCGCCGCTGGCCAGTCGGGCCGCCGGCATCACCGTCGTCTACCAGGAACTGGCGCTCTGCCCGACGCTGACCATCGCCGACAACATCATGATGTCGGACATGGCGGCGCGCTCGGCCGCGTCGTTGGTGCCGCGTGACGCGATGCGGCGCGAGGCGCGCGTGGCCTTGTCCCGCCTCGGCATGGGTAAGCTCGATGCCGACACCAGGGTCGGTCGGCTTTCCGTCGCCGAGATGCAGCTTGTCGAGATTGCCGGCGCCATCCGCCAGCGCGCCCGCGTGCTCGTCCTCGACGAACCCAATTCCGCGCTTTCCAAACGCGAGAGCGAGCGGCTATTCGACATTATCAGGCAATTGCGCGGCGAAGGCGTCACCGTCATCTACGTCTCGCATCATCTGAAGGAAGTGCTCGACCTTGCCGACCGCATCACGGTGATGCGCGACGGCCGCACCATCGAGACGCTGGACAATGACGGCCTGTCGGAAGACCGGCTGATCCGCGCCATGGTCGGCCGCGATCTCGACACGGCGGCGCAGTGGTCGTTGCAGCCCGAGGCGCGGTCGGATGGCGCGCCGATCGTGCTGTCCGTCGAGAAGCTGACAGCCCTTGGGCTGGATGAGTTGAGTTTTGATGCCCGCGCGGGCGAAATCCTCGGCATTGGCGGCCTGCCGGATTCCGGCAAGGACACGCTTGGCGAAGCGCTGTTCGGCCTGTGCGGCCGCAGCGGCCGCATCACCATCGACGGCGAGGAATTGCGCGCCGCCGATCCGCACGCCTCGATCCGCAACGGCATGGCGCTGGTGCCGGCGGACCGGCGCGGCGCCGGCGCGCTGTTGGCGATGAGCGTCGCCAACAATGTCGTCTCGGCCTCGCTGCCGCGCTTTTCGCTTGCCGGCTTCATGCGGCGCGGCGCGGTCCGTCGCGAGGCCCGCGCGCAGGTCGCCCGGCTCGACGCGCGCATTTCACATCTTGGCCAGAAACTGGCGACATTGTCCGGCGGCAACCAGCAGAAGATCATCCTCGGACGCAGCCTCGTCACCAACCCGCGCGTGCTGATCCTGCACGAACCGACGCGCGGCGTCGATGTCGGCGCCAAGGCAGAAATCTACGCCATCTTGCGTGGCATTGCCGGCGAAGGCGTGGCGGTGGTCATGATCTCGTCGGAGATTCCGGAATTGATCATGAACGCCGAACGCGTTCTGGTGCTGCGCAACGGCCGGATCTCGGGCGAACTGATCGGCGCTGGCATCAACGAGGAAGCGATCCTGGCGCGCGCCATGGCGTCCTGAATGAGGCCCCGAACGAGGCATTGATGACCACACCCAAGATCACGCCCAAAATCACAATCGTCGGCAGTTTCGCGGTCGGGCTGACCATGCGGGCGCCAAAACTGCCGATCTTCGGCGAGACCATGCTTGGCACCGATTTCGACATGGGTCCGGGCGGCAAGGGTTCGAACCAGGCCGTCGCCACCGCAAGGCTGGGCGCCGCTTCGTCGCTGCTCGCAATCATCGGCACCGACAAGCTGGCCGGCATCGCCACCGATCTCTACGCCGCCGAAGGGGTGGATTCGAGCCTGGTGACGACGCGCGCCGAGCGCGCCACCGGCGTCGGCTTCATCATCCTCAACGACAAGGGCGAGAATTTCATCATCCTCGACATGGGCGCCAATGAATTGATGGACGCCACGACCGTCGAAACGGCGGACCTGCGCATCGCCGAGAGCGACGTCGTCATGACCGTGCTGGAAGTGCCGATCGCCGCCGCCGCCCGCGCCATGGAGCTCGGCCGCAAGCATGGCGCCCGCACCATCCTCAATCCCGCACCGGCACGCCAGCTTCCCGACGCGATCTTCGCCTCCGTCGACTATCTGACGCCGAACGAGAGCGAATTGCGCATTCTGCTCGGCCTGCCGGCTGACGATCCGCGCTCATCGCGCGAACTCGCCGGCGAATTGCGCCGCCGCGGTGTCGGCAACGTCGTGGTGACGCTCGGCCGCAGCGGCGCGCTGATCCTGACCGACGAACTCGACGTGATGGTGCCGGCGGTGCCAGTCACGGTGGTCGATACGACGGGCGCCGGCGATGCGTTCAACTCTGGCTTCGCGGTGGCGCTGGCCGAAGGCCGCGGCATCATCGACGCGGTCCGCTTCGGCGTCGTCTGCGGCGCGATCGCCTGCACCGAACTCGGCGTTATTCCCGGCCTACCTCAGCGGGCCAAGGCAGACGCGCTCTATGCCCAAGCCCTGAAGACAACATGGAAGGAACCGACATGAACCGAAACCGGCTGCTCAATGCCGAACTGGCGCACGCCATCGCCTCGATGGGCCATGGCGACCTGATGATCGTCTGCGATGCGGGTTTTCCGATTCCGTCAAGCGCCTGGCGCATCGATCTCGCCATCTCGCCTGACGTGCCGGACCTCGAAACCGTGCTGGCGCCGATCGCCGCCAGCTTCATCGCCGAGCGCGTCGGCTATGCCGACACGCTGCCGGTGCACAATGCGCCGCTGCTGGCCAAGCTGAAGCGGCTGTTCCCCGACGCCGATTTCGAAACCACTGAGCACGAGACCATCCTCAGCGAGATGGCGGCTAAGGCCAAAGTCATCGTGCGCACCGGCGCCTTCGATCCGTGGGGCAACATCCTGCTCTATTCCGGCGTCGACGTGCCGGCCTGGTTCTCCAAGCCTGGCGTGGTGGCGCCGGACTACTACGCCAAGAAGCTGAAAGGCTGAGATGCCGCGCATCTTCGATTTCGGCGGCCGCGAGGCCGAGCGCAGCGTAACCGTCGCGGACCTGCGCGCGCTGAAGGGAACCGGGCGCCATGTCGCACAGGTGACGGCGGAGACGGCGGAAGAGGCCGCCGCCGCCGAGGCCGCCGGCGTCGAGATGGTCGTCTGCCGCGCCGCCAACGTTTTGCGCGTGCGCGAGGGATCGCGCCGCGTCTTCGTCACCGCTGCCCTCGGCTTCGCCGACGCCATCACCGGCGACGAGATCCTGCGCACGGCCTTCGACGCCGTCACATCAGGCGCCGATGCGGTGATCACCGGGCGCGGCTATGACAGCGTCCGGCTGCTCGCCGATGAACAGATTCCGGTCATGGGGCATCTCGGCTTCGTGCCGCGCAAATCCACCTGGGTCGGCGGCATCCGGGCGGTAGGCAAGACCGCCGTAGAGGCATTGGAATTGTGGGATCGCTTCCGGCTGCTGGAGGATGCCGGTGCCTTCGCCGTCGAATGCGAAATCATTGCGGCCGAGGTGATGGCCGAGATCAACCGCCGCACCTCGCTGGTCACGGTGTCGCTCGGCTCGGGCACCGAGGCAGACGTCATCTTCCTGTTCACCTCGGACATTTGCGGCGAGAGCACTCGCCTGCCGCGCCACGCCCGTGCGTGGGGCAATCTGGCCGCCTTGCACCAATCCGTCAGGGACGCGCGGCTCGAGGCGCTGTCGGGCTTCCGCAAGGAGGTCGCCGGTGGAAGCTATCCAGGCGAGACCGAAGTGGCAGCCATTGCCGAAGCGGAGCTCGAGGAATTTCGCGCGCGTCTCGAAGCAGCGCGAAATTAGAGTCCCAAAAGCTCGCCATCGGCGAAGCTGCCGATTTCGCCTTTGCGGGGGAGATCGAATGTCGCTTCGGCTTTCGCCAAACCTCGGACCGCTTGCCCGCTGCTGTCTCTATAAACTTGATAATTTTCATCATGAAATATATCAAGGCCGAGAGATCATGCAATCACAGGGAAACGGGAAGTGACCTTCGCTCCACGCATGGAAAGTCGCATCCAGGGTTTTTCCGTTATTGGCGGCCTGAAAGGGCATGTCTGGGACGGCGTCGTCGCCGACCTCTGGGACGTTGCGTGCGGAGCGAATGCGGGAGGCTACTATGTCTCTCCCGACCCTCGGCTCTTTGTCACGCTGGATGTCGATGGCGACGGCGCCTTTTTCGTCGAGGGTTCGCAGGGCGAATTACGCCGTCACGACCGGGCATTTTCGATGGCCTATATACCGGCCGGGGTCCCCATCAGAGGCAGGGTCGAGGGCCTGCGCCGCATCAAGCATCTCGATCTGCATTTTGACGAGGCAGCGCTGACGCGCCGCTTCGGCGGCAGCCTGGACCGCGACGCCTTGCATGTGTCGCGGTTTCAGTTTCGCGACGACCGGATCGCCATGCTTGCCGGCCTGATCGCGGCCGAATGCAACAGCGGCCAGCCGATGCACGATCTCTACGGCGAGGGCTTGCTCAACGCATTGTTCGCCGGACTTTTCGAGATCGGCCAACCGGGCGGACAGCGGCGCCGCACGCCGCTGTCTCGTCGAAAACTGCGCCTGGTCACCGACTACATCGACGCGCATTGCCTGGGCAAGATCCGTCTCGCCGATCTGGCCGCGCTGACCGGCCTATCGGAAACCGCAACTAGCCACGCGTTCAAGGCGGCTACGGGTATACCGCCGCACCGTTGGCAGATGCAGGCACGGGTTCGAAAAATTCAGACAATGATGGCGCATGAATCCGCCTCACTCGGCGATATCGCGGAAGCAACCGGCTTTTTCGATCAGGCCCATCTGACGCGAGTGTTCAAATCCGTCGTCGGATTGACGCCTGGTGCGTGGATGAAGAGTGCCGGTGGGCGCCAATGCATGTCGCCCAAAAGTGCGCAGCGGTTTTGGGATGACGACATGCATAAAACAAGAACTTAAGCGCGTCGCATCAATCTCATCAGACGCGACGCGCTTTTCCGCAGCATGAAATCGCAATATCGGCCTTTTGGGACAAAAACCGACAAACCGCGCAAATCCGTCCAATGACCCCGACATAAGCTGAGGTAAACAGTCAGGTATATACGTTCGAGAACCCTGGGGTTGCCTTAATGAACAGAATCTGCCGGATGAAGCCGCTGTTGGCGGGCGCCGCCCTCGCTTTGATCCCGTCCGTGAGCGCGTTCGCTCAGCAAAACAACACCCAGCTCGAGCCCGTGGTGGTCGAGGGCGAGGCCGGCGACAGCGCGACCGGACCTGTCGACGGCGTCGTGGCCAAGGAGACAAAGACCGGGTCCAAGACCGCGACCAAACTCACCGAGATCCCGCAATTCGTCTCGGTGATCGGACGGCAGGAAATCGACGATCAGGGCGCGCAGAAGATAGACGAGTCGCTGCGATATACGGCCGGCGTTTTCACGCAGCCCTTCGGTCCCGACAGCGATACCAACTGGATTTTCATCCGTGGCTTCCAAGCGACGGACACCGGCGTCTACATGGATGGCCTGCAGCTGTTCAGCTATGGATTCGGTGGATTTTACGTCGATTCCTTCGGGATCGAGCGCATCGAAGTGCTGAAAGGTCCGGCCTCGGTGCTCTATGGCGGCAGCAATCCGGGCGGCATCGTCAACTATGTCAGCAAGCGTCCCGACGGCAGGCAGCGCTATGTCGAAACCGGCGTCAACGACGCCGGTAGGGCCTATCTCGGCTTCGACGTCGGCGACGTGGCCAGCGACGGCGTGGTCAGCTATCGCGTCAACGGCCGCGTCGCCGGCGGCGACACCTATAGCGACCTGCAGGACGGCTGGCGCGGCTTCATCTCGCCGAGCATCACCTGGCAGCCCGACGATCAGACCCGGCTGACGGTGCTCGCGAATTTCAGCCATATCGACGAGAACCACAATGGCGGCAATTTCCTGCCCTACATTGGCACAGTGGTGGACCGGGTCGTCGACGGCGTGAACTATGGCCGCATCGATCCCGACGCCAATTTCACTGAGCCGAGCATCGATCTCTATAAGCGCGAACAGGGCTCGATCGGCTACGAGTTCGAGCACACCTTCGACAATGACTGGACGGTGCGCTCCAACACGCGCTTCGGCGCGGCATCCATCGACGAGGCCAGCGTCTACCCCAACGGCTGGGCGAGCGCGACGGAACTGGATCGCATCAATTTCGGCCACGATACCGATGTCATGACATTCCTGTCGGACCTCCAGATCGAAGGCAAATTTGAGACCGGCGCGATCGAACATACGCTGCTGGCCGGTATCGACTACAAATATTACAACATCGACCAGGTCCAGTCGTCGGCCCTATTTGGGACGACTCCACCGATCGATGCATTCGATCCCGTCTATGGTTCGCCGCTAACGCCTCGCGTCAGCTATCTCAACCAGGACCTGACGCAGAAACAGCTCGGCTTCTATGCGCAGGACCAGCTCCGCTTCGGCGATGGCTGGCTGGTGACGCTGAACGGCCGCTACGACTGGGGCTGGCTTAGCGCCGATAACGGCCCGACCTACTACTCGGCGACTTCCAGCTCACAGAGCAGCAACGTTGGCGATTTCTCCGGCCGCGCTGGTCTCGCCTATGAGTTCGACAACGGCATCACCCCCTATGCCAGCATCGCCACATTCTTTAATCCGATCATCGGTACCGACGCAAATGGCGATCTGTTCAAACCTGAAGAGGGCGTGCAATACGAGGTTGGCGTCAAATATGAGCCGACCTTCGTCGATGGCCTGTTCACCCTGTCGGTGTTCGACCTCACCCGTCAGAACGTGGCCGTCGCAAGTCCGGACAATCCCTTTGCTCAGGTTCAGAGGGGCGAGGTGCGCTCGCGCGGCGTGGAGCTCGAGGGCAAGGTAAATATCACCGAGGATTTGCGGGTGACGGGTGCTTTCACCGCCTATGACCTCGAGATCACCAAGGACACCAACCCGGCGCTGATCGGCAAGACACCTTTCATCGTGCCCGAACTCATGGTCTCCGCATCCGTCGACTATACTTTCCGCGGCGACTGGTATGACGGCGTCTCGATTGGCGCCGGCGTGCGTCACCTCGGCTCCTCATGGGCCGACAACGAGAACACGGCGAAGGTGCCGGCCGTCACGCTGGCCGATTTGAAGCTCGGCTACGAGAAGGAGAACTGGGGCGTCGACCTCAACATCACCAATCTCTTCGACAAGACATACGTGGCAAGCTGCCAGACGACCCTGACCTGTTCCTATGGCGAAGGCCGGTCGTTCAAGCTGAAGGCCCACACGACTTGGTAGCTATCGGCTGTAGACCCTGGTGATGATCCACCTCTTCCCCAACCGGCGGCGGGTGCTCGCGCTTGGCATGGCGGCCATGCTGCCGCCGATTGCCGCCAGGGCTGCGCCGCTGCGCGTGGCGGCGATCGACTGGGGCATGCTGGAAACCTTGATCGCGCTTGGCATCGAACCGGTCGCGGCGACCGAACTGATCCAGTTTCGCAAGCTGGCGGTAGAACCCGAGATGCCGCGATCGGTGACCGATCTCGGGCTGCGCGGCACGCCCAATTACGAACTGCTGCGCATCGTCGCGCCGGACCTTATCGCCATCTCCAGTTTCTACGAATACCAGCGCCCGATGCTCGAGCGCATCGCGCCGGTCTTTGCGCAAACGGTCTACGCGCCTGGCGTGCCACCCTACGCGCTCGCCGAAGCGGCAACGCTGGCGCTTGGCGAAAAGCTCGGACGACAGGCCGAAGCGAAACGCTACGTCGACGAGACATCAGTCGAAATCACGCGATTGCGCGCTACTCTGCCGGCTGACTCCAGGCGGCCGGTCTTCGTTATCAGCCTGGGCGATTCACGCCATTTCCGCGCCTTTGGCCGGGATTCCATGTTCGGCGACGTGCTACGGCGTCTCGGCATCAAGAATGCCTGGACCGACGAGACGAGCTACAGCGCCGCTGCTCCGGTCGGGCTGGAGGCGCTGGCGCGCGTTCCCGACGCTTCGATCCTCGTCGTTTCGCCGCTGCCGGCCGATGTCGGCCGCGCGCTTCCCGAGAATGCGCTGTGGAATGCCCTGCCGGCTGTCCGCGAGGGCCGTGTCGCCCTGCTTGAGCCCATCAATCACTTCGGCTGCCTGCCCTCGGCACGCCGCTTCGCATGGCTGGCGACGGCGGCCCTGGCCGGTCATGGCTGACCGCGCCATGACCGAGCGCGCCACGGCTGGCCGTGCGCTGTCGCCGATCGCGCTCTGGGGCCTCCTCGCGGCGGTGGCGGCGCTGCTGTTCGCATGGCGCATCAGCACGCAGTGGCCGACCGCGCCGACGAGCGACGGCGTCAACCTCGATCATGTCATCCTTTTCTACAGCACGCTGCCGCGCGCGGCAGCGGCGGTGCTGGCCGGCGCCGTTCTCGGCCTGTCCGGCCTTTTGCTGCAGCGTGTGCTGCGCAACCCGCTGGCCGAACCGTCGACGCTCGGCATTTCGGCCGGCGCGCAACTCGCCATGACGGCCGCCTCCGTCTACGCGCCGTTCCTGATGGAACGGTCACAAGGGCCGGTCGCCTTTGCCGGCGGCATCGCCGCGGTGCTGCTGGTTCTGTCGCTGACCTGGCGGCGCGGGCTTGAGCCCGTCTCCGTCGTGCTTGCCGGAATGATGGTGGCGCTCACCGCGAGCGCCATCAGCGCCGCCCTGATCCTCGCCAATGGCGACTATCTGTTCTCGCTGTTCATCTGGGGCGGCGGATCGCTGGTCCAGCAGGATTGGGGCCCGACCATCGCCCTGTCGACCAGGCTGGCGGTCGGAGCCGGCGCCGCCCTGCTGCTGCTCAGGCCGCTGACGATCCTTGGCCTTGACGAGGCCTCGGCGCGCAGTCTCGGCATAGCGCGTCACACCAGCCGCTTCCTCGTCATTGCGCTCGCCGTGTGGATGGCGACCACCGTGGCCGCCGAGGTCGGCGTCATCGGCTTCGTCGGCCTTGCAGCACCCGCGCTCGCCATGCTTTCAGGCGCGCGTTCGCTAGGGCAAAAGCTGCTGGCCGCACCTTTGATCGGTGCCATCCTGCTGTGGCTGACGGATGGGCTGGTACAGCTGGCGGCTGGCGCCGGTGGCGAACGCATTCCGACCGGCGCCGGCACCGCGCTTCTCGGCGGCCCGGTTCTGCTCTGGCTGCTGCCGAGGCTGCGCTTGCTCGAATGGCCGAACCTCGGCACATCAGGCACATCTCCGCGCAAGGCCGGCCGGTTCATCATCCTGCTGCTGCTTCTGCTGACCCTTGTCGCGGCGGTGGTGGCGCTTGTCCTCGGGCGCGGTCCAGCGGGCTGGTCGATCGCCAGTGGCGATATGCTGGCCGATCTCGCCGCCTGGCGCGCACCACGGATCGGTGTGGCAGCAGCCGCCGGCGCCATGCTGGCGGTGGCGGGCGTCGTTATCCAGCGGATCACCGGCAATCCATTAGCAAGCCCCGAGGTGCTGGGTGTCGGCACCGGAGCCGGCGCCGGCCTGACAGCGGTGTTGATGGTCAGTGCGACGGCGGGGCTTGCCGGCAGCTCGCCGGGTCAGTTTTCGGCTCGCTGGCGGTGCTGATCGCCATGCTGGCCATCGCCGCACGGGCGAAATTCGGCTCCGAGCGGTTGCTGCTTGCCGGCATCGCGATGAGCGCGCTGTGCAGCGCCGTAATCACCGCAACGATCGCCATGGGAAATACGCAGTCCTATGTCCTGCTGCGCTGGCTCAGCGGTTCGACCAGTCAGGCGACCGGCCTCGATGCCTGGGTCATGATCGTTTGCCTGATGCTGTTGACATTGCCGCTGTTTCTCGCCGCCCGCTGGCTCGATATCCTGCCGCTCGGCGAAGATACCGCACGCGGACTGGGCCTGCCAATTGCGGGCGGTCGGCTGACGCTGATCGTTCTCGCCGCACTCCTGACCGCGCTTGCCGCAATGTTCGTCGGACCGCTGAGCTTCGTCGGCCTCATCGCGCCACACCTTGCACGGCTGATCGGCTTTACCCGCGCCCGCCTTCACCTCGCCGGCGCGGTCCTGGTCGGCGCGCTGCTGATGATCGTGTCGGATTGGCTGTCGCGCATGGTGGCTTTTCCATACGAACTCCCAGCCGGCCTGTTCGCCTCATTGCTTGGCGGACCTTATCTCGTCCATCTGCTCGCAAAAGGAGTGCCACGCCATGGTTGAAATGCCGAGGAACCTCAAGGCATCCGCTGAAATCGTGCTGTCTTGTCCGCAAGACATCATGAAGCGGCTTTGCGCGCATTTTGCCGATCATGGCGATGTCGCCGTCGACGGCGCCTGCAGCCGCATCGACACGGCCTTCGGCTCAGCCAGCATGGAGGCCTGCCAACGCTGCCTGAAGGTTTTTGCCGAAGGCAGGGACGAGACGTCCCTCGCCTATGTGAAGCTCTCCATCGCCGAGCATCTGCTGCATTTCGCAGCGGCGGAGAGCCCCAGCATCGTTTGGCAGGGCGATGGAGCGGCGGGCCAGCCGCTACCCTATTTCCGCGAGATGCGCGTTGTGCAGACCGCCAATGTGACGCCACATATGCGGCGGTTGACCCTGGCCGGAAACGACCTGCGGCGCTTCGCGACGGGCGGGCTTCATGTCCGTCTGCTGCTTCCCAGGGATGGCGCCGTACCCGCCTGGCCAGTCACCGGCGTGGACGGCCGTCCGGTATGGCCCGAAGCGGAACGACGACCGGACGTGCGCGTCTACACGATCCGCCGCATCGACGTCGAAAAGGGAGAGGTCGATATCGACTTCGTGTTGCATGATGGCGACGGTATGCCCGGCGCGCGCTTTGCGGCCAATGCACGCATCGGCGACATCGTCGGGATGACCGGGCCGGGCGGCGGCCACGTGCCCAAAGCCGACTGGTGCCTGCTTGCCGGCGACGAGACCGCCCTGCCCGCGATCGGCCGCATAGTGGAGGCGCTGCCGGCAGGCGTGCACGCCGTCGTCCGCATCGAAGTCGCTGATGGCGACGAGGAGCAAAAGCTGCTTTCGCAGGCCACGCTTGATATAAAATGGCTGCATAGGAATGGCGTCGCGCCAGGCAAATCGACTTTGCTTCAGGACGCGGTCCGGAACGTGCCTTTGCCCGAAGACGACCGCAGCGTCTTCGCCTGGGTCGGCTGCGAACACAAGAGCTTCCGCGCCATCCGCTCCTACCTCCGGCAGGACCGGAAGCTGGCGCGCGACGCGCACCTTGTCGTCGCCTATTGGCGTTACGGCTTCGAGGGCGATACCGCGCGGCGGAACGACCAAACCTGAGTTTGGCTGGTTCCGCCTTCAATCGACGAGTACGGCGACCACTGCGGTGCAGTCGCCCGCCTTGACCAGTCCGGGGAAATGCCGCGCGGCCAAGAGGCCGGACATCCTTGCCCTGATCTCTTGAGGTGCGGCACCGGTGCGGCCGATGGAGTGGATGCGCGCCAGGACCTGGCCCTCTTCGACGGGCTCGCCGAGATCGATCATCGTTTCGATCATCCCGTCGTCCTCGGCGAACGAGAAGCAATCGCCTGACGGCATGTCGAGCCAGCGGGTCGGCTGCATCTCGACCGCACCAGCGACAATGCCGGCATGGCGCAGCACATTGAGCACGCCGCGACGCGCGATCCGCACCGTCTCCGCGCGGGAAGTTCCGCCCCCGCCAAGCTCGGTGGTGATGAACAGCTTGCCCATCTCCTCGGCGGCAGTGTCGAACATGCCGACTGCGTCGATCTCCAGCATCTTCATCGACCAGGGCGCCGAGAACGCCTCGACCGCGGCGAAGCCCTTCGCCTCCAGCACCTTGTCGGGCCGGATATGGGCGGCGCAAAACGGCACGAAGTCGAGGGTCTTGCCGCCGGAATGGAAATCGAGCGCGATGTCTGTGCGGGGGAGCAACTCACGTTGAAAATAGTCGGCGATCTTCTCGGTCACCGTGCCGTCGGGGCGGCCGGGAAAGCTGCGGTTCAGATTGCCCTTGTCGATCGGCGAGGTGCGGGTGCCGGCCCGGAATGCCGGATAGTTCATCGCCGGCACGATGATGACCGTGCCGCTGACGTGCTTCGGATCGAGCGTGCGGGCGAGATCGTAGAGCGCCAGCGGCCCCTCATATTCGTCGCCATGATTGCCGCCGGTGAGCAATGCGCTCGGCCCGTTGCCGTTGCGGATCACGCAGATCGGGATCATCACCGATCCCCAGGCCGAATCGTCACGGCTGTAGGGCAGGCGCAGGAAACCGTGCTGGACGCCGTCGCGTTCGAAATCCACCGTCGGCGTGATCGGCGATGGGCGAAGGTGGGGGACCGTGCTCAATTCTTCACCACCAGCTTGCGCGGCACATTGGCCAGGCACTCGACGCCTGTCTCGGTGATCAGGATGGATTCGGTGATCTCGAGCCCCATCGTCTCCAGCCACAGGCCGGTCATGAAATGGAAGGTCATGCCCGGTTTCAGCTCGGTGCGGTCGCCGGGACGCAGGCTCATCGTGCGCTCGCCCCAATCCGGCGGATAGGAAAGCCCGATCGGATAGCCGGTGCGGTTGTCCTTGACGATGCCGTATTTCTTCAGCACCGCGAAGAAGGCGTTGGCGATGTCCTCACAAGTGTTGCCAGGCTTTGCCGCGGCAAGCCCGGCCTCCATGCCTTCCAGCGTCGCCTTTTCGGCATCGAGGAATTCCTGCGTCGGGTTACCGAGGAACACAGTCCGGGAAAGAGGACAATGGTAGCGGTTATAGCAGCCGGCGATCTCGAAGAAGGTACCCTCGCCTGACTTCATCGACCTGTCGTCCCAGGTCAGATGCGGCGCTGAAGCATCGGCGCCCGACGGCAGCAGCGGCACGATCGCCGGGTAGTCGCCGCCGATGCCGTCGACACCGCGCGTGCCGGCATCATAGATCTCGGCGACCAGATCGCATTTGCGCATGCCGACTTCGATCTTGTCGACGATACGCTGGTGCATCGCTTCAACGATGCGGGCGGCCTTGCGCATATAGTCGATCTCGGTCGGGCTCTTCACCGCGCGCTGCCAGTTGACCAGTGCCGTGGCGTCGACGAAGCGGGCATTGGGCAGATGTTTCTGCAGCGACGCGAAGGCGGCGGCGGAGAACCAGTAATTGTCCATCTCGACGCCGATGGCGAGCTTGCCCCAGCCGCGATCGGCCAGCACCTGCGATAGAAAATCCATCGGGTGGCGCTCGGTCGACTGCACATAGTGGTCGGCATAGCCAACGATGTTGTCGTGGGCGAGATAGGCGGTGCGCTTGGCGCCATTGGCGTCCTGACCGCGCCCGTACCACACCGGCTCGCCCGACGGCGGCACGATGACGGCCTGGTGCACGTAGAACGACCAGCCGTCATAGCCGGTCAGCCAGGCCATGTTGGAGGGGTCGCTGACAATAAGGAGGTCGACGCCTTTGGCCTCCATGGCCTTGCGTGTCATGGCGAGGCGTTCCGCATATTCGCCGCGCGTGAATTTCAGATTAGGTTGCATTGTTCTTGGTCCTCGTTTGTTGGGCCTTGCGGCCGGCATCAACTCTCGAAAATAGTCCCGGCATTCCCCGCCCGCGCACGGTCGCGCGCGAGCGTGGCGATTGCCGTGTCCTGCACCCCGGTGCCGGTGAGGTCGGCGATGGTGATGTCGCTGTCTGAGCGCCGGCCATGTCTTTCACCGGCGATGATCTGACCGAGCTCGGTAATCTCGGCATCGGCCGCCATCACGCCCGTCGCGATGGCATGATGCAGTTCGCCCAGGCGCTGTGTCTGTTTCGCGCTGTCGGCAACATAGAGATCGGCCATGCGCAGGATCGCCGGCGCGATCTCGTTCTTGTGCTCAGCGTCCGAGCCCATCGCGGTGATGTGCTGGCCGGAGGAAACGAAGCCGGCCTTGATCAGCGGCTCGGTCGACGGCGTCGTGGTGACGATGATGTCGGCGCCGGCCGCCGCTGTTGCCGCATCGGGCTCCGCATGCACGGCGATGCCCAGTCTTTCGCGCAATGCATCCGCCGCGGCTTCGGCCTTGGCGGCGTCCCTGGCCCAAATGCGGGCCTCGGCGATCGGCCGCACCAGCATAAGCGCCTCGAGCTGCAGCCCGGCCTGGACGCCGGCGCCGAAGATCGCAGCGATCGAGGAATCCGGCCGCGAAAGGTGCTTCGCCGCGACTGCCCCGGCAGCCGCCGTGCGGATGTCGGTCAAATAGCCATTGTCGAGCAGCAGCGCCTCGACCAGTCCGGTCTTGGCCGACAGCAGCACCATCATGCCGTTGACGCTGGGCAGGCCGAGCTTCGGATTGTCGAAGAAACCGGGGCTGATCTTGATCGCAAAACCGTCGATCCCCGGCACATAGGCAGTCTTGACGTCGACCTCGCCGCGATGCTCGAGAATGTCGAGCCGCAGGATCGGTGGCATCGCCACCGGCAAGGTGGCAAGCGCGCGGAACGCATTTTCGACACAAGCGACGGCATCGAGATCCAGCTTCACGATTGCGCGCAATTCGGCTTCGGTGAGTATCGTCATCCGGCTCATACGGCGCTCTCCTCATTTGCTTCGCCGCAAACGACTTTCCTGTGCAGGGTCATGTCGATGTTGCGACCGGACAGGATGAGCACTGTCGGGCCATTCGCCCTGACCTTGCCGGCAAGCACGGCCGCTATGCAAACTGCGCCGGCGCCTTCGACGATCTCGCGCTCTTGTTCATAGGCATGGCGGAGGCCGGCGGCGATCTCGTCCTCGCTGAGCAGGATCACGTCGTCGAGCAGGTCGCGGCACATCGAGAAGGTCAGCCGGTTGTCGAGGCCGATGCCGCCGCCGAGCGAATCCGCCAGCGTCGGCAGTTCCTTGACCAAAACTGGATGTCTGGCATCGAGGCTCGCCTTCATCGCCGCACCCCGCTCCATCGAAACGCCGATGACCTTGGTGCCGGGGCTGACGCCCTTTACGGCCGCGGCGACACCCGCCGCCAGCCCGCCGCCGGACAGCGGCACCAGAACCAGGGCGGCGTCCGCAACCTGCTGGATGGTTTCCAACCCGAGTGTGCCCTGCCCGGCGATGATATCAGGGTGGTCGAAGGGCGGCAGCATGACCAGTCCATCTTCCGCGACCAGCCGATCGACCTCCTGCTGCGCATCGTCCTGGCTGTTGCCGACGATGCGGATCTCGGCGCCGAGCCGGCGGATTTCGTCGAGTTTATTCTGCGGCACCAGCCGCGACATGCAGATCGTCGCGCGCATGCCTTCGAGCTTCGCCGCATGGGCCAGCGCCCGGCCGTGATTGCCGGTCGAGGCGGCGACCACGCCGCGCGCCTTGTCCTCAGCGTTCAGCGACGCGATGGCGTTCGAGGCGCCGCGCAGCTTGAAGCTGCCGGTGATCTGCCGATGTTCGAGCTTGAGATAAACAGGCGCGCCCAAGTGCCCGGAAAGACTCGGGGAAGGCACGGTCGGCGTACGCTCGACCTTGCCTGCGATGCGCTCGCGGGCTGACTGGATGTCGGCTAGGGTGATGGGCGCAAGCGTCACGGCCTCATTGTCCCAAAGGCAGCGCCATCAGACGGCCGAATTCGGTGCGCGGCTCGACGTCGCCGCAATGCCGCAGGCAGTTCCAGGCCGTCGCCTGGTTGCTGGTGACGACCGGACGGCCGATCGCCTCTTCCATGCCGACCACAGCAAGTGCTGCCCGCAACGCCGTGCAGGAGACGAACAGCGCGTCCGCTTGCGCAGCGGTCGCCTCGCGCGCCAGATCGACCAGCGACGCTGGCGCAATCCGTGCCATCTCGCGGTCGTCCTCGAAACCGAGGCAGGTGAAGCTGGCGATTTCGAAACCGTGCGCCGCGAAATAGGCCGCCATCGGCCGGCTGGTCTCTACCGTGTAGGGCGTAAGAATGCTGATCGTTCTGGCACCTAACGCCTTCAAGCCGCGCACGCCTGCCATCGGCGGTGTGACCACCGGGACGCCTGGCTTGGCCGCCTGCACCGCCGCCTCGATCTCGGCATCACCGATGACCACTGAGGCCGAGGTGCAGGAATAACAGATCGCGCCGAGCGGCTCATCGGGCAGGATGAGCGCCGCACCCGCCGTCAGCGACGGCTGCATCTTGCGCAAATTCTCCGGCGTCGTCGGATTGGCATAGGGGATGCGCGCGACATAGACGCCAATCCGGTCGCTCGCCACCATGCGGCGAAAATCCGGTTCGGTCGTATGGTCGGTGGCGAGAATGATCAGGCCGACGCGCTTTTCCAGCGGACGCGCGTCGAGCGCCGGCCGTGT
Organism: Mesorhizobium sp. M0938; assembly: GCF_040319125.1. Lineage (NCBI taxonomy): Bacteria > Pseudomonadati > Pseudomonadota > Alphaproteobacteria > Hyphomicrobiales > Phyllobacteriaceae > Mesorhizobium > Mesorhizobium sp. M0938. The sequence goes on along the minus strand of NZ_JAMYNS010000005.1, from coordinate 364,570 downwards.
CGGCGTCAATCTGATTTCGGGCACGTGTTTCATGAAAGACTATCTCTCGATCTTGCCGTAGCGGCGTTCCAGCCAGCGCAGCAGCACGACCGAGAACAGGCTGATGACGAGAAAGAAGGCGCCGACCAAGGTCATCGGCTCGACATAGCGGTAATAGGTGTTGGCGACGCTCTTGGCCTGGTTCATCAGTTCCAGCACGGTGATCGCCGACAGCAGCGGCGTCTCCTTGAACATGGCGATGAAGTAGTTGGCAAGGGCCGGGATCATCGGCGGAATCGCCTGCGGCATGATGATGTGGGTCCAGGTCTGCCGGGCGTTCAGATTGCAGGCTTTGGCGGCTTCCCATTGGCCGCGCGGCACATTGTCGATGCCGGCGCGATAGACCTCGGCCGTGTAGGTGCCGTAGTGCAGGCCGAGGCCGATGACGCCCGCCACCAGCGGCGGCAGCAGGATACCGATATCCGGCAGCACGTAGAAGATGAAATAGAGCTGCACCAAAAGCGGCGTGCCGCGGATGAATTCAGCGAGGAAGCCGACGGTGCGCGACAGGCTCCTGTTCGGCGAACGCCGCGCCAGCGCGATGGCCAGCCCGACGATCGCGGCCAGAACCGAGCCGAGCAGCGTCGCCAGGATGGTGATCTTCACGCCCTGGATCAGCGTCGGCATGATCTCCCAGACGAAATTCCAATCCCACTCCATTATGAGGCCCGATCCATCATACGCGCACCCCGTCGAGGCCGCGCGCCATCCGGCGTTCCAGCGATCGCACGCCCCACGAGATGATCAGCGCAAGGACGAAATAGATGATGAGAATGGTGGTGAACGGCACCAGCGTGTTGCCGGTCTGCGAGCGCACCACCTGCGCCTGGAAGGTCAGGTCGGCGAGCGAGATCAGCGAAACAACGGCGGTGGCCTTGAGCAATTCGATGGCGTTGTTGCCGAAGGTCGGCAGCATGACCAGCAGCGCCTGCGGCAGGATGATGTGGCGCATGGCTTGCCAGCGGCCAAGGTTGAGCGCGGTGCAGGCTTCGTACTGCTCGCGGCCGATCGACTGGATCGCGCCGCGCACCACCTCCGCCGCGTAGGCGCCGACATTGAGGCCGAGCGCCAGCACGCCGGCCTGCAGCGGCGTCAGCGAAATGCCGATGAAGGGCAGCACGAAATAGGCCCAGAACAGCTGCACGAAAATCGAGGTGCCGCGGAAGAATTCGATATAGGCGGTGGCCAGCGCCCGAATGGCGAAAAAACGCGATAGCCGTCCCAGCCCGGCGAGAAAGGCCATGACTAGGGCCAGCACCGACCCCATCAGCGTCAGCTCGATGGTAACAAGTGCTCCCTGCAATATCAGGCCGAAATAGCCGGACCATTGGGTCATTGCGGTTCAAAATTTCCTATCGTTTGCGGTTATGCAAGACTGCCGCGACAGCCCCTTCTCCCCGTTCATGGGGAGAAGATGCCGGCGAACAGATGAGGGGCGGCGCGAACCAACGAAAGTATGGCGCTCCCCCTCATCCGGTCTTGTTTGTGCATGTCGTTATCCCAAAACCGCTGCGCACTTTGGGCAACATGCGTTCGGGCCACCTTCTCCCCGTGAACGGCGAGAAGGAAAAGGCGCCTACTTTGCCGAGCAGAGCTTATCGCGCGTCGTCGACATCGCCGCCGCCGCCGAGAAGCCGTAAGGCTCTATGATCTTGGCGAATTCGCCGGATTCCTTCAGCTTGGCCAATTCGACGTCAAAGGCGTCGCGCAGCGCTTCGTCGCCCTTCTTGAACGCCGCGCCGTCACAATAGACCGGCGCGCCGACCACCGGAGCGACGACTTCAAGGTTCGGATCGTTGGCCTTCTTGACCAGATCGTTGATCGACAGCACCGGTAGCGAATAGGCGTCGATGCGGCCGTCCTGCAGCATCTTCAGGCCACTCTGGCCGTCCGGCACGACGATGACGCGGTCTCGCGGCACGCCGGCAGTGAGCGCCAGCTTCTCCTCGGTGCCGCCGCCTGGCGCACCGATCGTCGCGGTGGCATCCTTGGCAACATCCTCGTAGCTCTTGAAGCCCTTCGGATTGCCCTTCTTGACCAGCATCGCCTCGGCGTCGCACAGCACCGGCTCCGAATAGACGACCGCCGCGCAGCGCTCCGGCTTCATGAACAGGCCGGCGGTGACGACGTCGAAACGGCCGGCCTGCAGGCCGGGGATCATCGCGCCATATTCCGAGATCGAGGCGACGATGTCGGCGACGCCGAGGCGCTTGAAAATCTCACGCGCCACATCGGGCGCCGCGCCCGAAACCTTGCCGTCGGCCGCAACCGCCGTGTAGGGTGGCTCATTGGCGATGGCGACGCGGGCGAAGCCCTGTGCCTTGAGCTCTTCGAGCTTGCCGTCGTCGGCCGATCCCGCGGTCGAGGCGGCCAGAATCGCGGTCAGTGCAACACCGGCCATGCCGGCCAGAATGCCAAGTTTTTTCATCGTTCCCAACTCCTTGTTTCTCTTCTTGGTTTGCTTTGGTTCGAAACGGCTTCGCCGTTCTTAGAGAACGGCGCCGCCTCCTGCATGGCGGTCAGACGCGATGTCCGGCCGCGATGATCTTCTTCAGGAAGCCTTGCGTACGCTCCTGCTTGGGATTGCGGAAAATCTCGTCGGGCTTGCCTTCCTCGACGATCTTGCCGCGGTCGAAGAACAGCACCCGGTCGGCGAAATCATGGGCAAAACCCATCTCATGGGTGACCAGCAGCATGGTCATGTCTGTCTCGGAGCAGAGCCGCCACAAGACGTTCAGCACCTCCTCGACCAGTTCCGGATCGAGCGCCGATGTCACCTCGTCGAACAGCATGATCCTGGGCTGCAGCGCCAGCGCCCGGGCGATCGCCACGCGCTGCTTCTGCCCACCGGAGAGCTGTGCCGGCATCGCTTTGGCCTTGTCGGCCATGCCGACCATGTCGAGCAGTTCCATCGCCCGTTTTTCGGCAGCAGCGCGCGGCATGCCCTTGGTCAAGATCGGCGCCAGCGTGACGTTGTCGATGACGCTCTTGTGCGGAAACAGGTTGAACAGCTGGAAAACCATGCCGATCTTCTGGCGCATTCTTGCCAGATGCCGTTCGTCGGCCGCCAGCAGCTGGCCGTTGCGCTCCATGTGGTAAAGCTGCTCGCCGTCGATCTGGATATGGCCGCTGTCGATCCTCTCCAGCGTCATCAGAATGCGCAGGATCGTTGTCTTGCCCGAGCCGGATGGGCCGATAAGCGCCAGCTTCTCGCGCGGCATGACCTGCATCGACAGGCCGTCCAGCACCTTGAAGGTGCCGAAGCTTTTCGAAATGGCGTCGATCTTGATGATGGGCGCGGACAATGAACTTCCCCGTGCTGGAGAACTTTGATGCCTTCAACGATGCGGAACGCGCCAAATCATGTCAATCAGGAAAATAATATCATGACAATGTTTCTGACTCCGCACGATTTCGCGGCAATGTCTGCCTAGATCGCCAGCAGGAGATGCTCCGGATCGCCGAGCAGAAGTTTGGTGACAACGCTCAGGCCGGCGCGCAGTTCCCCCTCAGTGGTCGAGCCCAGCGAGATACGAACCGCCGGCTGCCAGGGCGCCGCCGAGATGCGGAACGATGTGCCTGGTGCGATCGCCACGCCCTGCAGGCGAGCCTGTGAGACGAAACTCTCCTCGGCGCGATCGCCCGGCAGTTGCAGCCACAGATGCAATCCGTCGCGATGGACGCGATAGTCGACCCCGGCAAGCACTTCCGCGGCGATCTCCTGCCGCCGCCGCAGTGCTAAACGCTGCCAGCGGACGAGCTCCATCGCGGTGCCGTCGGCCACCCATTTTGTCGCGATCTCTGCCACCATCGGCGTCGCCATCCAGTTGGAGACGAGATGCCGGTTGGCGACGGCGGCGACATAGCGATCGGGCGCCGCCAGATAGCCGATGCGCAGGCCCGGCACCACGATCTTGGTGAAGGAGGTGACGTAGAGCGTGCGCTCTGGCGCGAAGGCGGCAACCGGCGGCGGCCGGTCCTCGAGCAGTGGGCCGAGCACGTCGTTCTCGATGATGGCGATGTCGTGCTTGCGCGCCACCGCGGCGATCTGCTCGCGCCGCGCGGCGTCCATCAGCGTCGCGGTCGGGTTGATCACCGAGGGCTGCACGAACACGGCACGGATGTCGGAAAGCCGGCACGCCTCGTCGAGCGCCTCCGGGATCAGGCCATTGTCGTCGATCGGCAAGCCCTCGAGATTGAAGCCGAGATAGCGCGCCAGCGGGATCAGCGTGTGATGGCCGATTGCCTCGGTGGCGACGGTCGAACCGGGCGGCGCCACGCTCATCAGCGCCACTGTCATGCCGGCCGTGGCGCCGTTGGTCAGGCTGACATTCTGCGCGGACACATCGAGACCGCACAGCCGCAGCCATTCGACCGCCACAGCGCGATGGCGCGGAAACACCATGTTCGGCCGAAACGACAGCGCCGAGCTCGACGGCAGGTTCTCGGCGAGCCAGCCCAGCGCCTGTTTCAGCCGTTCCAGATGCATCGGCTCGCAGACCGGCTTCAGGATGGAGAGATCGATGACCTCGCCAAGGCGCTCCGGCAGGTATGGCGGCTCCGGCTCGCGGCGCTGTGTCTGCACGAAGCTGCCGCGGCCGATCTCGCCGGAAACCAGGCCCCGGCGGATCAGTTCCTCATAGGCACGACTGACCGTCTGCACCGACAGTTTCAGGTCGTCGGCCAGCCGCCGATGCGTCGGCAACCGCGAGCCGTTGGCCAGGCGGCCGTCATGAATGGCGCGCGCGAACTGGTCGGCGAGCGATTGATAGGCCGGCCGCCGGATGAGCGCGGGATCTGGACGCCACAATGTCATGACATATTAGAGATCGAAATCAGTGCAATTGACAATCGAAATAATGCGCCGTCATGGTGGCTGCGACGAAAAAGTGGACGCTTATGGCCGCACCGAAACTCGATCAGATCGACCTCAAAATTCTCGACGCAGTTCAGCGCGACGGGCGCATTACCAAGCTGGCGCTCGCCGACAAGGTCGGCCTGTCGCCGACGCCGTGCTGGATGCGGCTGCGCAAGCTGGAGAAGGCCGGCATCGTTTCCGGCTATCACGCCAAGGTCGCGGTGCGCGCCGTGGCACCCGTCGCCACCGTGCTGATGGAGGTGACGCTGGCCAGCCACCGCCAAGCCGATTTCGATCGTTTCGAGCGCGTTATCCGTGACGTCCCGGAAATCGTCGCCTGCTGGTCAGTGGGCGGCGGCGTCGACTATCTGCTGAAAGTGATGGCACGCGACATCGACGCCTATCAGCGGCTCGTCGACGCCCTGCTCGAACGCGAGATCGGCATCGACCGCTATTTCACTTACATCGTCACCAAGACGGTGAAGGAGGAGGTCGCCTTGCCGGTGGCCGATCTGTTGCCTATGTCATCGTAACACCAGAGAGATCGTCTGCCCGGGTGATGCAATAGAGACAATCTCTCTACGCGTGGGCGCCGAAACAGCCTCTCTGTCTGCACCGCGCGCATAGTCTCTCCGTATCACTTCGAACCGGGGAGACATCGAAATGTCTGCGCATTTTGCCCGCTCACAACGCCATGAAGCGCTTGACCGCCTCGCCGACCGCCGGCTGCTGCGCGAACTCGCCTATGTCGACGACCACTGGACGGCGAGCGAAGCCGCCGAGAGCTTCGAGGTGACCGATCCTGCGACAGGCGCCACCATCGCCTTCGTCGCCGCCCTCGACGCCAAGCAGACGAGCAAGGCAATCGACGCGGCATCGCGCGCCTTTCCCGCCTGGCGCGCGGCTCTCCCGCAGGAACGCTCGAAAATCCTGCGAAAATGGTTCGATCTGATCATTGCCGCCAAAGAGGATCTGGCGCTGCTGATGACGCTCGAACAGGGCAAACCGCTTAGGGAGGCGCGGGGCGAGATCGACTACGCCGCCTCCTTCGTTGAATGGTATGCCGAGGAGGCAAAACGCCTCAACGCCGAAAGCGTCACCAGCCATCTGCCAAACGCCGAGATGGTGGTGCGGCGCGAACCGCTCGGTGTCGTCGGCGTTGTCACCCCATGGAATTTTCCCGCGGCCATGCTGACCCGCAAGGCGGCGGCAGCCCTTGCCGCCGGCTGCACCATTGTCGCGCATCCTTCGTCGGAAACGCCGCTGTCGGCACTGGCGCTGGCCGAACTCGGCGAACGCGCCGGCCTGCCGGCAGGCGTCTTCAACGTTCTCACCGGCAAGGCTTCGACCATCGTCGGGCGGATGTGCGAAGACGCTCGCATCCGCGCCATGAGCTTCACCGGCTCCACCGAGATCGGCAGGCTGATCGCAGCGCAAAGTGCGCCGACGATGAAGCGGCTGGTGATGGAGCTTGGCGGTCATGCGCCGCTGATCGTCTTCGCCGATGCCGATCTCGACAAGGCTGTGACCATAGCCGTCGATGCCAAATTCGCCACCTCCGGCCAGGATTGTCTCGCCGCCAACCGCATCTATGTCCAGCGCCCGATCTACGATCGTTTCTGCGCCGCCTTCGCCAGGCGCATCGAGGCGTTGCGGACAGGCAATGGCCTGACTGATGACACCAACATCGGGCCCTTGATGCACGAGCGCGGCGTCAAGAAGGTCGAGGAACAGGTCGCCGATGCGCTCGCCCATGGCGCGCGCTGCCTCACCGGCGGCAAACGCGATTCTGCAGGACCGCTGTTCTACCAGCCGACCCTTCTGGCCGATGTCACCGACGACGCGCTGATCATGCGCGAGGAAACCTTTGGTCCGGTCGCCGCCGTGACGCCTTTCGACAGCGAAGACGAGGTCATCGCCCGCGCCAACGCCACCGAATACGGCCTCGTCGCCTATGTCGTCACCGAGAACGGCGGCCGCCAATTGCGCATGGGCCGCGCGCTCGACTACGGTATGGTCGCCATCAACCGCGTGAAGATCACCGGCGCGCCGATCCCGTTCGGCGGCGTCAAACAGTCCGGCATCGGCCGCGAGGGCTCGCGCCACGGCCTCGAAGCCTTTACCGATCTCAAATATCTCTGCCTGGACGTGGCGTAAGCCGCGCCCGACACTTTTCCTCAGGAGTAAAAAAGATGCTCGACCAGTCCAACGAACTCGCCGCCTGGGACCGCGACCACTTCTTCCATCCTTCGACCCATATGGGCACGCATGCGCGAGGCGAGAGCCCGACCCGCATCATAGCGGGCGGCGAAGGCGTCACCATCTGGGACAATAACGGGCGCAAGAGCATCGACGCCTTCGCCGGGCTCTACTGCGTCAATGTCGGCTATGGCCGCCAGAAGATATCAGACGCCATCGCCGCGCAAGCGAAGAACCTCGCCTACTACCATGCCTATGTCGGCCACGGCACCGAGGCGTCGATCACGCTTTCCAAGATGATCATCGACCGGGCGCCCCAAGGCATGTCGAGGGTCTATTTCGGCCTTTCCGGTTCCGACGCCAACGAAACCAACATCAAGCTGATCTGGTACTACAACAACGTGCTCGGCCGGCCGGAGAAGAAGAAGATCATCTCGCGCTGGCGCGGCTATCACGGCTCCGGCGTCATGACCGGATCGCTGACCGGGCTCGACCTGTTCCACAACGCCTTCGACCTGCCGCGTGCGCCGATCCTGCACACCGAGGCGCCCTACTATTTCCGCCGCGCCGACCGCTCGCTGAGCGAGGAGCAGTTCTCGCAGTATTGCGCCGATAAGCTCGAAGAGATGATCCTGGCTGAGGGCCCGGACACGGTTGCCGCTTTTATCGGAGAGCCGATCCTCGGCACCGGCGGCATCGTGCCGCCGCCCGCCCTCTACTGGGAAAAAATCCAGGCGGTTCTGAAGAAGTACGACGTGCTGCTGGTTGCCGACGAAGTGGTCACCGGCTTCGGCCGGCTGGGCACCATGTTCGGCTCCGACCATTACGGCATCAAGCCCGACCTGATCACCATCGCCAAGGGCCTGACCTCGGCCTATGCGCCGCTGTCGGGCGTCATCGTCGCGGACAAGGTCTGGCAAGTGCTGGTGCAGGGCTCCGACAAGCTCGGCTCGCTCGGCCACGGCTGGACCTATTCGGCGCACCCAATCTGCGTTGCCGCCGGTGTCGCCAACCTGGAACTGATCGACGAGATGGACCTGGTGACCAACGCCGGCGAGACCGGCGCCTATTTCCTTGCCGAACTGGCGAAAGCCGTCGGCGGCCACAAAAACGTCGGCGAGGTACGCGGCGACGGCATGCTGGCGGCAATCGAGTTCGTTGCCGACAAGGACGACCGCGTGTTCTTCGACGCCTCGCAGAAGATCGGGCCGCAGGTCGCGACCGCTCTTGCGGCAAGCGGCGTCATCGGTCGCGCCATGCCGCAGGGCGACATTCTGGGCTTCGCGCCGCCGCTCTGCCTGACGCGCGAAGAGGCCGACATCGTCGTCTCCAAGACGGCCGATGCGGTGAAAAGCGTGTTTGCGGCTCTTTAGTCACTGTCGATCGGCGCTGCCCTCATCCGCCCGCCGGCACCTTCTCCCTGAAGAACGGGGAGAAGATAAGGGTGAGGGGCAGCGCGAACTTGCATTGTCTGGAGACCGCCGTTTGCAGGCCGGCTGATATCGACACCTACCGAGGGCTCGGGCTGTTCGCCGACACGGTGAGATCGAGCGCGACATGGCCCTGCGGCGCGCCGAAGCGAAGGAAGGCCTCCGACAACGTCGCGAACACCGGCCCGGCATCGCCCCTCAGCTTCGTGCAGAAATTCTTCGACCTGTCGAAGACGCCCGAAGTCTTGAGAAATTCGATGCAGCCGTAGATCTCGTCCATGTGATGGCCCTCGCCGAGCGGATAGAGCGAGAACTGTGCGGCGACCTCTTGTCCGAGTTTTTTCGCACTGTCGACATGCGCCCGCGCCGCGTCGATGCGCTCGGCCAGGGACAGTTTATGGCTGCTGCCGGAAATCGGCGTGCAGATCGGATCGTCGGGCTCGCCCGGACAGCCACGCGACACCGCTGCCGACAACACGCAGTGCACGCCGCTCGCCGCTGCCGATGCGAACAGATCGCGCATGGCCGGGAAAAGCTGTTCCGGCGGACCGACGATCAGCGTCGAAATGTCGTCGGTTTCGATGCGGAAATTCGGGCGATAGGGATCCATCGCCGAAAGCGCCCCAAGGATGACGCCGACGAAATCGTCGCACATCGGATAGAGGGAAATCTGTGCACCTGAAAACATTGTCGCCTCGCTCCGCTGGCATTACCCAGATCAGCTTGAGGGACCGAAGGCTTGACGCCCACCATCTCAGCCCCGGCAATACGGAGCGCCCCTGTCGATATCGGTGGACGTAGCACCGGCGCAAAGGATGTTCAAGTATGATCCAGTGCCAATCGCAACGCCAATTCAGCCTCTGCCTTCGGGTGGCCTGTTCAGCCCTGTGACCCGACCTGTTCGGCGGCGGCTTCGAGCGATCTTTCGAATGCGTCGACCATCTGATCGACCTGAGGCTCGGTGATGATCAGCGGCGGGCAGAAGGCCAGCGCGTCGCCCATGTTGCGCGAGATGACGCCGTTCTGCTGCAGGAAGCCATTGACGAGCCCGCCCAGCGCGCCGGCGGTCTCCCACGGGGTCTTGTTCGCCTTGTCGCCGACCAGTTCGACTGCCGCGATCAGGCCGACACCGCGTACCTCGCCGACAAGCGGGTGCGAAGCGAGGTTGCGCAACCGTTTCTGCATATGCGCGCCGACCGTGCGCGCATTGCCGACAAGATCGCGCTCCTCGATCAGCTTCAGGTTCTCGAACGCGACCGCCGCCGCGACGGGATGGCCGCCGCCGGTGAAGCCGTGCCCGAAGGTGCCGATGCGATTGCTTTCGTCGGCAATCGGCTCAAAAACCTTTTCGTTGATCAGCAGGGCCGAGATCGGCAGGTACGACGAAGAAATCTGCTTCGACAGCACCATGATGTCGGGCCTGATGCCGAAGGTCTGCGAGCCGAACATCTCGCCGGTTCGGCCAAAGCCACAGATGACTTCGTCGGCGACGAGCAGGATGTCGTATTTCGACAGTACCGCCTGGATCTTCTCCCAATAGCCGGCCGGCGGAACGATGACGCCGCCGGCGCCCATGATCGGTTCGCCGAAGAAGGCGGCAATGGTTTGCGGTCCCTCGGCCAGGATCAGCCTTTCCAGATCGTCGGCAAGCCGGCTTGAAAACTGCTCTTCGCTCTCGCCCGGCAGCGCCTCGCGCCAGTGGTGCGGCGTCGAGGTGTGCAGCACATTGGCGATCGGCAGGTCGAAGGATATGTGGTTGTTGGGCAGGCCGGTCAGGCTCGCTGAAGCAATGGTGACGCCGTGATAGCCGCGATTGCGGCTGATGATCTTCTTGCGCGCCGGCTGGCCGAGCGCGTTCGACCGGTACCAGATCATCTTCATGGCCGTATCGTTGGCCTCGGAACCGGAATTGGTGAAATATGCCTTGCTCATCGGCACCGGCGCCATCTGCACCAGCTTCTCGGCGAGATCGATCAGCGGCGAATGCGATTTGGAGCCGAAGTCGTGATAGTAAGGCAGCTTGGACATCTGGCGCATCGCCGCATCGACCAGCCGCTTCTCCGAAAAGCCGACCGCGACGCTCCAAAGCCCGGCCATCGCCTCGATATAGCGGTTGCCGGCGAGATCCTCGACATAGATGCCGTCGCCCTTCTCGATGACGAGCGGCCCTGCCTCCTCATGCTTGCGGGCATTGGTGTAGCCGTGCATGTGGTAGCTGATGTCGCGAGCTTCGGGAGAATTCGGTCGAGCGTCCATGATGCCTCCTGTCCTGCATGCCGGGACGTAGGTCCGGAGCATCGGCAGGTATGCCCCTCTTGCATTATGCTGTTTGATGCAGCTGTTTCTTGTAGGGGTGTCAAGCCCTTTCCAAGGATTGCCGGATCGACGCAGACATGCAGAATTTCAGCTTCGAAGCCGCAGAACGCGAGAACCTGCGCGAAGCCGTCCACGCGCGTCGCCGGCACATGGCCACCGAACGGCTTATCAGGCATAACAACAAGGCTGAGGTGGCCTGATCATGGACCATGTCGACTGCATCGTCGCCGGCGCCGGCGTCGTTGGCCTGGCGATCGCGCGAGAGATGGCGCAGCGCGGCTTGGACACCCTGATCCTCGAGGCTGCGAACGCGATCGGCACCGGAACGAGCTCGCGCAATTCCGAGGTCATCCATGCCGGCATCTACTATCCTGCAGGGTCGCTGAAGGCCAAGCTCTGCGTGGCAGGCCGGGAAAAGCTCTACCGTTATTGCGAGGAGCGGGCGGTCCCGCATGCGCGCTGCGGCAAGCTCATTGTCGCCACGGATGCCGAACAGGAGCCGGTGCTCGCTTCCATCCTGGCCAACGCCTCTGCTTGCGGCGCGGGCGACCTGGTGCCCTTGACCGCCGCCGAGGTGCGCAGGCTGGAGCCCAAGCTGCGATGCACTGCGGCCCTGCTGTCTCCCGCCACCGGCATCATCGACAGCCACGCCCTGATGCTGGCGCTGCTGGGCGACGCCGAAGAGCACGGGGCGGCGCTCAGCCTCAACACCCGCATCGTCTCCGGCCATGTCGAGGGTGGGCGCATCGTGCTCGACACGGTCGACAGCACCAGCGGCGAGCGCTTTGAAATCGCCACCGCGCGCTTCGTCAACGCCGCCGGGCTTGGCGCCACAGCACTTGCCGGCTCGCTTGACGGGCTCGACCCGCAATTCGTGCCAGAACTTCGCTATGCCAAGGGCAATTACTTTTCGGTCGGCGGCCGGGCGCCGTTCTCGCGGCTTGTCTATCCCGTACCCGAGCCTGGCGGCCTCGGCGTCCATCTGACGCTCGATCTCGATGGCATCGCCCGCTTCGGGCCGGACGTCGAATGGACGGATCAACTCGACTATCGCGTCGATCCAACGCGTGGCGAGCGCTTCTACGACGAGATCCGCAAATACTGGCCGGACCTTGCCGATGGCAGCCTGCAGCCCGCCTATAGCGGCATCCGGCCGAAGCTTTCGGGTCCCGGCCAAGCCAATGCCGACTTCGTCATCCAGGACGCGACGGTGCACGGCGTCAGGAGCCTGATCAATTTGTTCGGCATCGAGAGCCCCGGCCTGACCTCAAGCCTGGCGATCGCCGACCACGTCGCGCAGCGCTTCGCGCCGACGGCAAGCTAGCCGACGCGAGACCGAGCGAGCGCGCCCGCTGCTAAAGCGTAGTCAAAAACGCCCGTAAGCCATCCGTAAGCCGGGGTCGCACAACCTTGGTCCGTCGATCATAGCCGATTGCCGGAAGCTTCGAGCTCCCCGGAACCGTCGGCTCCATGACGGAGGAGGATCCGATGCGACTTGACAACGATCACGCGCCATTCCGCCGGGATGACGCGCTATCCGAATGGCGCACTGCCTCGGCGCTCGCCGATCTCTTGTCCTTCGAACCGTCGAGTCTTGACGGAAAACCGAAGGCTACGGGTTCTGGCCGGACCGCGGAGGCGCCTTCACGATTTGCGGCGGCGATCCGGGCGCGTATGGCCGGTCCTGGCGGCTACTACAATCTTGGCAATGCACTCGGGCTGGCGATGGGCGTTGCGATCCAGCTCGCCGCCCCTCAGGGATCCGGCATGCGCGGCGTCGCCGCGCTGTTCGACTATTTCGCCGGCAGCAGCAGTGCGGTGGCGCTGACGCTGGCGACGCTGGTCTTCTTCTGCAGCGGCGAAGTCTATCATCGCGCGTGGGCCGGGCGCGATGTCCCCGATCCCACGCTTAACCGCTTCGCCGATCTCCTGTCGGGAATTGGCGCGATCGGGCTTGGCACGGCGCTGTTCCTGCTGGGCCAGCCGGTGCTGGCGGCGACCGCCGGATTGCTGCATGCACTGGGCAAGTTCGGCAGCGCCGCCTTCGGGTCCGGCGTGCCCGGGTGGCCGACTGCGTGGCCCGATCCGTTCCGCAGCGCGGTGCTGGCCAGCCGCCTGCCGGCGATGCTTGCGGCGGCGCTGTCGATAGGCGCCGCCTTACCTGAGGTGCGGTTGGGCGATTCCCCTGCCCTTATTGCCGAGCCGCTGACATTGCTTGCCTGCTACCTGCTGTGGGCAAGGGCCGACCTTCTCCTGTTTGCTGACGGCGCCGGCGAAAGCGCGCCCGCCGCCACGGCACGGCCCAAGCGCCTGCCCTGGCGCCGTAAACCGCTCAAGGCAACCAAATAACCCGGGATCATGGATATGAAGAACCGTTTCGAAGCCATACGGAACCCAAGCTACCGGTTCGAGATCTGGGACAATGAGACGGGCGAGCCCGTCGTCCATCACGACCGGCTGCTCACCTTCGCCTCGGCGAAGTTGGCGGCAAGGATCGCCGACTTCCTCAACGAGGGCCGCAGTTACCGGCGCCGCGCCGGCGCCGCCAAATGGCGCGTTGCGGACCGCGATATCGACCGAGGCGGATGATGGCCAAGCTCGGCATCACAGGCCGCCCGGCGTCTGGGGTTTATGTCGGCAAGGGCGTGATCGACGACAATCTTGGCATCGCCATGCCGGTATTCAAGGCGAGCGCCAAGGATCCCCTCCTGAGCTGGATCGCATCCGGAAGCGGCCTTCACATCAACCTCGGCGGCGAATCCACCTACGACGTTTCCCCCAAGGGCAGCGCGCAGGCCGCCAAGACCTTTGCGGCAGCCTGCAACTCATGAGACCCTGCGGTTCGTAGGAACCCGCAGTTCATGATAGGCCCGGAGGAGCGTTGCCATGACCGATGAATCACGCCGTGAGCCTGCGCGTGATCCCCAGGATTTGGAGCGCCTGCTGATTTCCCGGCAGTGGCTGGGAGACATCGACGGCATGGCCGCGCTTTTTGAGCCGCACGCCGTCGTCGACAGCGGTGAAGGGCAGCTGACGCTTGGCCGGGAAGCGATCCGGGCACTCTTCGCAGACATCACCGCAACGGGCCGAAAATTTGCTTCCGGAAATCAGGCACCGGCTGTCGTCAGCGGAGACCTGGCACTCACGTCAACCCGCCTGCCCGACGGCACCGTAACTGCCGAGGTCGCCCGTCGCCAAGGCGACGGGACATGGCTGTGGGTCATCGATCGATTCTCCGTTGCGTAGCGTCGGCCCGACGCATGCCCCCGTAAATCGGAATCGATTTTCCCGGAGGATCATGCAAACGGGGGCACAACGCCGTGGCGCAATGGCGGCTGTGCTCGTCGCGGCGGAGCCGCCCCAATGACTTTATCCGTGGACGGGACCGGGAACCATAATCCGGCACAGCGGTTGAGTGGTGATCAGGTGATCCTCCCTCGAGCAAAACGGAAAACGGAAGGACCGATCATGCGCATGTTGACGACAATTGCCGCCCTTTCGGGGTTGGCCCTGGCGCAGCCGATCTACGCGCAATCCACCAACCCGCAGCTTCCGCAGATCGCACCCCCGGCCCCGGAAGCCCAGCCCGATCCAAGCCTGCCTGACCAAACGCCGCCCGACCAAGCCCTGCCGGATCAAGCCTTGCCAGATCAGGGTTTCACCGACCAGAACTTTACTGGCATTGCGATCGTCGCCCTTGAGGATCTGCCTCCGGAACTCAAGACACAGGCTGAGGCCGTGATCACCCAAACCAGCGTTGAAGATCTGCTTACCTTGCAGAACTCGATCGATGAGTCGCCACAGGCAGCAACCGCGCTGGCGGCGAACGGACTTGATTCGTCGCAGGTTGTCGCTGCCAATATCGATGGCGATGGCACGCTGACGCTGATCATCCAGACAACCACCTGATCGGCAGGCACCTGATCGGCGGTCCGGCGGCCGACCGGGGTATCCGGCTTCGGCCGTAACAGCCCAGTACAGCGGAGCACCGTCATGGTCGAAGCCGCAGTTCGCAACTTCACCCTCAACTTCGGGCCGCAGCATCCCTCTGCTCACGGCGTCCTGCGGCTGGTGCTGGAACTGGACGGCGAGATCGTCGACCGCGCCGATCCTCATATCGGTCTGCTCCACCGCGGCACGGAAAAGCTCATCGAGTACAAGAACTATCTGCAGGCCCTGCCCTATTTCGACCGGCTCGATTATGTCGCGCCGATGAACCAGGAGCATGCGTTCTGCCTCGCCGCCGAGAAGCTGCTCAAACTATCGGTGCCAAAACGCGGGCAACTCATCCGTGTCCTCTTTTGCGAAATCGGCCGGCTTTTGTCGCATCTCCTCAACGTCACGACACAGGCCATGGACATCGGTGCGCTGACCCCGCCGCTTTGGGGTTTTGCGGAGCGCGAGAAGCTGATGGTCTTTTACGAGCGCGCCTCCGGGGCCCGCATGCATGCGAATTATTTCAGGGTCGGCGGCGTGCACCAGGACTTGCCCCCAAAGCTCCTGGACGACATCTGGGCTTTCTGCGACCCGTTCCTCAAGGTTTGCGACAATCTCGACGAATTGCTCACCGGCAACCGCATCTTCAAGCAGCGCAATGTCGATGTCGGTGTGATCGGGCAGGACGAGGCCTGGGCCTGGGGCTTCTCCGGCCCGATGATACGCGGGTCGGGTGCGGCGTGGGATTTGCGCAAGGCACAGCCATATGAATGCTACCCCGAGATGGATTTCGACATTCCCGTCGGCAAGAACGGCGACTGCTATGACCGCTATCTCGTCCGCATGGAAGAAATGCGCCAGTCGGTGCGGATCATGAAACAATGCCTGGAGAAATTGCGATCGCCGGAAGGCCAAGGGCCGGTGGCAATTCCGAACCAGAAGATCACGCCGCCGCCGCGGGCGACGATCAAACGCTCGATGGAAGCGACGATCCATCATTTCAAGCTCTACACGGAGGGTATTCGTGTGCCCGAAGGAGAGGTCTACGCCGCGGTAGAGGCGCCAAAGGGCGAGTTCGGCGTCTATCTGGTTTCGAACGGGAGCAATACGCCGTATCGATGCAAGATCCGGGCGCCATCCTTTGCCCATCTCCAGGCTATGGATTTTCTGTCGCGAGGGCACATGATCGCCGATGTCGCCGCGATTATCGGGTCGCTCGATATCGTGTTCGGCGAGATCGACCGCTAAAGCATTGTGCGCGCAAGTGGAATCAAATTCCGCCGCAGAAGCACAGCTAAAACAAATAGATAGAGCAGGATACCCTAGTTCAACTTGAACGCGTCTCGCTCTAACGACGCGTAGGGTGTTTTTAGATTTCGAGCAAGGCGTAAGGACGGCCGGTCGGCTTCGTCACGTGCATGGCGACGTTATACACCGGAGCACCGCCGGGCGTGCGACCTTCATAGACGCCGCGATGCGCGTGGCCATGCACCACGGCGCTGACCTTGAACCGATCGATGGTCTCGGCCAAGCGCGACGAGCCCAGGAACGGAAAAATCTCCAATGGCTCGCCGGCCACCGTTTCGGCTATCGGAGCGTAGTGCAGGACGACAAGCGTGCGATTGGTGCGGACCTGCCGCATCGCGTTTTCGAGCCGCATCGACTCGCTGACGCTTTCAGCAACCATCGCCTTGATGGCCGGCTCGCCGAAGGAGCCGAGCATACGCGATCCGAAACCGCCGACGAAGCCCTTCACGCCGACAAAGCCGACCTCCTTGATTTCCGTCGTCTGGCCATCGAGAAGATGGACCCCTGCCTGCCGAAGGATGTTGGTGACGTCCTCGACCGCGCCGGACTCATAGTCGTGGTTGCCGAGCACGGCGACGACCGGGATCGCGCAGGCGCGCAAATCCTCGGCAAGGATTTCGGCTTCCCGGGGTCTGCCGAGATTGGTCAGATCTCCAGTGAGCACGAGGATATCCGCTTCGCGCGAAACTTCGCCGAAGAGATCGCGACAAGAGGCCTGGGCGTCCTCGTTCACATGCAGGTCGCCGACGGCCGCGATCCTCACGGTGCCGCCGTTCCCATCCCTTGCCGTGACAGTTTTGCTCTTGTCAGCCATCGCGAAATTCTCCCGTTCCCCCGACGCCGGCAAAACCCCATTCCTTGACGTCGATTTCATAGTCGGTGGGCGAAAGCAGTCGTCCGCGGCAGATCTTCATCCGTGGAGTAGGCAACTCCCTCTGCTTGGCGAGACGGTCGAGCAATTCGTCGAGCAGCCATGCGGGAACATGATCGCGCTCGCTTGGATAGATCCATCGGAAATTCAGAAGCTGCATCAACAGCACCTCCCAGTGAACTTCGAGATAGGAAAGCAGCCGGTGCCAGTCGATCTGATCTTGCGCCTTGAGGATGGTATGAGCGACGTCGGCGCCGTCGTGGCGGCCTCTGTCCTGGATGAAGCATTTGGACCAGATAAGCTCGGTCGGACCCACGATCCGCACCTGAGTGCCCAGCAGCTCGATTTGCCGTGCATGCTCCAGCCACTGGTCGCCGACCGGCATGGTCCCGTTCGCCGATGCGAATATGACGTCAAAAAAATGCGTGCTTTTGAATACCTTTCCAAGCCATCGGTCGTCCACGATCTCGACCGCATAACCGGCCTGCTTGAAATGGGCGAGAATGCGCGCGTAGTCGCCGGCCTTGCAGAAAATGTCGAGGTCCTTCGTCTGGCGCGTAACGCCTGTGTAGGCGCTCACCGCATAGGTGCCGGCGACAAGAAAGGGGATGTCCGTCGCGGCGAGTTCGCGGATCGCCTCTGTGTAGAAGACTTCGGCCTCGGCGTGCTGAAGCGTCGGCGCGGCTTTTGGATCGATCGTCGGAACGGATGCCGGGATGGCGCCTCCCGTTGGAGAATTGTTGGTCATGAAATCGTGGCTCCGAAGCCCAGCAACCTGCAGCTGTCCGTCCTTAACAAAGCCGCCGCCGCATGGTTCCGTTGCCGACATCATGCGGACCGGACACTTCCATCGGACGGCCGGGCCGCCAAATCCGCTAAAAATGCGACGGCGGAGCCTTTTTCGCGGCCGAGGAGTTGATGATATGAGAAAACCACCGGCACGGAGGTGACTATGGAGGGCAAGCGCAAGGCCGTACGCGTCAAGCTAAGTGGAAGAGTGCAAGGCGTCTCTTTTCGCGTGTGGACACGGACCGAGGCCGAGAGGCTCGGTCTGTCCGGATGGGTTCGCAACGAGGACGACGGATCCGTAACGGCGCTGATCGTCGGGGCCGAAGACGCGGTTTCGACGATGATGAGCCGGTTGTGGAAAGGGCCGACCGGGGCGGCGGTCGCCGGCGTGACATCTCAAGATGTCGATCCCGGCCAGGAGCCGAACGGATTCAGGATCATCGGCTAGAAGTGGGTGCCGGCTTTGGAAAAACCGATGCTCAAGCAAAAGCCGGGCATCAGCAACTCTTGCCTTCCGTCGTCGGGAACAATCGGCAGCCAATGCCGTTGGAACCAGTCAGCCACAACAAAATCACCGGAGCAGACGGCTTTCCGCTCAGTTCGGCGAGAAAGCATTTCAGGTCAGCTTCGGCCTACCGACGGACAGTTCCATGTATGCCCTTGCTCTAGCCACCGACTACGACGGCACACTCGCGGAAAACGGGATCGTTTCCGACGCGACCCGTGCCGCGGTCGAGCGGTTGAAGGAAACCGGCCGCAAATTGATAATGGTGACCGGTCGCGAGCTTGCCGACCTTGAAAGCGTTTTCCCGGAGCTTGGTATGTTCGACAAGGTCGTCGCCGAAAACGGCGCGCTCGTCTACACGCCGGCTTCGAAGAAGGAGCGGATCCTGGCGCCTGCCCCTCCGGCGGAGTTCGTCGACCGGCTGAGGATGCGCAAGATTTCGCCCCTGTCGATAGGACGTTCCGTCGTCGCCACCAGGGAGCCCAACGAGATCATCGTGCTGGAAGTGATCAAGGACCTCGGCCTGGAGCTGGAGATCATCTTCAACAAGGGCGCCGTCATGGTGCTGCCAAGCGGTGTCAACAAGGCGACCGGTCTTGCCGCTGCCCTCGAGGATCTGGAATTGTCCGCCCACAATGTCGTCGGCATCGGCGATGCGGAGAACGACCATGCCTTTCTGCGTGCTGTCGGTTTCGGCGTTGCAGTTGCCAATGCACTGCCGAAGGTAAGGGAGACAGCGGACTACGTGACGAATGGTGCCCGCGGCGCGGGCGTGAGGGAGTTGATCGAGGGCCTGATCGCGCATGACGCCGCGTTGCTGGACACGGCGCGGCAACGCATCGAGATTGGTGCGGACGGTTCGGGCGCAATGATGCACCTTTCGCCACGCGGCGGCAGCGTCCTGCTGGCCGGCACGTCGGGAATCGGAAAATCCACCCTCGCCACCGCTCTGACCGAACGCTTCGTCGAGCGGGGCTTTCAGTTTTGCGTGCTCGACCCGGAGGGCGACTACGAGGAACTGGAGGACGTGCTGGTGGTCGGCGATGCCAACAGCCCGCCGAGCTCGCGCGAAATCTTCGATCTTCTGTCAAAGCCGTCCAACAATGTCGCCGTCAACATGCTCGGGATCAAGACCGAGGAGCGGCCAAACGCCTTCGCCAAGTTGCTGCCGGAGCTTGCCGCGCTTCGCGCCCGCACCGGACGCCCGCACTGGCTGATCATCGACGAGGCACACCACGTGCTGCCGCACGCGCGCGACGGCACGTCCTTTGCGCTTCCAAAAAGCCTTTCGGCGACCATTCTGATCACAGTTCATCCCGATTTGGTTTCGCGGGACGTGCTGGCAGGTGTCGACACGGTGCTGGCGCTCGGTTCGGAAGCCGACAAGGTCGTCGAAAGCTTCTGTGCCGCAATTGGCGAGCACCTGCCAGAGGGCGTCGCGCCGCCACCGGAAAATAAGGTTTTGTATTGGGACCGCTCGACAGCCGATCCCGCGAGGCCGATCGCGGTCGAGCGTCCCCGGCAGGAACGCAAGCGGCATATTCGAAAGTATGCCGAGGGCGATCTTGGCGACAACAGTTTCTATTTCCGCGGCGCTGACGGTACGCTCAACCTGCAAGCGCAAAATCTGATGATGTTCCTCCATATCGCCGAAGGGATCGACGACCGCACCTGGGAACATCATCTGCGCGCGGGCGACTATTCGGCCTGGTTCCGCAACCAGGTCAAAGACGAGGAACTTGCGGAGGAAGCGGCTATCATCGAGGATGACGAAAGCCTCGATCCGCACAGGAGCCGCGCCGCCATCGCCGAAGCGGTCCATCGTCGCTACACCGCGCCCGCCGACTGAATCCGCCTACGCCGACGATATCAAGTTCCGCCGATTGCGGATCGCCGCCGAATGGCACATCCGTCATCACGACCACGAATGGGAGGCCCGGGAACCACTTCGCCGCTCCATCATCCGGACATGCCGCCCCCAGAGCAGTTCCAGGAAAAGTGCGCAGCGGTTTTCCCGGGAAAAGCGCGTAGCGCTTTCCCTGGGGAATTGCGCAAAAACAAATACTTAGAGCGGTTATGCGGTTCTATCGAAAGCTGAACCGCTCTAAGTATCGATGCCGGCGGCGTGAATGCCCGCTGACTCAATGCGCGAAGATGCCCCGCAGCCAGGCGAAGAAACCGAACCTCTCGGACATTGCCGCACGGACGCGAGAGGCAGCCCATCGTGCTCGTATCGTGGCGCCGGCATGGCAATGGCAGACGATCTCGTGCAACTGCCAGTCGGTCAGCTCGAAGAAGCGCCTGGCTTCACCGTAAGTGTCATCTCGCAAGCCTTGCGCCCGAAAAATCGGGTCCTCGAAGGCAACGGTGAGAGGTGAATCGTTGTAGCGCATTTTTTCGCGTATCTCAGGGGACTTGTATTCGGTGCCTGTCAGCGCTTCGAGACGCCGATCGGGATTCTTTTCCAGCAATTTCGCCCAACGTTCGAGACGTTGACTGCGAGTTGCCACTAGATCTGTTGCTTCAGCGTGAACGTCGGCAACGGCATGCAGTTGGTCAAGTGTTTGGTGCTTCACGGCCGCCTCCTATTCAACAGGTGAGTTCGCCTCACCCTGAAATGGAATTATGGCGCTCCGCGAGGCCGACAAGGCCCGCAGACGTGGACAATTCGATCACTTTTTCTGATGGCGCCGTCCCGCCATCGTGCGCCTGATGCCTGCGGGATCGCTGGAGGCATCATATCGGAACCATAGCCACGCGTGGTCGTTCTGCTGCAACAGCCCGGAGAGCGAGACCGTCGAAACGGGGGGCGTCAAAATCCCGCTGACATCGATGGCCGCCAGGGCAGAGTGTAGCGAGCGGAAGGAAAATCACACCATGGCCATTCTTCCTACTCCCGAACCAACGCCCACTCCCGCACCCACGCCGCCGCCGCTTCCTGAACCGAAGCCGGTGCGTGAGCCGGACCCAGACAGACTTCCCGACGAAGCCCCTGTCCCCAATCCGGATGAAAACGACGCACCGCTGAAAATCGGCCCTCAAACGTCCCATCTCGGCGTTTGATGGAGCAGATTTTGGCGTGAGGCGATCAAGAAAAATGCTCTTCCAGTTCGCACAGCTCCTCACTGATGGCGGATGGTGGCCACGCATTGCGGACCACAAGCATCAGATCGAGCGCTGCGGCGAAGCGAATTCCGAAGCCTGCCGCAGATGCTGGCGCAGCAGCGCCTCGGCCCATTCGATCTCGCCCGCCTCGACGGCATCGAGGATTGTCAGATGTTCCCGGCAGGACTGCTCGATACGTTCCGCCGGCAGTTCCTCGAAACCCGCCGATTCCTGCAACCGGCGCAGATTGTTCTGCTGGCGCACCGCGTCCGCCAGGAAACGGTTGCCGGAACAGGCCGCAAGTCCTTCATGAAATGACGCGTTGATCCGGAACCATTCGTCGCCGCCAATCAGCGTCTTGCCCGTCGACACGATCGCCAGGATACGCTCGTGAGCGCGCCGGACCGGCACCAGTTGCTGGGGATCCGCGCTGAACATGGGCGACCGCAGCGCCGCACATTCGACGGCCATCCTGAATTCATAGCTTTCCCGGTAGGCATCTTCGCCGACAAGCGTGTCGGCGAAGCGCCAGCCATGCCCAGGCAGGCGCTGCACCAGGCCTTCGGCGGCAAAGCGAAGCAAAAGCTTGCGCACGACACCGCGCGACACCTGATAGCGCGGCATCAATTCCGCCTCGGACACTTCCTGGGGCAGTTGGCCGAGCGCGCGCTCTCGCATCATCCTGCGGTAAAGCTCCTCGAGCGGAGAACTTGGCAAGATATCCTCCGGGTCGAGATCGGCGACATCACGCGCCAGATGTAGCCCCCTCGTCTCGAATGGGCTCAAGATGCCCTGGGCGACGAGCAGTTCCAGCGCTGCGCTGACGGGAGAACGCGAGACGCCGAACGTGCGGGCAAGGTCCGGCACCGAGACGCGGGTTCCGACCGTCCAGCCCGAATCCCTGATCCGCTCCAGAATCCGCCGTGCCAGATCTATCTGCAGCGGACTGGCTGCCTCGCTGCGTGGCGGCCGGCCGATGATCGTTTCGTTCATATGCACTTCCTCAGGCGTTCGCATTATAGATATGCGCTACGCAGTTCGAACTGGCAATCTTTCGAATTTTCCTGCTTTTCATTCAATCAAAATGCATTACTATCCGGACTCATACGAGTTTGAGGCTTTCCCTTTAATGACAACAGTCACACCTTTTCCACTTATCGAAATCGCAGGAACGCCGAAAGCGCGCGGCATGGCCTATGGCGAACAGGCACGCGGGCGCATCGGCGCTTCGGTGGCGCTTTACGCCGGGCAACTCGACCGTTTTGGCTTCAGGCCGGACGATGTCGGGCGGTTTTCCCAGATGTTCCTGCCGCGCCTTCGGCAATGGGCGCCCGATCTCGTCGAGGAAATGGAAGGGATCGCGTCAGGCGCCAACGTCGATCTGTCCTCGATCATCCTGGTCAATGCGCGGACGGAAATCCTGCAGCTTGCCCGGCGCGAGAAAGGCATTTCCGACGACGAGCCCGACGGGTGCACGGGCGCGGCGATCCTGCCGGAGGCAACCCGGCACGGCAGGCTCATCCATGGCCAGAACTGGGACTGGAAGGCCGAATGCGTCGAGACATCGGTGGTGTTGCGCATCCGGCGAACGGACGGGCCGGACCTCCTCACCTTCACCGAAGCAGGCGGACTGGCGCGCAGCGGCTTCAACGCGGCCGGCATCGGCATCACCGCAAATTATCTCGAATCGGACCGCGACTATCGCGAGATCGGAATTCCGCTTCCCTTCATCCGGCGCCGGGCTCTCGAGGCGCAGCATTTCTCCCACGCCATCAAGGTGGTGGCGACAACGCCGAAATCCGGCTCCAACAACATGATCCTTAGCACCGCCGAAGGGTTCACGGTCGATCTCGAATGCGCGCCGGACGAGGCGTTTGCGATCTATCCGGACAAGGACATGATCGTCCATGCCAATCACTGGCAGAGCCCGGTGGCGCTGTCCAAGCTGCGTGAAACCGGGCTTCGCGATGTGCCGGACAGTCTCTATCGCGACTACCGCGTGCGCCGGCACTTGTCGGTGCGGCATGGCGATATCACGATCGGCGATCTAAAGGAGGCGCTGTTCGACGACTTCGCCTCGCCGTTCAGCGTGTGCCGCCCGGTGGTCAAGAAAGAAGGCGGCAATCTGTCGGCGACAGTTGCTATGATCGTCTTCGAACCAGCCGCCGGCGTCATGGAGATCGCTCCCATGCCGACTGAGAACCGCGAGTTCACCCGCTATGAACTCACGATGGACGAGGCGGTCCTCGAGCGGCTGGAGAAACCAGTGCCGGCACGGGAGACATCTTCGATATCAGCACAGGAGAAACGATGGTCCGCTTTGTCCTGACCCGCATTGCCAGCGCTATACCGACACTCATCCTGGTGTCGGTCGCAGTCTTCGTGATGATGCGCTTCATCCCGGGCGATCCCGCGACCTTGATGCTGGGAGACCTCGCACAGCCTGGACAGGTCGAAGCCATGCAGCACCAGATGGGGCTCGACCAGCCCGTGGTGGTGCAATATCTGATCTGGGTCGGGAACGTCCTTACAGGTGATTTCGGGCACTCGATCGGCAGCGGACAAGAGGTGCTGCCGCTGATCCTCGACCGTTTCGCCGTTTCCTCGACCATCGTTTTCCTGGCCGTGCTTGTCGCTTCGGCGATCGCCGTGCCCGCCGGCATGCTGGCCGCCTGGAAGCAGGACAGCCTGCGCGATATCGCCGTCGTCGCCACCTCGACCTTCCTGCTCTCGATTCCCAGTTTCTGGCTGGGGCTGATGCTGATGCTGATCTTCGGTCTTTACCTCGGCTGGCTGCCGATCGTCGGCTACGTGCCTTTCAGTCGCGACTTCGCGCAAGCCGCCCTGTATGTGATCCTGCCGGTGATCACCCTGGTGCTCGTCGAGTCCGGCCCGATAGCGCGCATGGCCAGGGCCAGCACGATCGAAGTGGCGCGACTGGAATACATCACCCATGCGCGTGCAAAGGGGCTTTCGGAAAGCGCGGTGATGTGGCGCCACGCGTTCAAGAATGCCTTCGCGCCCACCTTGACCCTGATCGGCTTCGTGCTCGGCAGCCTGCTTTCCAGCATCGTCGTCATCGAGACCGTCTTCACTATTCCCGGCCTCGGCCGGCTGCTGGTCGACGCCATCTATGCCCGCGACTATCCCGTTGTTCAGGGATCGATGCTGTTCGTCGCCTTCATCTATGTCGCGGTCAATCTTCTCGTCGACCTGATTTATCCGCTGCTCGATCCGAGGGTGACCGCATGATCGCCCGTGCGCTCGGCCGGCCCGGTCTGAAATTCAACGCGATCTTCGGGATCATTGTCACCGGAACGTTGATCCTTCTGGCCGTGTTCGGCCCCTGGATCGCGCCCTACGATCCGCTCAAGCTCGATCTGCCGTCGCGCCTCAGCGGCCCCTCGCCTCTGCACCTGCTTGGCGCCGACGAGTTCGGGCGCGACGTGCTCAGCCGCCTCGCCAGCGGCGCGCGGACCAGCGCGTGGATCGCCTTTGCGACTGTTATCTTCGCATTGATCACCGGCATCGTGTTCGGCGCTCTCGCAGGTTTCCTGCGGGGCTGGGTCGATCGCATCATCATGATGGTCAACGACGCCTTCCTCGCCTTTCCGGGCCTGCTCCTGGCGCTTGGCCTGATGGCGGTGATCGGCGCCAGCCGCGAAGGCATCATCCTTGCGCTCGGCCTTGCCTACATGCCGATCGTGGTGCGCGTGGTGCGGGCGTCCGTGATGTCCATTCGCGAGCGGGAATATGTCGAGGCATCGCGCGTGATGGGCAACAGCGAGATCATCACCATGGCGCGGCATGTGCTGCCCAACTGCGTCGCCCCGATCATCGTGCTCGCCACCACCATGTTCGGCTGGATCATCCTGTCGGAAAGCGCGCTGAGCTTTCTGGGCTTGGGCGTCCCGCCTCCGGCGCCGAGCTGGGGCAACATGCTGTCGACGGCAAGGCCTTATATCGGCCAGGCGCCGCATTTGATCATCCTGCCCGGTCTCTGCATCTCGATCACGCTGCTCGGCATCAACATGCTGGGCGACGCGGTGCGCGACTGGCTCGACCCGAAGATGTAGGTGCTGGGAGCATGCTCGTGCCCACCGCGGACAAGAACACGATGCTTTCAGTGCAGAACCTGTCGATCTCGGTCGGACCGTCGGGAAAGCGGATCGTCG
The DNA here is from genome assembly GCF_040319125.1 of Mesorhizobium sp. M0938. NCBI lineage: Bacteria > Pseudomonadati > Pseudomonadota > Alphaproteobacteria > Hyphomicrobiales > Phyllobacteriaceae > Mesorhizobium > Mesorhizobium sp. M0938. Next base: position 339,039 of record NZ_JAMYNS010000005.1, on the reverse strand, counting down.
ACGAGCTGAGTTTCGATCTCGCTTCCGGTGACATGCTGGCGCTGGTCGGTGAATCCGGTTCGGGCAAGACGATGGCGGCCCGCTCGATCCTGAACCTGCTCCCTGCCCCGCTGGTCACGACCGCGGACAGCAGCATCCGCTTCGAAGGACAGGAGCTCATCGGCATTGCCCCAAAGGCGCTGCGCCGGATCCGCGGTGCTGAGATCGGCATGGTCTTCCAGGAGCCGATGGTCTCGCTCAATCCCGCCGTCACCATCGGCGAGCAGATGGCCGAAGGGCTTCGCCTGCATCGCGATATGTCGCGCGCCGAGATAAAAGATCGCTCGCTGGCGATGCTGGAGAGGATCCAGATCAAGGATCCCGGCAAATGCCTTGCGGCCTATCCGCACGAATTCTCGGGCGGCATGCGCCAACGCATCATGCTGGCATCGGTCATGCTGCTCAAACCGCGCCTGCTGATCGCCGACGAGCCGACCACGGCGCTCGACACGCTGGTGCAGCGCGACGTGCTCGACCTCATGGTGGAGCTGACGCGGGAGAATGGAACCGCCGTCCTGCTGATCAGCCACGACCTCGGCATGGTGTCGCACTATGTGAACAGCGTGACGGTGATGTGCGAGGGCAAGGCGGTCGAACAGGGCAGCAGCATCCAGGTCCTTCACGCACCGCAGCACGACTATACGAGGCGGTTAGTCGATGCGCTTCCCAAGCGCAGCGCCGGCGGATCGAGAAAAGCCATCAACGGCCCACCCCTGGTCGAGATCAGCAATGTCGTCATCGACTATCCGGGCCGTCCGAGACTGTTTGCGCGCGCGGAGCGCAAGCGCGCCGTCGACGGCGTCGACCTGACCATCCGGCGTGGCGAAACCCTGGCATTGGTCGGCGCGTCGGGCTCCGGCAAGACGACGCTCGGCCGCGCCATTGTCGGCCTGGTCAGGCCGTCCGGTGGAACGATTTCGTTTCTTGGCAAGGCGATTGCAAATGACCGATCCGCTGACGCTCGCGAGCAACGTCGCGACATGCAGATCGTCTTTCAGGACCCCTATTCCTCGCTCGATCCTCGCCAGTCCATTGCCGAGATCGTCACCGAGCCGTTGAAGCTCGACACCGAATTGGATCGCAAGCGGCGAACCGCGCGCATGGATGAGGTCATCGAGGAAGTGGGGCTGTCGCGCGACCTTCTCGAGCGTTTCCCGCATCAGCTGTCGGGCGGTCAGCGCCAGCGCGTCGCGATCGCGCGGGCGATCGTCAGGCGACCGGCCTTCGTCGTCGCCGACGAACCGGTTTCGGCGCTGGACATGACGGTGCAAAAACAGATCCTGCTTCTAATCCGGTCGTTGCAGGAACGCTACGGTTTCGCCTGCCTCTTCGTTTCGCATGATCTGGGTGCCGTCGAGCAGGTTGCCGACCGGGTCGCCGTCATGCAGGACGGAAGGATCGTCGAGATCGGCGACCGCGACGATGTCTTCGACCGGCCGCGCCACGCCTATACGCGCGCCCTTCTCGATGCGGCGATGCTGATTGACCGCCGTTTCGCCGATGGTGCGGGCTCGCGCAAGACCGTGGCGCAATGACGGCGACACGGCTCGTCTCCGCACCATCCGTTCTACCCTTGGCCTCGACCGGCGATCGGCAAAGAAGATTCCGAACAGGTCGAGCAGATGTCCTCTCCTTCCGTTAGTCTGCTCCGTCCTTTCTCGCCCGCTCGATGAATTTCTCCGCGACCGCTTTGCCGAGTGCGGCACCGGCCTTGTTGTCTATCTCGTAGTGGATGCCGGCCCAGACGCGCGAATCGCCGGCCTCTTTGCCAACCTTGCGGATGAAGTCGGCATGGTCGGGAAACAGGTATGCCAGGACCTCGCATCTGGCGGTCGAGAGCGTGGAGTGGTTCGACGGATAACTGGGATGTGCCGGCACTGCGAACAGGGGAGTGATGCTCGGGTCAAGCATGTTGGGTCGCAGGTACCAATATGCGTACTTCCCGTCGTTGCTCGCAATGTAGGCGTCGTAGTAGACCGTTGCGAGCATCGCGTAAGCCCGAGCGGCGCGCGGTGGGTTCGAATCCGTCTTGTCCTCGAACATCCACTTGCTGGTATAGTCATACCAGTCGGTGAACAGGCCGGATGGGCTTTGCCAGTAGAAGGCTTTGTAGCTGTTAGGGAATTTTCGTTCAAACTGTCGGATTGCATCCATCTCGGCCTTTACGGCCGGGGACTGGCAGTCGGGCGGCGCTGTCGGCCTGAATTCATCGGGTGCGGCCAGCACGATCGGCTTCCATTTTGGCATGGTTGCATTGGCGGGCTTGTTCCCGACCCACATGCACGGCCCGGTCGGAACAGTGCCGGTCCATGCTTCATCGGAGCCATCGGCCTTTGCCCGCGCAATCAACTGCTCTGCGACCCTCCGCCCCAACTCCAGACCGGCGGAAGAATCGCTTGGGAACTGGACACCGGCAAGGACACGCGACTGTGCCGCTTCTTCGGCCATTTCTTTGAACGACGATGTCTCTTCGGGAAAGAAATAAGAAAGAACCGTCGCGGCAGCTCCGGCGGCTGCGGCATGCTCGGATGGATAGGAGGGGCTCCGCGGCGGCGGCAGCGCAGTTGCCAGCGTCGCATCCGCCTCGCTCGGGCGCGGCCGATTGTAGAAGTACTTCGCGTCCCACGTAGCGATGGTGGCGTCGTACATCGCCATTGTCAAATAGGTGTAGACGCGGTGTGCATTTGGAATCTGCTGGTTTTCGAGGAGGCGATTGTTGACCAGATCGATCCATCGGTACCCAGGCGAGCCGGCGTCCCAGAAGGTGATTTTGCCGGCGGCAGCCGGATCCTTTTGCGCCAGGAGATCCCGCATCTGCGCCAATTCGGCTGCTGCGGCGGAGGCGTCAGGCGGCGGCGGGACTCGGAAGTCCTTGCCAGACGTGATTACCCACGTCTTCCACGTTCCAGCCTCTGGTTCTATCAAATCCGATTGGGCGAAAGCGCAGTTCCCTGACAAAAGGACCACTGCGCAAGCCTTGCATAAGGCGCTGAGCATGTTTGCCTCCCATGGTTGGTCCCCGGCCCAAAGACGGACGCTTTTCTGGTTTTACTGCTCCGTCCTAATTTAGCGACCGCTGATTATAGCGCCGGACACCGCCGAGCAAAAGGATCAAATATGCGAATAGGGCAATGTTGTTGGTGACCGGTTTCCTCCTGACTTGAGGCCCGATGGCCGCTGTGACGGCGAAGCTGCCAGTCCGCTTTCGGCCCTAGATTGGGACGGTCGTTTCCGCAGCGCCAAGCGTCGGCTCCTGGCGCACACGCGCCGTCCGAGAGCTGGTGAGTTTAGTCTCCTTCCACCCTGCAAACGAAAGATCGGAGGCAACACGCCTCCGGTCTTTCGAGCGACAGAGAACCGCCAGTCTATTCGCTTTTCCAGACGCCCCATACGCGGGGGTTTGCCGCCGGCCATACCGAATAGCCCTTCACCTTCGGCGATACGGCGTCGACGGATGGCTCGTAATAAAGGCCAAGGATCGGCACATCCTTTGCCATGAGGGCATGGAGCTGCTTGAACAGCGCCTTGCGTTGCCCGGGGTCCGTCGTGGCCATCGACTTCGTGTAGAGGTCGAGGGCCTCCTTGCTGTCCCACTGTGCCGTCGGGTCGGTTGCCTTGTCGCCGAGGATGACGCCATACATCAGCGACGGATCGAGACGCGCCGAATAGCCGAATGACTGGATCTGGAATTTGCCGGCAAGGTAATTGTCGAGTTGTGCAGCCCAATCCAGCACTTCGAGCTGGGCATTGAAGCCGGCGGCCGTCAGCATCGCCTGCAGCAGCACGGCGTTCTCGTACATTCCCTGGTAGCGGGTGTTGGTCTGGATCTTGATCGGTTCGCCCTTGTAGCCGGCTTCGTCCAGCAGTGCCTTGGCCTTGACCGGGTCGTATTGCGGCCATTTGAGGAAATCACCGTCGAAGAACGAGCTCGCCTGGGCGACGGCAGAGGGGTCGCCGGCAGCGACACCATTGGTGCGAGCGGCGGCGATCTGGTTGATGTCGACGGCATGCGCCAGCGCCTGGCGTATCTTGACGTTCGACAGCAGCGGGTCCTTGGTCTGCAGCAGGATCGCCGTCCACGACAGGCCTTGCGTCGACAGCACCGTCATGCCTCGGGACTTGGCTTCCTCGACACGGGACGACTCAAGATCGGGCAGGACGTCGAGCTCGCCGGCAAACAGCGCGGTTTCCGATGCCGCCGTGTCGGGAATGACCATGAAGCGCACCTCGTCGACATAGGCCTCACGGCTGCCGGCAAAACCGCTCGGCGCCTCCTTCACCGGCTTGTAATCGGCAAAGCGTTCGAGCGCGACATACTGGCCCTTGACCCACTCTTTCAGCTTGAAGGGGCCGCTGCCGATGGCGCTGTCGGCGATCCACTTGCCGTCGGCGCCGACATTCCTAGGGCTGGCGACCCAGCCATTGCATTGCACATTGGCGAGCTGCGCCAGAAACAGCGCATTCGGCGCGTTGAGCGTGAAAACCACGGTGCGTGGATCAGGGGTCGCCACCTGCTCTACCTTGAGGCCCTGGCTGCCGTCGAAGAACGGAATGCAGAACCACTGGTTGGCTGCGTCCATGCGGCGGTCCCAGTTCCATTTCACGTCCGCAGAGGTCACGGCGTCGCCATTGTGGAAAGCCGCGCCGTCGCGAAGCATGAAGGTATAGGTCTTGCCGTCGTCCGACACTTTCCAGGATTCGGCAAGCGCCGGGCCGATAGTGAGATCGGCGCGGTAGGCCACCAGCGTCTCGAAGATCTGGTGCAGCACTGTGTCGGTGTTTGCATCGCGATTGAGACCGTCGGTAGCGCGGATGTCGGCGTTGATACGGACCTTGAGCGTGCCGCCGGTTTTCGGCTGCTCCTGCGCTATCGCCGGCAGCGCGCAGGCCATCATGGCGATTGCCGCCAGCGCCCCGACCAATCGCCTTCCCATTCCCGATCTTGTTCCCATTTTTTTCTCCAGTTTTGTTGACTGCAGTTTCAGACGGGCGCGGCATTCAAAGTCCGCGCAAAGAAGTCCTTGACCTTGGCGATGAGCTCACGGTCGTCGTGGGTGATGCCGGGCATGACATCCAGCTGCACCTCGACGCCGTGTCTCTCAAGGCTGCCCTTCAGCGACCTGATCCGGTCGTTGCGGGTTGCGCCGGCAAGATCGGCGCCGGGCATCCACCAGGCATCGTCCGGAGTGATGGTGATCTCCCAGGTTTGGAGATCGTCACCACCGATCACCATCTGCACGGCGACCTTGCGCATGGCGTCGAGGTCGACCTTCTTGCCGAACACTTTCTCGAAGTCGCGCACCCCAACCCAGAAATCATGATCGAAGTCGAGCAGGGTCACGACACCAGGCGCGCCGATCGATGCAGCCAGCAGACGTTCGGGATGGAGGAACAGGAAACGATGGGTGAAATGACCGCCGCCGGAGAAGCCATACATCAGCACCCGGTCGCCGCGGATGCGGTAGCGCTCTCGCATTTCCTCGACCATGTCGAGCATCACGGCATCGTAGTGGAGGTCGCCCTCGCGCAGCATTTTGTAGGAGGAAAGGTCGCCCGGAAAACAGATATTCGCCGGGAAGAGCGGGGCAAGCACGATCACGCCGTTCTGCTCGGCGAAGTCGGCAAAGGCGTCCCGGTAGGCGAGCATGCCGCGTTCGGTGCCATGCACGATCACCGCCAGCGCATAGGTCTTGTCGCCGTCCTCGTCATAATCTTCCGGCACATAGGCACAATAGGGAAAGCGCTGGTCGAAGCGGGAGGCATACACCGTCGTGTGGCCGAAATCGTAATAGGACAGGCGCTTGCCATGTCCGCTGACCTTGCGCATCAAATTTTCCCCAGTCTCAATTTCATTGTTCCATCATTTTGTGCGACTGAAAAGCATTTATTTATCTTGGATGCCGGCAAAGTACGTATTTTACATCGCATAACGCCGGACCTTGCTGGAGCGGACGCGAGCCGGTGTACAGCCGCCGCGCGCCGTCGCCGCATTTGCCGGGCGCAACCGGGAGAGCGACGACGACGCGGCTTGCGGCGTTGCGGTTGAAGCGTCTATCATGTGCTTGAAAAATCGCTGACTTCGGCCTTCATGCCGCGTTCGGCCATCATTTCTAGCGGCAGATGTAGCCAGCTGCGTAGATTTCAGAACGAATGAAGTAGCGCACCGCCAATGGCCGATAAAACGCATTTCGGGTTGACCGCCGTCGACACCGTGCCCCTGCATGAGAAAGTCTATCTGGAACTGGTCAGGGCATTGATGTCGGGCCAGTTTGCGCCCGGCCAGAAACTGACCTCGCGCAAGCTTGCGAAGGAACTCGGCACCAGCGACATGCCGGTGCGCAGCGCCTTCATGCGGCTGCAGGCGCTGCGTGCGCTGAGCCCGATGCCGAACGGCAGCATGGAGGTGCCGGTCATCTCGGCCGAAAGATTCTCGCAGCTGACCGAGGTGCGAACGATCCTCGAAGGTTCCGCGACCGAGCTTGCCGCAAGGCTGATCAATGGCAACAATCTGCGGGCGATCCGTCGTCATTGCACGGAGCTGACCCTGGCAGCCCGCAAGGGCGACATCGACGACTATCTGCGCAAGAACTACAACTTCAAGTTCTCGATCTATCGCCACTGCGGCAATGAGCAGATGATCTTCCTAATCGAGACGGTATGGATGCAGGTCGGTCCGTTTCTCCGGAACCTGACCACCGGTTTCGAGGACAATCTCGCCGCCATTCTCGATATCGATTACCACGAGGAAGCCGTCGCCGCGATCGAAGTGCAGGACGGCCCGCGCGCGCGGGCCGCCATCGTGCGCGACATAAACGACGGCGCGACGCATCTCTTGCAGCACGTCAAGTTTCCGGAAACCCGGAACTGACGACCCGGGAAGCACTGTCGAGAGCAGTCACCAGGCGGCGCAAACCGCCTCGCTAACCGCCACGACCTCCTGATCCATCCGAAACCGTCCATCCATCTCGTTGATCATCATAGACGGCGGTTCAAATGCCGCTTGGCTTTCCCCGACCGTACTACTATATTGCGATCGCAAATCGCGCAATTGGTCTTGAAATGCCTCCCGATATCCCAGCTAGTGAATTGAAAAAATAACGGAAATCCTCTGGTGACCGCCAGAGCTGTTTCCACAAACTCACAAGCTTTCTATAAGAGATATCGTAACCGAGCAGGGCTACGGCACCTTCGGAATCAGGGGTTGAAATTGGGCGATGCAATCACGGACGTTCTGAATTGGCTTGAACGCAGGGACGACATCCACAGCCTGAGGGCTGCGGTGTGCGACCTCAACGGCATCATGCGCGGCAAGCGCATACCCGTCGAGCAGGCACGCAAGGCGCTGGAGGGCAAGCTGCGCATGCCCTATTCGCTGGTTGGGCTCGACATCTGGGGCGAGGATATCGAGAACAACACGCTGGTTTTCGGCAACGGCGACGCCGACGGCCTTTGCCAGTGGACGGGGCGCGGCATCCTGCCGGTGAGCTGGACGGCACATCCGACCGCACTTGTCCCGCTCTGGCTTGCCGACGAGAACGGTGCGCCGTTTCTCGGTGATCCGCGGCGGGCGCTGGCCCGTATCCTCGATCGCTACAAGGCTCTGGGCCTGACCCCGGTCGCTGCTACGGAACTGGAATTCTATCTGGTCGACCCGCAATCGCAGCGGCCGGTCGGACCTGTCTCGCCGATAACCGGGCGTCGTCTCGATTCCGACGCAGCCCTGTCGATCGACGAGATCGACGACTTCGAAGGCTTCATCCACGATGTCTACGACGCCTGCCGCATGCAAGACATTCCCGTCGACACCGCGATCGCCGAGAACGGCGTCGGCCAGTTCGAGATCAACCTGAACCATGTCGCCGACGCCTTGCGCGCCGCCGACGATGCCGTGCTGTTCAAGCGCACAGTCAAGGGCATAGCTCGCAAGCACGGCTTTGCCGCTTGCTTCATGGCCAAGCCCTATGGCGACCGAGCCGGCAACGGCTTTCACGTCCATTTCAGCCTGACCGACGCCGAAGGCCGCAATGTCTTCGATGACGGCACCGACCAGGGTTCGGACGTCATGCGCCATGCCGTCGGCGGTCTGCTCGCCGCCATGGCCGAAAGCACGCTGGTGTTCGCGCCGCACTTCAACTCCTACCGCAGGCTGCGCCCCAGATCCTATGCGCCGACCGCGGTTGCCTGGGGCTACGAGAACCGTATGGTTGCGATCCGCATTCCCGGCGGGCCGTCGAGCGCACGCCGGATAGAACATCGCGTCGCCGGTGCGGACGCCAACCCGTACCTGGTGCTTGCGGCAATACTAGGCGCCGCACTCACCGGCATCGAAAGACAATTGTCGCCTGGCGATCCGGCGGGCAGAGACGGTAAAGGACTTCAACCGGCCAAGCTGCCGCCTGACTGGGCCTCCGCGATCGCCAGCTTCGACAGCGGGCCTCATGTGGCGGAGATATTTCCGGCCACCCTGCGCGACTCCTTCATCGCCTGCAAACGGCAGGAGCTGAATACGTTCGCGCTCAATGTCAGCGACTTCGAGCTCGAGACTTACCTCGAAAGCGTTTGATCGGCAGGGCGCTCCAGCAACCACGGGGTCAGGGGCCTGCCTGACGGCGCCGCACACTTCCAGAAACGCTGTGTCCGAGCGCTTGTGCGATTTTCAGGTCCTCAGGCTCACATCTCGGCGCCTGGTAGAGCGACCGATATCCCGCGGCCGACCGCAGGAATCCGTCAGCCCGCATTCCCGCGCAGCGGCATGCAGCTTTCCCCGACGATCAGAGCCGGCTGAAAAACGATGCTGCGCACTGGCTCCGACACCCTTTCCTCGATGCGATCGACGAGCAGGCGCAGCGCTTCATTGGTCATATCGGCAATGGGGTGCTCCGTCCTCGTCAGTCGCGGCTTCAAGCCGCCGGCGCCGGCAACCGTGTCCGTCGAGGCGATCGAGATGTCTTGCGGACAGCGCAGGCCCAGATCGGCAACGGCTCTCATCACGCCGATCGCCATGACGCCATTGGCGACATAGATCGCCGTCGGGCGATCGGGCGAACCCATCATATCGCGAGCGACCGAATAGGCGGCTTCTTCGCGAAATTCGCCGGACCTGATATGCCCGGGCTGCGGCGCAAGCCCGCGCGCGGCCATCGCATCGATCATGCCGTCCAGCCTGCCCTTGCTGGTCGACAGTTGCATCGGGCCGGTGATCGAGCCGATGCGGCGATGCCCAAGGTCGAGCAGGTAATCGACGGCCTGCCTGCCCGCCTCCCGATTGTCGATGGTCACCGTATCGGCGCTGTTGCCTTCGATTGCTCGCCCCAGAAGAACGGTCGCCATGCCCTCGAACTCATGCGGCTGGTATTGATTTGCCGCGCCCACCGGAACCAGAACCATTCCGTCGCAACCGAGAGTGCGAATACGCGACAGGATGCGCCGTTCCGTGTCGGGCTTTTCATCGCTGTTGAAGAGAACGAGCGAATAGCCCCACGCCGCGACGGCCGCCTCCGCCGACCAGACGATGCGTGCATAAAACGGGTTCGACAAGTCGGCCACCGCAAGGGCGATCAATTGGCTGCGGCTGCGACGCAGGTTACGGGCAGCCAGCGACGGCTCATAGCGCAGCTCGCGAATGGCGGTGACGACGCGAGCCCTCAGCTCAGGGCTGACAAAGGCAGTATCGTTCATCACGGCCGAAACCGTAGCGGTCGACACGCCTGCCTTCCTGGCAACGTCTTTTATAGTGGCCATTTTGCCCTGATAGCTAATCGTTTCGCTGAAGTCTGGTTCAGATTTATGGCTGTGTCCAGCGGATTCATGCTTGCATTGGGCCGCATTTTGCAGGACGTTAGCGAAACGGTTTGCTGACAAGAGGCTCTGGCGGCAGATCAAACGAAGGGAGGAGAACCATGAGAAATCTAGTTTGCATCATCGCCGTTGGAGCGCTCTCGCTGGCAACGGCCGGCGCCGCCGCGCAGGACAAGCCGCTGCTCGGCATCGTGTCCATAAGCGCCACCGAAGCCAACAATGTCCGCTACATCCAGGGCGCCACGAAGGCCGCCGACGAGCTCGGCTGGAAGACCAATGTCGTCGATGCGGCCGGCAGTGCCGACCAGGCGAATGCGGCGATCCAGAATTTCGCACAGCTCAAGGCGCATGCGATCATCGACATGGTGTTCCCCTATTCGTCGATCGGCGCCGGCCTGGCTGCCGCGGGCGACGCTGGAATACCTGTGGTGACCTGGGGCGGCGGGCTTGGCTCGACCGTCGCCGCCACGAACGGCTCGGGCGGACCTATGGCGATACCGGTCGTCGATCTCATGGTCGAAAAAATGGGTGGCAAGGGTTCGATACTGGCCCTCACCTACCGGACCGGCGAAGTCTGCCGGAACCGCGAAGTGGTCATGGACGAGATCGTCGCCAAACACCCTGACATCACCGTCACCAAGAACGAAGTGCGCATTCCCGGCTATTTCGAGGACGGCGCCCAATACGCCAATGCCTGGCTGGCCTCGCATCCGGCCGGCAAGGAAAACCTGGCGATCTGGGGATGCTGGGACGACCCGGCGATCGGCGCCATCGGTTCACTGCGCGCCCAGGGGCGCGACGACGTCCTCGTTTACGGCATCAATGGCAATGCCCAGGCGCTGGAGAACATCAAGAACGGCTTCATGACCGCGACGGCCTGGCAGGACAGCTTCACCGAAGGCTACAACATGGTCAAGATGCTGAAGGACATCAAGGATGCAGGCGGCGCATGGCAAGCCAAGGCAGCCGAGGTTCCGGCGGTGCTGGTGACCAAGGACACCGCCGATGCCTTTCTCAAGGACCACCCGGAAGCCATAAAGTAGGGCTTGGTTTGGAGGCGACGTTGACAAGGGATGCGCCGCAGCCAGGCGGCGCCGAAATGGCGACCCCGTTCCTGGTCGCGCGCGATATCGCAAAGGCCTTCGGCGGCACACAGGCGTTGAAGGGCGTATCGCTCGACATTGCATCAGGTGAAGTCCACGGGCTCGTCGGCGCCAATGGCGCGGGCAAGTCGACCTTCATCCGGATCCTGGCCGGGTTGAACCACCCCGATGCCGGTCGTCTCGAACTCGACGGCCACAGCCAGGAGATTGGCACGCCGCAGCGGGCGACCGAGCTCGGCATGAGCTTCATTCATCAGGAGCTCGCTTTTGTACCGGGCATGACCGTGCTGCAGAACATCATGCTGGGCGTGCCGAAGAAAACGCGCTTTGGGCTGACCGATTGGCGCGCGATCGCGCGCGACGTAGCACCCATCGCCAGGCGCGTCGGCATATCGGCACCGCTCAACGCCGGCGTAAAGGGCCTGTCGACGACTGAGATATGGCTGATCAACATTTGCCGCGCCCTGGTGCGCAAGGCGCGGCTGATTGTCATGGACGAGCCGACGGCATCGCTTGCCGCCAGCGAGGCGGAACGGCTGTTTGCGATCGTGCGCGATCTTTCCGCATCGGGGGTGGCGGTGCTCTACATCTCGCACCGGCTGGACGAGATCCTGAACCTGTGCACGCGCGTGTCGGTCTTTCGCGACGGCCGCTCCGTCGCCGAGTTCGCCGGAGACGCACTCAATCGCCCTGCGCTGGTCGAGGCGATCGTTGGCGGCGCAATTCGGGACGTTCAAAGGACAGCCACCACACGGGCTCGCGGCGATGTGGTGATGGAAGCAAAGAAGCTGACGCGGGCGCCAAAAGTCCGCGGCGTCAGCCTTCAGCTCCACGCCGGCGAAGTGCTGGGCATCGGCGGCCTTGTCGGCGCCGGGCGAACCGAACTCGCCCGGCTGCTTTTCGGGGCGGACCGGCCGGACAGTGGCGAGATGATGCTGGCGAACCGGCCCTATGCGCCCGCCTCCCCTGCAGCGGCCGTCCAGGCCGGGCTCGGGCTGGTCCCAGAAGAACGCCGGGCGGAAGCGCTTTTTCTCTCCAAGAGCATCGCCTTCAATTTGGGCATCGCCAATCTCGACAAGCTGGTGCACGGCCGCTACCTGCCGCTGATGAACCGCCGCGCCCGCACGTCCATGGCCGGCGAGATGATCCGGTCGCTATCGATAAAGGCGCGCAACGCCAGCACGGCCGTTGGCCGTCTCAGTGGCGGCAATCAGCAGAAAGTGGCGATCGGCCGCTGGCTCCAGCGCACGCCGCAAGTGCTGATCCTCGACGAGCCGACGCGAGGTGTCGATATCGGAGCGCGCGCCGAGATCCACCGGCTGATCCGCCAGCAAGCCGAGGCCGGAATGGCGGTTCTGGTGATTTCATCGGAACCGGACGAGCTGCCCGAGCTATGCGACCGCGTTCTGGTGATGGCGGAAGGCCGCATCGTTCGCGAGCTGACCGGTCCGGCGGTGTCGCGAAAGGCGATCGTCGAAGCAAGCTATCTCGAACCGGAAAGCCAGACGGAGGATCACCCCGCATGAGCGATGTTGCGATTAGCGCCCGGCGTCTGTCGCCCGGAGCCAAGGCGGCGCTCGGTATCTTTGCCCGCTACGGAACAATCATCGGGCTTCTGGCGATGATCGTCACATTTTCGATCCTGTCGCCGGGAGCCTTTCCCACCGTGGGCAATTTCACCAATGTGCTGAACCAGGCCTCGCTGGCCATGATCATTGCCGGCGGGCTGACGCTTGCCGTGGTCGTCGGCGAACTCGACCTGTCGATCGGCTTCGCCGCCAGCCTGCACGGCATTCTGATCACCGGCCTTGTCGTCCACGACAAGCTGCCGATCCCGCTTGCGGTGGTCATCGTCATCGCATTGGGCGCGGTGATCGGCCTGGTCAACGGCTTCATCGTCACCAAGGTAAAGGTCAATTCGGTTATCGCGACGCTCGGTGTCGGCACCATCCTGACTGGCCTCGCCTTCGCCTATTCCGCCGGCGTTCCCATTGTGGCCGGCGTGCCGGAGGCATTTCTCCAGCTTTCCCTTGGCCGCTGGCTGTTCGGCATCCCCAACAACATCATCGTCATGATCCTCGTTCTCGGCGGACTTTGGCTCCTGGTCGAGCGGACGCCGCTCGGCCAGGAGATCCAGGCCGTCGGCGGCAATGCCGTGGCAGCCCGCCTTGCCGGGGTGAATGTCGATCGCATCAAGATCCTCGGCTTCGTCATTTCGGGAATGTGCGCCGCTCTCACCGGTATACTGCTTGCCTCGCGGCTCGGCAGCGGCACGGCAAGTGCTGCCGACTCCTACCTGCTCACCGCATTCGCGGCAGTATTCCTTGGCTCGGCAACTTTGCGTGACGGCGAATTCCACGTGCTTGGCACGCTGGTCGGCGCCCTCATCATTGCCTTCGGCTTCAATGGCCTCAACATCTTCGGCGCCCCGACCTTCTCGCAATATGTGCTGCAGGGCGCCATCCTGATCATTGCCGTGGGCATGGCAAGCCTGGGCCGCTCGCTGGCGGAACGCTGAAGGAGAAAGCGATGACAAACGAAACCACGCCTTGGGAGGTCTATGTCATCGAATTCGCCCGATCGCGGCAGCAGCCCTGGGTGGATCTCGTCGCCGGCATGTATGACGATGGCAAGGTCGACCTCCCCTTCTCCTTCGTCCTGCTGCGGCGCGGCGACCGCAACGTGCTGGTCGATACTGGCTTCATCCAGGAATCGAGCGACGCCTTCTCGCTGAGATTTGGCATTCCCTACTGGGTCTCGCCGGTCCGCATGCTGGCCGAGCTTGGCATTGGACCCGGAGGCATCACCGACATTTTTGTCACCCATGCGCATTTCGACCATATGGGATCGATCGCCGAGTTCCCGAATGCAAATCTCCACATCCAGAAAAGCGAGTTGCTCTCCTGGTATGAGGCGATCGCATTGCCGCCGCGCTTCGGTTATCTCACCGCGATCATCGATCCCGATACGCTGCGCGCCGCTCTCGATGCATCGGTCGATCACCGCGTCTCGCTGATCGACGGCGACAAGGACGATGTGCTGCCGGGCGTCCATGTGCGGCTGGGCAGCGGCCACACGATCGGGCAGCAGTTCGTCATCGTCCAGTCCGCGCGCGGCAGACTGGTCATCTCCGGCGATTGTGTCTATTCGAAGCGCCAGCTCACCGGGCACAAGCACGACGGCGTCTACGCGCCGCTGAACAATGCCGTCGGCAGCGTCTGGGAGCAGCTGAAAACCATCGACCGCATCAACACCGAAATCGGCGGCGATCTTGGGCAATTGATCGTGCTGCACGACATAGAACGATGGAAGGGTCTGCCGATCGTCGCAGAGCTCGAAGGATTTCGTATCGTCAGGGCCGGATAGGAAAGCCTGAAAGGCGACTTTCCTGATCTCCGGATTTCTGTCCTCAGGGCAGATGTAAAAACACCGGAAGAATGCCCCTCAGCTGAAGTTCTCCCAACAGCTCGAACAGTGGCATGGCGAGCACAAAGGGCGCTGCGTCGAACAAAGTCCTGATCACGCGCGCCGGCTCGATCTCAAGCCTCTCAGGCGCGTTCCACAGGCGAATCTTGGGAAGAAATCTAGGAACCCTGCGGCAGTATTCGATATAGTCTTGGCCAAAAATCGCGCGAAGCGCTGCCTCTTCACGAGTCACGACCTGTCGAAAAACAACAAACGACAAAACGAAGAAGAGGGTCGCAATAGTTAAACTTCCACTCCCCGCGCCCATCCCGATCGCGCCAACAAAAGAGAACACATAAAGAGGATTTCTGACGATTGAGAACGGGCCATGGGTCACCAGTTCCCGTACCTTGCGTCCTCCAATGTAAAGTGAAGCCCAGCAGCGACCGATTATGGCAAGCAGCACCAGGGAAAAGCCAACATTTTCGATCCATTCTTGAACCGGCCCTTGCCAATCCCATACGGACCGAACGAAAGGCAAAGTGCAGGCAATCAAGAACAATATTGCAAATAGGGCACGTTTTCTGGCCTTTTGCACCCCTAGCAGGTTGGGCGCTTCAGATGGCTTCAAGGTACCCGGCATAGTTTCCCTCTTGTTTCGACGCGATTTCCGTCGGCGAGTAGTTGAAAAATCAGGCGGAATTGCGCGGGTGATGTGGTCTCTTCCCGGCGACCCGTGCCGGAGCACATCGCCGCTCTCCCAGGCATCGAGTGCGACGCCTGCCGATCGTCGCAGAGCTCGAAGGATTTCGTATCGTTAAGGCCGGATAGGAAAGACTGAAAGGCGACTTTCCGGGAGCTGCTTCTCCAATCGATCCACCGCCGCAGCGTTCATGCATTCAGGCAGGTCGGCCCATGCCGCGAACGCGCACCGGCAACGAGCAACGCAGTTCGGAGGCGCGGAAGTGGGTATGCTATTGGACTTTCATGATGTCTTTGTTGCGGTTGCCGTCATGTGAATGGTGCAGGCCAAGCGTGATAGGCGGCGGCGCGGTGACCTCGCCCTTCGCCATCGCGCCGACCGCGCCCTTGGCCGGCGTGATGCCGCCATCGACCAGCCAGACGGCGCCAGTGACGTAGCTCGCTTCGTCCGAGGCTAGGAACGCATAGACGTTGGCAACTTCCTCCGGCGTACCGCGACGGCCGAAAGGCACGGCCGTGATCAGCGCCTTCTCGACTTCTTCATCGACGGCACCAGTTTCCTTGTGCGTCCAAGCCGTATCGATCGGACCCGGGCTTACGCAATTGGCGCGTACGCCGTATTGCGCCTGCTCGACGGCGACGCCTTTCATGAAAGCGTGCAGGAAACCTTTGGTACCGCCATAGACAGTGTTCCGCGGCTGGCCGTTGACGCCGCCTTCCGAGCCGGCGCTGATGATGGCGCCGCGGGTTTTGCGGAGATAGGGCAAGGCGTATTTCGTCATCAGGAACGCCGAGCGAACATTGCAGCGGATATGCTCGTCGAACTTGTCGATCGGCATTTCATCAGTTTCGGCGTTGACGAGCAGAACGCCTGCATTGTTGATGAGCACGTCCAGCCGACCGAAACGGTCCACCGCAGCAACCACGCAATCGCGCGCCTGAGCTTCATCGGAGACGTCGGCTGCAAAGGCGATTGCGTCGCCGCCATCGTCCAGGATTTCAGCGACAATGTCCTCAATCGGGTCATCGGGCAGACCGTTGACGACAATTTTGGCGCCCTCGCGCGCGAATTTGAGGCAGATCGCTTCGCCGATGCCGGTTCCGCCGCCCGTTACGATCGCGACCTTGTCTTGCAGCTTACCATTCATGGCGACCTCCATCCTTGGAAGTAGAACCCCAGCGGCAGGTTGTGGTTCCATTGGCCTCCTTGAGAAGCCGACACTTCAAACAAAATAAGTCCGGGGGCCAAGGAGCTCGACATCGGAATCTGGGTAAAGGGCGTCACGCCCAATTACCACGCACAGACGAACATCATCCCCTTCGCCGCCAATGTGCCGATCGCCTGCGGCAACGCGCTGGTCATGCCTGGCGTCATCATCGTTGCCGACGATGACGGCGTCGTCGTCGTGCCGGTCGCGCTGGCGCCGAAACTCATCGAAAGCGCGAGCGAGCATGTCGAGTGGGAGGAATTCGCGCGCTACCGGCTGTCGCAGGGCGGCGACCTCAGGAAGTACTACCCCCTGACGAAGGAGGTGGAGAAGGAATACCAGGCCTGGCGCAAGCAACAGGGCTAGGCTCGGAATCCATCGAGCTGCGCTTCGATAGCCGCCTTGTCTATAACCGACCATACTTGCACGATCTTCTCGCCGCGAAATTCATAGAACACATTCTCGGCGAAGGAGACCCTCTTCCCGTTCACATCGAGGCCAAGGAACGTTCCCTTTGGCGTGCAATCGAAGTCCAACCGGCTCGCTATGTAAGGCGGATCGGAAACAAGCATCTGGATGTTGAAATAAAGGTCCGGGATTTCCTCGAAGTCTTTCTCCAGCATCTCGCGATAGCCGGATAATCCGATCCGCCGGCCGTTGTGGACCGCTTCATCATGAACGAACTGTCCCAGCTTCGGCCAGTCCTGCGCGTTCAGGCAGGCAATGTAGTCCCGGTAGATGTCGGAAAGGTTGCTCCTTGTCACAGCAATTGCTCCTATCTTCTGCAAGGCCCTGCTGCAAAGCCAGTACCCCGATGCAAGGCCGGCGTTCCAGTTGAACCTGGCGGCGCGCAGATCGCCCCACAACCGATACTAGCTGTCAATGTCCAAGCGACCGGCGCGACAACGACATCGTGAAGTTGTGCAGGTTGACTCGATTGTCCGCTTGCCTAACTAGGATGGCGGGGCCAGCGCAAATCATCACAGTCGGTATGATATTTTCCAGCATCCGAAAGCCTGTCCTTCTCGTTTTCTTGGCCGGCAGTTTCATCGTGTCTTCCTGCGTCGCCCCTGACGACACGTCGACCATGTCGAAGGAAGACGCAACGACGGCGGCAGCCCGCAAAGAGATGGTCGGTCTTAGCGAGGCGGACGTTCGAATGTGCGCCGGCTTTCCGACTGCCACCGCTGATGCGGGCGGATCAGGCCAGATCTGGACTTATCAGCGTACCGTTCAACGCGGCAATCTCAACGTCGTGATTCCAACTTTGGCGGTGGGTGCTATTCCGACCGTCGGAGGATCCGTCAATGTCAATCCTGGCGGCTACTGCAACACGCAAATTCGAATGCTCGATGGCCGTGTTGCCGAGGTCGCCTACGCTGGCGACAACAATACGACGAACCACCGCGATGCGCTCTGCGTCAGCACGGTAGACGCCTGCGTGAAATATGCCCGCCAGCGCCATCAAGTCAGGACAGGGGCGGCCTCCAGGTAGGTCGGCCTTGCGAAGGCAGGCCTCCGAAACCATTCTTGTGGTTCGGGAATACAAGGACGGCAGACGATGATCATCACCCGCAGGACATTCGTGAAGGCTGCCGCCACTTCCGGAGCGGCTTTCGTGTTGCCTGGAACCGCGCCCGGCGCGCCGCCTGCGCCGGTGATGCGGGCCGTGCCCTCCTCGGGAGAGATGATCCCCGCAGTGGGGCTCGGCACCTGGATCACCTTCAATGTCGGCGACGATCCGGTGCTGCGCGACGAATGCGCCGAGGTGATCGCGGCCTTCTTCGCGGCAGGCGGCCGCATGATCGATTCCTCGCCCATGTACGGCTCCTCGCAGCCGGTGATCGGCTACGGCCTGGAGAAGCTCGGCCAGCCCGAAGCGCTGTTTTCGGCCGAGAAGGTCTGGACCTCCTCCGCCACCGACGGAGCCGGGCAGATCGAGCAGTCGCGCCGCTTCTGGGGTGTGCCGCGCTTCGACCTCATGCAGGTCCATAACCTCGTCGGCTGGGAGACGCATCTCGAAACCCTGTTCGCCATGAAGGCGGACGGGCGCATCCGCTATGTCGGCATCACGACGTCCGAAGGACGACGGCATGATTTGTTCGAACAAATCATGCGCGCGCATCCGCTCGATTTCGTGCAGCTCACCTACAACGTCGTCGACCGCGAGGCGGAGGAGCGGCTCCTGCCGCTGGCGGCCGAGCGCGGCATGGCCGTCATCGTCAACCGGCCGTTTCAGCAAGGCGCGCTGACGCGCCAACTCGAAGGCGAGACGCTGCCGGACTGGGCCGCCGAGATCGGTGCCGGGAGCTGGGCGCAGTTCATTCTAAAATTCATCGTTTCGCACCCCTCCGTCACCGTCGCCATCCCCGCCACGACCAGCGTCGACCATGTGCGCGAGAACATGATGGCCGCGACCGGTCCCCTCCCCGACATGGCCATGCGCGAGCGGATGGCGGCCTACATCAGGGACCTCTAAGCAGGCATTCGTGGGCTGGCCCACGAATGCCTGCTTAGATTCTGTTGTTTGTCGCAGGTTCTTGTCGCAAAACCGTGCGACACTTTTGCGGAACCTGCTTAGATGTCGGAATGGTGGACCTACCGGCTGGAGGATTTCCTGCTCTTCTCGCCGCGCGTCTACTGGCGCATGTTCGAGTTGCATAATGCTGCATTCTGGCCGCTGCATCTCCTGACGCTCGCCAGCGGCCTTGCCATTGTCCTGCTCATGCTCAGGCGGCCGCGTCGCCATGGTCTCTGGATTGCGCTCATCCTCGCCGCGCTCTTTGCTTCCGTCGGCTGGTCCTTCCTGTGGAGCCGCTATGCCGTGATCAACTGGGCTATCGCTTACGTCGCGCCGGCCTTCGGCCTGCAGGCGCTGCTGCTGGCGATCGGCGGCGCACACGGCGGCCTTGCCTTTGACCGGCGCGACATCGCAGGGCGGTTCGGGCTGCTGCTCATAGCTGTTGGCCTCGTCGTCTATCCCCTGCTGCCGCCGCTCTTCGGGCGGCCATGGGCGAGCGCCGAAATCTTCGGCATCGCGCCGGACCCGACGGCGATCGCGACGCTCGGCGTCCTGCTTGCAGCAAGCGGACCCGTGCCGCTGCTGTTTCCGATACCGCTGCTGTGGCTGCTGCTCAGCGGCTTGACGCTCCATGCCATGGGCGATCCGCAAGCCTGGCTGCCACTTCTGGCAGCGGCCACCACTGTCGCTGCCTTGGCCATGCGCCGCATTGCCCGATGATGCGATCGGCATTTGCTCTGGCAAGAAACGTGAGCTCGAGCTCGCGAATCAGTTGACAGGTGACGGCAGTTATGCTAGGAATTTATTCATGGTGTTGATTTGCGCCAAAGACCCGCCGCCGAGGCGGGTTTTTTGTTTCCAGGTTTCGACGCCATCCTTCACAAAGCTCCTAGACCAGATCTGATGGCGTGGCAGGATTCCCGGCATAGCCGATCGTCGGGGCTCTCAGCGCGACGCCCACACCAGCCCGCGACGAAATATCGTTCGCATCTCAGGCACCGCAAACTCCTTGGCGACGTGGCCGAGCGCCGAATAGAACACCCTTCCCTTGCCGTGCCGGCGCTTCCAGACGACCGGCATGACCACGCCGTCTATCCAGGACGCATGCTCGCCGGAGAAGGTGGTGGTCGCCAGCACCTCATTCGACGGGTCCACATGCATGTAGTACTGCTCGGAACGGTACGAGAAATCATCGATGCCGTTCATGATCGGATCGTCGCGCCTGGTGATGTCGACCTGGTAGTCGATGATGTTGCCTGGGTGGGCCACCCACTGGCCGCCGCACATGAACTGGTATTCCGTGGCCTCGCGAAAAGCGTCGCACATGCCGCCATGATAGCCGCCAAGGCCGACACCGCCCTCGACTGCCTTTGTCAGGTTGAGCTCCTCGTTCTTGGCAAGCTTGGCCATCGTATAGATCGGGACGATCAGGCTCAGATCGGCGATCGCTGGGTCGGCGAAGATCTCGGTCGTGGTTTCGACGCGCACGTCAAACCCTTCCTCTTGGAGCATCGTCTTGACGACCCGCGCGCCTTCTTCCGGCTCGTGTCCGTCCCAGCCGCCCCACACGATCAGCGCTTGCCGCATGTCCTCTCCATCAATTGGCCTCATCGCCGAACGAGCCATCGCCGGCCGGCCGATCCGGCCCGGCTGCTCCTCAATTCAACCTATGCCAACGATACCCAGACAGTCCCGACCGTTGCAACGTCCTTCAGGCCAAAATCAAATGAACGACCGATCACTCGGCTGCCATGGAACTGCACGTGCCGTTCAGCGCCATCAGGCGTTTGGCGCGTTCGAGGCTGGCTGGCTGCTCG
This sequence comes from Mesorhizobium sp. M0938, assembly GCF_040319125.1. NCBI lineage: Bacteria > Pseudomonadati > Pseudomonadota > Alphaproteobacteria > Hyphomicrobiales > Phyllobacteriaceae > Mesorhizobium > Mesorhizobium sp. M0938. The sequence continues at coordinate 318,446 of NZ_JAMYNS010000005.1, read as the reverse complement.
CTGCGGTAGCGTTCGCCGATCTCCATCATCAGCACCGTTCCCGGCAGGAACTCCAATTCGCCAAAGATCTCCTCCCAGGCGATGTCACCCCAGCCGAGCGGCATGTGCAGGTCGCCGAGACCCAACGCAGTCGCTTCCTGCAGAAAGTAGGGCTTGTAAAAGCCCTGTGGCCGCCCGAAGGAATCGTGGACATGCAGATGCCCGGCCACCGGCGCCATGGCACGGATCTGCTCGCGGAAGTTCAGTCCGCGATAGGTCGCTTCGAGATAGGCATGGCTGAAGTCGATCAGCGCGACCAGATTGGGATGGTTCACGGCCTTGACGGTCTCGGCCACTTCCGCCGGCGTCTGCCGATATTGCCCCGGTTCCGCGGTGAAGATGTTCTCCAGCGCGATGCGCACGCCATAGGGTTTGGCGAATTCCGCCAGTTCGGACAGAGCCTCGCGCTCGCGCCGGTCCGCATCCGCGCGCAAGAGCGGCTGGTCGGCGCGCAGGAAGCCGCCGTGCTGGACGAGGATACGGGCGCCGATCCGGTCGCAGACCTCGACCAGCGCCTTGGCCGCCTCCAGCTGGTACCTGCAGGTGGCTGGGTCCATGAAGTTGGAGGAGACAAGGCCATGAACCGTGTAGCGGAAGGAGAATGCGCCGGCCAACGCCACGAGCCTGTCCGCTCTTTCCCTGATGATACGGCCGCCCGCGATAAGATCGATGCTGGTGAGCGCAAGCTCGACGGTGTCGACGCCGATATTTTCAAGCCGGCGAAGATCGGCTTCAAGGCTGTCCAGCTCGCCGTCGCGAGACTGCGCGTTGAAGCCGGTTGCGATAAGATTGCTCATTTGTCTTGTCTCCAGGTTGGGCCAGATTGGCATCGTTGTGTGGCCGATCGGTGCGATCAGGCCGGATTGGTTTCGAGCGGTGCCGCCGTCATCATGGCGGAGCGCAAGGCGATGGCGAGGTCCGGGCGGTCCGATGTCAGGCGGCCGATCCGCCGTTCCAGCCAGTGGCGGATCGTCGCCTCCTCATTCACCGTCCACACGCAAAGCCGGTCGAGCGGCAGCGCGGCTCGGACCAGTTCCCACTGCGCCTCCATCAGCTCGTGATGGATGGCGACGATGTCGACGAGGCCGTCGACGCGCGCAAGGAATGCCGCCAGGCCGCTCTGTCTATCAGCCCAGTCCGCATTGACGGAGACGAGGCGCGCGACCTCAGGCGCGTGGCGCCGGCAGTCTTCCAGAACCGAAATGTCGAAGGACGTCAGATGCGTCCTGTCCTCAACGCCGAAGCGACGAAGCGCCTCGGCGACGCGCCGGGCAATGTCGGGATAGGGCGTGCCGGTTTCGTCGATCTTGATCTCGACATGCAGGTCCGGTCCGTCCCTGGAAGAAAACACGGTCAGCACGTCCGCCAGTGTCGGGATGGGTTCGTCCGTGCCTTTTAGCTTTACCCCTGCCCGCACCTGCGGCGTCAGCTTACGCACCGGCCCAAAACCTTCCGTCGTGCGTTCAAGCGTCGCGTCATGGATGACCACGAGCTCGCCCGTCTCCGTCAGGTGGACGTCGAATTCGATGGCGTCGACGCCGAGCTCCAGCGTGTTGCGGAAGCCGGCAAGCGAGTTCTCGGGCCACAGATTGCGGGCGCCGCGATGGCCGGTGATCAAGGTCATAGACGTCTCCTCGGATTGCTGGAACATCTCACCGCACCGTGGGATCGAGCCTGTCGCGCAGCCAGTCTCCGACCAGCGAGATGGACAGCGTGGTGAGCATGATGACTAGGGCGGGCGCCAGCATGATCCACGGCGCGCGGGTCAGATATTCGCGGCCGAAGCCGACCATGTTGCCCAGGCTGGTCTCCGGCGGCTGGACGCCGAGGCCGAGGAAGGACAGGCCGCTTTCCATCAGGATGATCTCGGGAAAGGTCAGCGTCATCGAAACGATCAGCGTCGAGGCGACATTGGGCAGGATGTGGCGCAGGTAAACCCGCGCCGGCGTGGCGCCGAGCTGCACCACCGAGGCTGCATAGCCCTGCGCGCCTGCCGAGATGGCAAGGCCGCGCGCGATGCGCGCATAGCGCTCCCAGCCGTAGAAGCCCATCAGGCAGACCAGCAGCACCATGGAGGAACCGAAGAAGGCCAGCACCGCCAGCGACATGATGAGAAACGGCAGGGCCGCCTGAAAGTCGGCCAGCGCCAGCACCAGATGCTCGACGAAACCGCGGAATTGCGCGGCGGCGAAGCCGAGCGCCGTGCCGAACACGGCCGAAAGAAGCGTCGCCCCGAAGGCGATGACGAGCGAAAGGCGGATCGACTGGATGAGGCGCGAGAGCACGTCGCGGCCCAGTTCGTCGGTGCCCAGCAAGTGCTTCATCGTACCGGGATGCGAAAGCCGGCTGGTGAGATTCATCTGCGTGATCCCATAGGGGCGGATGCGATCGGCGAATATGGCAACGAGCACCATCGCGGCCAGCCACAGGATTCCCAGCCCGACGCTCAGCGGTACGTTGCGGCGGATGGACGACAGGAACCCAGCCCTTTGCCTCGCGTTTGGCCGTGTGGTCGCCGGATAGATCGAAGCCATGCCGGTTCTCCTCAATGGCTCGCGGGCGAGCGCAGGCGCGGGTCGAGCCAGCCGTAGAGCAGGTCGACGGCGAGGTTCGACACCACCATGGTGGCCGCGACGACGAGCAGGATGCACTGGACGACGGCGAGGTCGCGATTGCTGACCGAAACGATCAGCAGCCTGCCGATGCCTGGCCAGGAGAAGATCGATTCCACCACCACCGCGCCGGCGATCAGCGAGCCGACCATGAAGCCGACGATGGTCATGATCGGCACGGCTGCGTTGGGCAGCGCATGGCCCCACACCACGTCGCGCCATTTCACCCCCTTGGCCGATGCCGTGCGGATATAGGGCTGGCCCATCACCTCGATCATGGCGCTGCGCGAGAAACGGGCGAGTATGCCTATGCCGCCTACGCTCATGGTGAGCGTCGGCAGGATGCCGTGCAGCCATGTCTCCTGACCGCCGGAAGGCAGCACGCCCAGCGTCACCGAAAAGATCAGCACCAGCAGCAGGCCCATGACAAAGGAGGGGATGGTGAAGCCGAGGATCGCCAGCAGGATCACGCCGCGATCGGCGAAGCTCTGGCGGTGCAGCGCCGCATAGACGCCGGCCGGAATTCCGATCAGCAGCTTCAGGATGAGCGCCGGAACGGTCAGTTGCAGCGTGGCCGGCACGCGCTCCAGCACCAGTTGCAGCGCGGGAGCCTTGTCGCGCATCGACACGCCGAAATCACCGGTGAAGATCGACTTGAGGTAAGCCAAATATTGAATCCAGACCGGTTGGTCGAGACCCCACGACTTGCGGAACGCGTCGATGACGGTTTGCGGAACGTCCGGCCCCAGCATCACCTCGGCCGGGTCCCCCGACATGCGCAGCACGACGAAGGCGAAGGTCATCACCGCAAGGATGGTGATGGCGGCCCTCATAACGCGCACTAGAACGAAACGGATCATGGCGGGCTCCGTCAGGCGGCCATTGCGGCGTTGTCCGACACGACATGACAGGCGGCGGTACGCCCCTTCTCGATCTGCCGCAGCGCCGGCGTTGTCGTGCGGCAGACGTCGCGGGCGACGGGGCATCGCGGATGAAAGGCGCAGCCCGACGGACGTGCGGCCGGATTGGGCGGCTCGCCCTGCAGGATGACGCGCCCCTCCAGTCTCTTGCCGGGGATCGGCATGCTGGAAACCAGCGCCTTGGTGTAGGGATGCCGGGGCGACTGGAAAATCACGTCGGATGAGGCTTCCTCGACGATCCTGCCGAGATACATGACGGCGACACGGTCGGCCAGGTTACGCACGACCTTCAGGTCATGGCTGATGAAGATCATGGCGATGCCGTTCTCTTGCTGCAGGTCGCTCAACATGTTCACCACCTGCGCCTGGATCGACACGTCAAGCGCGGAGACCGGCTCGTCGCACACCAGGAGTTTGGGCCGAGCAGCCAGCGCACGCGCGATCACCGCCCGCTGGCGCTGCCCGCCGGAAAGCTCATGCGGATAGCTGCCGGCCTGGTCGGGGCGCAGGCCGACGGCCGCCATCAGCTCCTCAACGCGACCGGCGCGGCTTTCCCTGGACCCGATCTGATGGATGTCCAGCGGCTCGCCGATCTGGGTCGCGATCGTCTGCCGGCGGTCGAGTGCGGCCAGCGGGTCCTGATAGACAAGCTGCATTTTGGCGCGCAGCGCCCGCCATTCCGGCGTGCCAAGCCTTGGCATCGGTTGCCCTTCGAAACGCACCTCGCCGCCCTGCGCCGGATCGATGCCGAGCAGCATTCGTCCGAGCGTCGACTTTCCCGAACCGGACTCCCCGACAATGCCTAGCGTTTCGCCGGGGAATACCGACAGCGAGATATCCTCCACAGCGCGAACAAAGCTAGGACGGGAGAAGGGTCCGTGCCTGAGCGCGTAAATGCGCACCAGCTCCTTTGCTTCGATCAGCGGCGTCATTGCAGCAAATCTTCAGGGACCCTGCGGTCGGCCTTGCCGACTGCGGCTGGCCCGATCGGGTGCGCGCAGGCGAGCTTGCGGCCATACTTTTGCGCCAGGAGGGAGGGTGGCGACGTCTCGCAGAAAGCGGTGACGCGCGAGCAGCGCGGCCCAAAGGCACAGCCCTTTGGCAGGTTCTTCGGGTTCGGCACCGTGCCCGGTATCGGGATCAGCCGCCGGCGAGGACCATCGATGCGCGGGATCGCATCGAACAGGCCGCGCGTATAGGGATGGCGAGGGCTGGAAAACAGCTGCGCGACCGAGCCCTCCTCTACGATTCGGCCCGCATACATCACGCAAACCCGTTCGCAGACCTGCGACACCGCGCCGAGGTCATGGCTGATGAACACCAGCGCCATGCCGGTCTCGGCCTGCAGCCGGATCAGGAGGTCGAGAATCTGGGCCTGAATGGTCGCATCGAGCGCGGTGGTCGGCTCATCCGCGATCAACAGATCCGGTTCGCCAGCCAGCGCCATGGCGATCATCAGGCGCTGGCATTGTCCGCCGGAAAATTCATGTGTGTAGAGATCGAAACGGCCACGGGCATCGGGAATGCCGACCATGTCCATCAGCCTCAATGCCTCGGTCTTCGCTGCCTCACCCCGGAGCCCCCGATGGATGGCCAGCGCCTCGGTGATCTGGCGGCCGATCGACAGGACCGGGTTGAGCGAGCTCGACGGGTCCTGGAAGATCATGGCGATCCGCCCGCCCCGCACCTGCTCCAACGTGCTGCGTGGGCTGCCGCATAGTTCGCGGCCCTCGAGGCGCACTGAACCGGTCACGCTTGCTTTCCCGGGCAGCAGGCCGAGCGCCGCCAGCCATGTGACCGACTTGCCGCATCCTGATTCCCCGACCAGGCCGAGCGCCTCGCCGCGTGCAACATCGAGATCGATGCCGTGCAGCACCTGCACGCCGTCGAACGCGATTTTTAGGTTGCGCAGTTCCACCAGATTGGCCGTTGCAGCTGTCATCGCCATCCGCTTCCGCTCTCCCGAAGGACCTCATGAAAAGAAAAAGCTCCGGCGGGACGTTTCCCTGCCGGAGCGGGTTCATGGCGAACGGTCAGCTTGCCCAGTTGGTGGAGCGGAAATCCATGGCGAAGGCGGGTGCGGCCTTCCACTTCAGCGACGATTTCATGCCGGTGAACACCGCGTTCTGGTGAAGGATCTGATAGACTGGATCCTCGCGCTCGCAGATTTCCAGCATGCGGGCGAAGGCCTTCTTGCGGGCGGCGTGGTCGGTGCCGGTTTCCAGGATCGCGGCCATCTGATTGGCCTCGGCATTGGTCCAATCCTTCTTCTGCTGGACTTCGCCATTCGGACCGTACTGGTTGACGATGCCGCCAACAGGATCGTTGAAAGGGCATCCGGCCGACCAGTCACGCACGCCCTTCACGCCGGCCGGGTCGTGGATCTGCGCCCAGTTTTCCTTCATCTCGATCTGCACGTTGAGACCGACCTGGTTCCACATCTCGACCATGATCTGGCCGTTCGCAGTCTGGTTCGTGTAGTAGTTGTCGAGCAGGCGGAAGGGGATCGCGTCGCCCTTGTAATTGGCCTGCTTCAGCAGCTCGCGCGCCAGGTCGGGATTGTAGTCCGGCACCGTCCAACCCTGCACGAACATGTCGTCATAGTAGGGGAACTGCAGCCCGGCCGGAACCGTCGTCTGGCCCGCCCACAGCGCGTCAATGATCGCCTGGCGGTCGATGGAATGGGTCATGGCGCGGCGCACCAGCGGGTTTTCGAGTATCGGATTCTGGGTGTTGAATACCGAAACCCTATGATTGAGAATCGTCGAGCCCTGCACCTCGAAGCCGGGGGCACCCTGAACGGCGGGAATCTGGTCGGGCGGCAGGTCACAGGCAAAGTCATACTCGCCTGACAGAAGCCCGTTGACGCGCGAGGCGACCTCCGGAACCTCGACAAAGCGGATCTGCTCGAGCGGCGGGCGACCGCCCCAATAGTCGTCGAAGGCCACGAGAGTGAGCGACACGTCCGGCCTGAAGTCGCCGACCGAATAGGGGCCGGTGGTGACCGGCTTGCGCGCCCAGTCGACATAGTTCGCCGCCTCGTCCCAGGCACGACGGTTGGCGATCTGGCTGCCGAAGGCATAGAGGCGGCCCTCCAGCGTCACATCCGAGGTTGCGTTGTGGAAACGCACCGTGTGTTTGTCCACCGCCTCGACGCCGGCGAGCCGGGGCCACAGCCGGCGGCCGATGCCGGGTATCGTGGCAGGCAGTTCCTTCGGCGTCGCGGGTTTGTGGTCATCCTCGAAGATCGTCTTGCCGCCGACCGGCTGCGTGTCGCCGAAAACGCGCTGGGCCGAGAAGCTGAACACCACGTCATCGGCGGTCAGCTCATCGCCATTGTGGAACTTCACGCCCTGACGCAGCTTGAGCTCGACAGTCTTGTCGTCAATGCGCTTCCACTCGGTCGCGAGGCCGGGAACCGGGCCCTGGTTGCCCATCCAGTCGCGCAGGATCAGCCCTTCCCAGAAATTGGGGAAGAACACCCGCTCGCCGACATTGGATTGTTCGTTCCATATATCGAGCGTGTTGTTGTTGGTGATCTTCTGCACGGCGATGGTGACTGACGGGCGCGCGCCCTGACCGATCGCGAAGCGCGGCAGCACCATGCTGCCTGCGGTTGCACCGAGGATACCAAGCGCGCCGCGCCGCGTGAGTGAAAACATCGGAATCTCCTTTGCGAGAATGGCAAGTGTGGCCAAAGCAATCTGGCCGGTTCTACGTTCAGCACTGTGTCTGTTTCGTAATGGACAGATGAATTATTTGTGACAATCCGCAATTATGTATTTAGGTATAAAGTATTCATACCGATTTATCCTAGATATCCATGGCAAATCCTGCCCAGATCAAGAGCATCTATCCAAGTTGATCTATTCCTGTTTAATCTGCTATCCGGCTGAAACGGCCATGATTTTCCTGCTGGCAATCGACCAATCAGCCGGAAACAGATCGCCGGTATTTGTAAGTTACAAATGCTACACCAGTGTGACGTTTGTAACCGAAAGCGGCCACGGCACGAGGGGGAAGAGCGCATGGACCAGCAGGAGCTGATGATTAGGGCGGCATGGCTCTATCATGTCGAGGGCCTGACGCAGGCTGAGATCGGCGAGCGGATGCATCTCACCCGCCGCAGGGTCAACGAGCTTCTCGCCGCAGCACTTGAGGAAGGGATCGTGCGTATAGGCTTCAGCTCGCCGCTAGCCGCCAATATCGAGATCGAGGGTGAACTGCGGAGCCGGTTCGGCCTGCAGGATGCCGTCGTGGTGCCGACGCCGGGCGATCCCGGGCTGGTGCACTCGGTCATTGGCCGGGGCGCGGCCGCCTATCTGGATAGGCTGATCCAAAGCCGCAAGCCTGCCTCTATCGGTGTCGGCTGGGGGGCGACGTTGCGGGAAACCGTACGGCACATGACGGCCGTCAGCGAGCAGCAGATGGAGATTCGGTCCATGATGGGCGGACTGACGCGCGGCCTGGAGATCAACACATTCGAGATCGTCCGCGGCTTCGCGCAGGTCCTGGGCGCGCAATGCTGCTATTTCGCGGCACCGATCTACGCGGAGAGCCCGCAGTCGCGCGAGGCGATCATTTCCCAGTCGGTGTTCCAGAGGATATTCCCTCGCACCTATGATGTGGATGTCTCCTACCTGAGCGTCGGAGACGTATCGCGGCAATCGCTCCAGGTCCGTTACGGCCTGCCTGAGGGAACGGATGCGCAAGATCTTATCGCCGCCGGCGCCGTCGGCGACCTCCTGGGCCGCTATCTCGATGCCGAAGGCAAGCCTGTGGACCACCCTCTCAACGGTCAGGTGCTTTCGCCGGAACTCGACGACTATCGCAACATTCCCTGCCGCATCATTGGCTCAGGCGGGACGCACAAACATGCCATTCTTCTAGCTGCGGCACAGGCCGGGCTGGCGACCGTGATCGTAACGGATGCCGACAGCGCAAAAGCCATGCTTGACACCCGATAGGCTCGGCCGGCCTAGAACCACCGCCGCTCGGGCTCGGAACTCTTTGCAATCGCAATTCCCAAGAGTACACCGAGCACGCCGCCAAACACCATCGCCGAAGAGACCGTGCCTGGGTTCTCCTGGACAGTTTCAGACACGGTGTGCGCCTGGCTGCGCAATTGCCGGGCTGCGCGCGAGGCCCGTTCGGCGGCGCTATCGTACCAGCCCTGTGCCTCCTCGGCTTGGTCGGAAAGGGTCCGATTTATTTTGCCGATTTCGCGGCGAAGCTCGGCGATCTGCTTCTTCATCGCATCTTGCGCTTCGTTTGCCGCCTTTGAGGCGCCTGCCGTGCTGGTGGTTTCGGCCATTGGATTTCTCCCTTTGGTAATCGGATCCCGCATTGGTAACCAGACAGGGAAACGACCGCGGCGGCGCAGGGTTCCTTGCCTTAGAGCGACATGCGTCCAGTTGGACGCACAAAGTACGCTCTAGCGCTTTGAATCTGCGCATCGTGCTTTCCGAAAATCGGTTCCGATTTCGGGCCGATGCGATAGAAAACAGCGGCCGTCGATTGCGCTAGCGAGCAATCCCTTGCACGCATGTGTGGCGAGCAATGATGCTCTCCTCGTCGGTCGCGACGACGCGTATTTCGACCTTGCTGCCCGGTCGGCTTATGATCTCGGCATGCGAGACATTGGACGGCTCGTCAATCGCCACGCCAAGCCAGTGGAGCCTTTCGCATATTGCCTTGCGGACCGGCGCCGAGCGCTGGCCAATGCCGGCGGTGAACACGAGGCATTCGAGACCGCCCAAAGTGTTGGCGAGCGCGGCAGTCTCCCTTGCGGCCCGGAACGCAAAAAGGTTCACCGCTTCGCGGGCGTGGGGATCGTCGCTCGCCTCCAGCGCACGCATGTCGCCCGAGATGCCGGATATTCCGAGCAGCCCGGATTCCTCATAGAGCATGTGCTGCAGCGCCTCCCCCGAGACGCCTTTTTCCAGGATCAAGTACAAAAGCACGCCCGGATCGATAACACCGCAACGCGTGCCCATGACCAGGCCGTCGAGCGCGGAAAAGCCCATCGTCGTATCGACGCTTCTCCCGTCGCGCATCGCGCACAGGCTCGCTCCGTTGCCGAGATGGGCGACGATCGTCCGCTTCGCTGCAAGAGCGGGCGATATCTGCTTGAGCCGCCCGGCGATGTACTCGTAGGAAAGACCATGAAACCCGTAGCGGCGGATTCCGTCCGCATCGTATCTGCGCGGCAGCGCGAAGCGGCTCACGATCGGATCGATCGTCTGATGGAAGGCTGTGTCGAAGCACCCGACCTGCGGCAGGTCCGGCCGCAGCGCTGCAAGTGTCCGGATCGGCGCGAGACTGCGGGGCTGGTGCAGCGGAGCAAGCGGCGTCAGCCTGTCCAAGGCGTCGATCACGTCAGGCGTCAGACGGACGGGTTCGACGAACTCGCGCCCGCCATGCACGATGCGGTGGCCAGCGGCCACCAGCTTCCTGCCGCCAAGCTCGCTCTCGATCCAGTCGAGCAACGCGTCGATGCCAGCATTGCGCGCGTCTGCGGCAAGCGGCCGATCACACTGCACCGTTCCGTCGGCCGCTTTCGCGCTGAGCCTCGGTGCATCGCCCAGATCCAGCGCACCACGCGAGACGAGTTGCAGTTCTGCGGAGGGTCCGAGGTCGTACAGTCCGAACTTGATGCTGGAGGAGCCGGTGTTCAGTGCAAGAATTGCCTGTCGCATCAATCGCCAGCCTTCGTCGCACTGTTCTCAGGCCAGTTCCAATTCTGAATTTCGGGCATGTCTTCGCCATGCTCGCGGACATAGGCCTTGTGCTCCACCAGCTTCGCTTGCAGTTCTGCGGCAAGGTCTTCTGCTCGTTCGGCGAGCCCCGGCACGTGTTTGATCGCGGCAAGCGCCAGGTGGAAACGGTCGAGTTCATTGAGCACGACCATGTCGAACGGCGTCGTCGTGGTGCCTTCCCCGCGAAAACCGTGCACATGCATGTTGTCGTGGTTGGCGCGTCGGTAGGTCAGCCGGTGGATGAGATAGGGATAGCCGTGATAGGCGAAGATGACCGGCTTGGCCTTGGTGAACAGCGCGTCGAAATCCTCATCGGCAAGGCCATGCGGATGCTCTGAATTCGACTGCAGCGTCATCAGGTCGACCACGTTGACGACGCGAACCTTCAGCTCCGGAAGCGCCGAACGCAGAATGTCGGTGGCAGCGAGCGTCTCCAGCGTCGGCACGTCGCCGGCGCAGGCCATCACCACATCCGGATCCTCGCCCGTTGCAACCGTCCCGGCCCATGCCCAGATCCCTGCCCCCGCCCGGCAATGCGTTTCTGCGTCTTCGACAGACAGCCATTGCGGCGCTTGCTGCTTGCCGGCGGTGATCACGTTGATGCGGTTATAGGTTCTCAGGCAATGATCGGTGATCCAGAGCAGCGTGTTGGCATCCGGCGGGAAATACAGCCGGACCGTATCGGCCTTCTTGTTGGCGACGAAGTCGGCAAAACCGGGATCCTGATGGCTGAAGCCGTTGTGATCCTGCCGCCAGACATGGGAGGTCAGCAGATAGTTGAGTGAAGCGATCGGCTTGCGCCAGGCGAGCTCGCTGGATGTCTTCAGCCATTTCGCATGCTGGTTGACCATGGAATCGACGATGTGGATGAACGCCTCGTAACAGGAGAACAGACCGTGGCGGCCGGTCAGCAGATAGCCCTCCAGCCAACCCTGGCAGAGATGCTCGCTGAGCACCTCCATGACCCGGCCGTCCCTGGAGAGCTGGACGTCATAGGGCTCGATCCGCTGCATCCAGACCCGGTCCGTAACCTCGAATACGTCGTCGAGGCGGTTGGAGGATGTCTCATCCGGTCCCATCAGCCGGAAATTCCTGGCCTCCGCATTCAGGCGTATGACGTCGCGGAGATAGCTTCCTAGAACCCGCGTCGCCTCGGCTCTGGTGCCTCCCGGACGCGGCACATCGAGCGCCAGGCCTTTCCAATCGGGAAGCACTAGGTCGTGCTTCAGTAATCCGCCATTGGCAAAGGGGGTTGCGCCCATGCGCTTGGACCCGGTTGGCGCGAGCGCCGCCAGGTCTGGAAGCAGACGCCCGCTGTTGTCGAACAGCTTTTCCGGTTCGTAGCTCCGCATCCAGTCTTCGAGGATCTTGCGGTGCGCCTCGTTGCCGCGGGCATTCGACACCGGCACTTGATGCGAACGCCAGAAATCCTCGACCTTCTTGCCATCGACCTCCTTCGGTCCGGTCCAGCCCTTCGGGCTGCGCAGCACGATCATCGGCCACAGCGGGCGCTCTCCCTGCCAGTCCGATTCACGGGCACGCTTCTGGATCGAGCGGATTCTGTCGAGCGCCGTGTCCAGCTTCGTGGCCATCAACCGATGCATGGGAATCGGCTCATGACCTTCGACGAAAAATGGCTCGTAGCCGTAGCCGGCGAACAGGCTCCGCAATTCCACATCATCCATCCGGGCTAGGATCGTCGGGTTGGCGATCTTGTAGCCGTTGAGATGCAGGATCGGCAGCACGGCGCCGTCGGATGCCGGGTTGAGGAACTTGTTGGAATGCCATGCCGCCGCGAGCGGTCCGGTCTCCGCTTCGCCGTCGCCAACGACGCAGGCGACCACCAGATCGGGATTGTCCAAGGCCGCGCCGAAAGCGTGGACCAGCGCATAACCCAGTTCTCCGCCTTCATGGATCGAGCCGGGCGTTTCGGGCGCCGCATGGCTGGGTACCCCACCAGGGAAGGAGAATTGTCGGAAGAGTCTTCTCAGCCCGTCTTCGTCCTGGTCGATTTCGGGATAGATCTCGCTGTAGGTGCCCTCGAGCCACGTGTTCGCGACCATCGCCGGGCCGCCATGACCGGGGCCGCAGATGAACAGAAGGTCGAGATTACGTTCGCGGATGACGCGGTTCAGGTGGACATAGATAAAGTTGAGGCCGGGCGTCGTGCCCCAATGGCCGAGCAGCCGCGGCTTGACGTGCTCGGCTTTCAGGGGCTCGCGCAGGAGCGGATTGTCGAGGAGGTATATCTGGCCGACCGAAACGTAGTTTGCGGCGCGCCAATAGCGGTCCATGAGACTGACCTGGTCAAGGCCTGTTGGCTGTGCGGTGGTCCGAGCCTCGTCATTCATCGAAACGTCTCCAGAATGCGTTCGCCCGTCGGTATCTGGAGTGATATCGGCCCGAAGAAAGGATTTTCGCGGAAATAAGTTCGGCCGGAGCCGCCGTCGCGCCCGCCAGTCGCTCTTTTGCAGGAACCTGGAAGCTCGCCAACGGTTAAGGAGACGAGCCGCCAAAATGAGATCAAGCGCTGCCGGGCCGAGCGCACGCCGATCGAGGGATTGTCGCCGGTTGGCACGATTGAGGGCACAATCGGGCGGGGGCCACCAGCTTGCAAGAGGAGCAAAAGATGCTCGATCTTCCCGATGCTCGCAACCGAATGGTCGAAGTCCATCTCAGCCGCCGTGGTATCCGTGACCGCGAGGTGCTGGATGCGATGCGTGAGGTTCCGCGCGAGGCTTTCGTCGCACCCGGCTTTGAAGAATTCGCCTACGAGGATGGGCCGCTGCCGATCGCCGAGGGTCAGACGATATCGCAGCCCTACATCGTCGCCTTGATGATCGAGATGGCGGAGATCGGTCCAGGCGACCATGTCCTGGAGGTTGGCACCGGTTCAGGCTACGCGGCTGCCGTGATGAGCCGGATCGTCGAACGCGTTTACACGATCGAACGCCACGCTGGGTTGGCCGAGACGGCGAGACAGCGGTTCGAAGAACTCGGCTATGACAATATCGAAGTCCGCACCGGCGATGGCACCAAGGGCTGGCCCGACGCAGCGCCCTTCGACGCCATTCTGGTCGCCGCCGGCGGACCTGGTGCGCCGCTTGCGCTTCAGGAACAGCTCGACGTCGGCGGCAGGCTCGTCATCCCGGTCGGCGACGAACCGCACGATCAGCGCCTTCTCAAGGTCACCCGAACCGGCGCTGCAACCTACAGCGAGGAGGATTTCGGCGGCGTGCGGTTCGTGCCGCTCATCGGCGAGCAGGGCTGGCCCGAGAGCGGCAGCCATATCGCGACCGCACGCGCGCGCACGCGCAGCCTGCCGGAGATGATCGCGGCAGCGGCCGAACCGCTGCCGGATTTCGACGATCCGGCGTTCGGGGAATTGTTCGACCGGTTTGGCGACCGCCGCATAGTCTTGCTCGGCGAAGCGAGCCACGGCACGTCGGAGTTCTACCGGGCCCGCGCTGCGATCACCCGCAGGCTCATCGAAAAGCATGGCTTCACCATCGTCGCTGTCGAGGCCGATTGGCCTGACGCTGCGGCGGTCGACCGCTACGTCCGCCGCCGGCCGCCACGGGCCGACGCCGATCCGCCGTTCCAGCGGTTTCCCACCTGGATGTGGCGCAACACGGACGTTGCGGCATTCGTCGACTGGATGCGATATCACAATGAACGGATCAGGATATCGTCGCGACTGGCGGGATTCTATGGCCTCGACATCTACAATATGGGCGGATCGATCGCCGCGGTTCTGCAATATCTCGACAGGGTCGATCCGCAGGCGGCAAAGATCGCACGTGAACGCTATGGCTGCCTGACGCCCTGGCAAAATGAGCCCTCCACCTACGGCCGCGTCGCACTCACCTCCGGCTACGAGAAATGCGAGGAGGCGGTGCTGGAACAATGCCGCGAACTGCTTGCCAAGCAACTTGACTATGCGCAGGAGGATGGCGTCGATTTTCTGGATGCCACCCAGAATGCCCGGTTGATCGCTTCCGCAGAACGCTACTATCGGATCATGTATTATGGCGGCGCGCAGTCCTGGAACTTGCGCGACACCCACATGTTCGAGACGCTCGAGCATCTCATCGAAGCCCGCGGGCCAAACGCCAAGGCGGTCGTCTGGGCGCATAATTCCCACATCGGCGATGCCCGCTACACCGAGATGGGGGTTGTCAGGGACGAAGTGAACATCGGCCAGTTCTGCCGCCAGCGTTTCGGCGACGAGGCTGCCTTGATCGGGCTCAGCACGCATTCGGGGACGGTCGCCGCGGCCTCCGACTGGGACGGTGAGATGGAGATCAAACGGGTGCGGCCTTCCCATGGCGATAGCTACGAGCGGCTTTGCCATGACTGCGGCGTCTCGCGTTTCCTGCTCGACATCAAGCGCGACGACGATCTCCGCAAGCGGCTGTCGGAACGGCGGCTGGAGCGCTTCATCGGCGTGATCTATCGGCCGGAAACCGAACTGCGCAGCCATTACGCGGATGCTTCTCTTGCCCAGCAATTTGACGCGTTCGTCTGGTTTGACGAAACCGCCGCGGTGACGCCGCTTGGGCCGGAGCATGTCGGAACCGGCTTTCCCGACACCTATCCATTCGGGCTTTAGCGCCCTCGCAATCAGAGCCGTATCAGGCTGCCTTTCGCCGGAACATTCATCGCGCCCTGCTGTTTCTAGAGCAGGACCCTTTCGAAGGAGTTGTGCTATGAGCGGAACCAAACATCCAAAATGGAAAAAACCGAGCGATGCCGATCTGAGGAACAATCCTGGAATAGGGACGTCCAAGGGCACGATCAAGGAAGGCGACGAAATCGTACTTGACGGCGAAAACACGATCGAAGGTGACGTCGAGAACGACACGAACGCCCTTGGCGGGATCAATCCAAGGCAGAAGATGCGGACCAACAAATAGCGCTGCCATTCCCAGGCGCTATTCACTCCCAGCAAAAAATGTCGCGGCAACGGCAACCGAGATCAGGCTCAGCATAGCCAGGCCCGCCCTGGCAACATGCGAAGCCTCCCAGATGTTGCGCAGTTCTTTCCAGTCGCCGCTTTGCTTACGAGAGAACATCGAAAAGAATGCCGCGGCTGGTTTCGGCACGGCGATATCCTGCACCCAGAAATTGTTGACGGGATGCGTGACCAGCCAATAGGTCGCATGTCCCGCCACCAAGAAGACAAGGGCCGCCAAGGTCCACCAGAATCGAGCGCTTGCGTAGGGCGTCAGGTAGAGCAGGATGGCGAGTGCAATGATGCCGCCGATCTCGGCAAACCCGCCAACAGTGAAGCCGGGATAGTAGATCGCCTGCACAGATTTGTAGGTGGCCTCCTTGAGGCGCAACTTGCCGGGCAACTCCAACGCATGCGCGAGCGAGAGCGCCATTGTGATTGCAACCAGAAGAAGGGCGACAATCATGAACGCGCGCATGCCGTTACTCCCTGAACCGTGCCTCGCAATACGCAGCGTACATAGGGTGCTCCCCGACGCGGTAAAGGTGACGAAAGTGACGGCAGGGAACCATCGTTAGGCACGATGGTTGTCATCCCAGGGTGATCCTCCTTGGGGAACATCCCAGGCGATTCTCCTCGAGGAAACGGACATGACCGATCCTGATCCGAACAATCCCGTGCCGATACCGGATAATCCCAATCCTGAGCCCGCCCGGCCACCCGCTCCGCCGGAAACGCCGCCGGATGAGCCTCCGGGCGTGCCTCCGCCTTCGCCTGATCCCGTTCCCAGCCCGGAGAGGCAGCCCGTCGAAATTCCTCCCGATACGCCATCCGAGATTCCCACGCAGCCGACCTTCCCGGGTCCTACGGCCAGATTATCGGACCCCAAGAATGGAAACCGGCGGTAGAGCGACGCCGTCGCCGGCCATCCCGGTTTTGGTCATTCCCCAATTTGGCTGGTCGAACGTTCGTTAAGCGTCACGCCCGTTTGCGCATCGATCGCCGCCAGACTGACCTCATAGCCCCAGAGGCGACGGATATGGCGCAGCGTGGCGTCGCGATTGGCCTCCTCCAGGGTAATGCCGTTCTTCACCTTGTGCTCCAGTCGCAACTGTCGGTCGCCGAGCAGATCCACATCCACCACCTGGATATCCGGCCGGCTCGCGCCGATGTCGTAGCTGTGGGCGAGCCCGGCGCGTATCTTTTCGTAGCCACGCTCATTGTGTATCGACGCGACCTCGTAATGCGGTTCGCTGGCGGCATCGGTGAGGATGAAGAACCGCCATTTACGCATCAGGGCGGGGCTCAGATATTGGCGGATGAAAGATTCGTCGCGATGGTTAGCCCACGCGTCGAGCAGGGTCTCGCGCCAATTGCCGTTGCCGGCGATATCGGGGAACCAGTCGCGATCCTCGGCGGTCGGCTCGGTCGATATGCGCTGGATGTCCTGCATCATGTCGAGGCCCAGGGCATAAGGATTGATGCCGGAAAAACGCGGATCGTCGAAGGCCGGCTGAAAGACCACGTTCGAATGGTTGCGCAGGATTTCCAGCATCGCGCCTTCGCTGATCAGGCCGCGATCGAACAGCGTGTTCATCAGCGTGTAGTGCACGAAGGTGGCGCAACCTTCATTCATCACCTGCGTTTGCCGCTGCGGATAAAAGTACTGCGCCACGACGCGGACGATCCTGAGGATTTCACGCTGCCAAGGCTCCAGGACCAGGCTGTTTTTTTCAAGGAAGTAGAGCAGGTTTTCCTCCGGCAGTTTGAGCGTTTTCTTCCGCTCCACCGTACCGGGGTCCTTTTCTCCAATATTGTCTCCGCTCTTCGAACGCGGGAGCGTGCGCCACAGATCGTTATAGGAACGCTCTTCGTATTCCAGGCGCTCGCGGACGCCTTCGCGCTGCCTTTCCGACGACAGCTTCGGCGGCCGGTGATATCTGAACACGCCCTGCTCCATCAGCGCGTGAGCCGAGTCGAGGATCGCCTCCACCGCGGCCACGCCGTGCCGCTCCTCACAACGAGCGATATAACTCTTGGCGAAATCCAGATAGCTCAGGATCGCGCTGGCATCCGTCCACTGCCGAAACAGATGATTGTTCTTGAAAAAATGATTGTGGCCGAGCGCCGCATGGGCCGTCACCAGGGCCTGCAGAGCCATGGTGTTTTCCTCCATCAGGTAGACGATGCAAGGATTGGAGTTGATGACCAGTTCGTAGGCCAGACCCCGGCCCGCCTTGCGATAGAGCAACTCCTGGTAGAGGAAATGCTTGCCGAAGGACCAGTGACGATACATCAGCGGCATGCCTACCGATGAATAGGCATCGAGCATCTGCTGGGACGAGATGATCTCCATCTGCACCGGATAGACGTCGAGGTGAAGCTCTTCGATTGCGATCGCCTCGATTGTCTCGTAGGCGCGCGACAGCGTCTTGAAGTCCCAGTCGGAGCCTGAAAAGAGCAGACCTGATTTGCTGGTTTGGCTGGATTTGCTGGTCTGGCCGGATTTGCTGATCTGGTTCGCCATCGGTTCCCCTCAAGCGCTCTTCTGCAGGGCCGGCTGCCTGGCAAAGAGCTGACGAAAGACCGGATAGATGTCGGCTGCGTTGGCTATGCGGCTCATCTGGAAATTCGGCCATCTCTGGTTGACGGCGCTGTAGGCGCGCCAGAGCGAGGTTCCATTATCGGTGGCGCCGAAAATATGGCTCTCGCGTTCGTCGAGGATCTCGACATAGGCGAAGTACTGGCACAGGCGCATGATCTGGCCGTCCATAAGGCCGATGCAGCGCTCGGAATCGGTTACGAAATTGTCGCCGTCCGATGCTTGGGCGGCATAGATGTTCCATTCGTTGCTGGGATAGCGTTGCTCGATGATGCGGTGCATCTCCTCGAGTGCCGTGGAAACGACCGTGCCACCGCTTTGCGTATTGTAGAAGAAGGTTTCCTCGTCGACTTCCTGCGCCTCGTGCGTATGACGGATGAAGACGATATCGGTGCGATCGTAGCGCCGTTTCAGGAAGAGGTGCAGCAGCACGAAGAAGCGCTTGGCCAAGTCCTTCTCGCGTTCGCCCATCGAGCCCGATACGTCCATGAGACAGAACATGACCGCGTTGGCATTCGGCACCGGCCGGTTATCGAAACGGTTGAACCGGATGTCGACGGGGTCGACATAGGCGATCCGCTTGCGGCGGCGCTCAAGTCGCTCGAGCTCTTCGCGCAACGCTGTGATGCGCTGGCGTGCCGCCGCGCCCTGGGGCTCTGCCTCCAGGATTGCCAGTTCCTCCGCAACCGCATCGAGATCCTTTTGTTTGGGACGCCTGAGCGCAATCCGGCGGCCATGGCTGTTTCGCATCGTGCGCCCGACATTGATATTGGTCGGGGCACCGGTCGCGGCGAATCCGGCCCGGCGCGGCTTGAAGGCAAGTATCTCCTTGAGGTTGAGCTTGACCATATCGGGAAGTTCTAGATCCTCGAAGAAGAGGTCGAGCACCTCCTCGCGCGAGAGCACGAAACGAAAATCGTCTTCCGAGACCGTTTTCCCGGGAGAGCCACCGCCGCCGCCCTGGCCGGGCTTGGGAACCCGGTCGCCTGGGGCGAAATGCTTGTTGCCCGGCAGGATATGCTGCCGCTTGCCGCTGTCCTTCGCATCGCTGAAGCTCGGCTCGGCTGTGCCCCTCGCTGGCATAGACACGGCGTGTTCGGCATCCACATCCGCGATCTTGCCGGTGCGGATCTGATCGCGGATGCTTCGCTTCAGCTCCTCGCGCGCACGCTTCAAGAAGCGCTGGCGGTTGCCGAGGCTCTTGTCCTTTGGGTTCAGTCGGCGATCGATGAAGATCGGCATGGAACCATCCCGGCCGGACTAACCCGCCTTGTTCACCCGCATGTACCAATCCACCAGCCGGCGGACCTGACGTTCGGTGTAACCGCGTCCAACCATCCGGTGCACGAACTCGGTATGACGCTTCTCCGTCACGCTGTCCTGCTTGGAGCCGAAGCTGATCACCGGCAGCAGGTCCTCGACCTGGCCGAACATCCGCTTCTCGATGACTTCGCGCAGCTTCTCGTAACTTGTCCATGACGGATTGCGGCCATGGTTCCTCGCCCGGGCGCGCAACGTAAATTTCACGACCTCGTTGCGGAAGTCCTTGGGATTGGCGATGCCGGCCGGCTTTTCGACTTGCGACAGTTCGTTGTCCAGCACCTCGCGATTGAGGATCTGGCCGGTATCGGGATCTTTGTAGTCCTGATCCTCGATCCAGGCATCGGCGTAGGCGATGTAGCGGTCGAACAGGTTCTGGCCGTATTCGCTGTAGGATTCCAGATAGGCCTTCTGGATCTCATGGCCGATGAACTCGGCGTAACGCGTGGCCAGTTCCGACTTTATGAAGTCGAGATAGGCGGCTTCCGTTTCCTTCGGGAACTGCTCACGCTTGATCGCCTCTTCCAGAATGTACATCAGATGCACAGGATCGGCGGCCACTTCATTGGTGTCGTAGTTGAAGGTCTGCGACAGGATCTTGAACGCAAAGCGCGTGCTGACGCCGGTCATGCCTTCGTCGACACCGGCGGCATCGCGGTATTCCTGAACCGACTTCGCCTTGGGATCTATGTCCTTGAGGTTCTCGCCGTCATAGACTCGCATCTTCGTGTAAAGCGGCGAATTGTCGTGCTCGGCGAGCCGCGTCGAGACGGTGAACCGGCTGAGGATGTCCAGCACTTCCGGAGCACATGGACTGGAAGCCAATTCGCTTTCGCGCAGCAGCTTTTCGTAGATCTGCCTTTCCTCAGTGACCCGCAGGCAGTACGGCACCTTGACCACCAGGATACGGTCGAGGAACGCCTCGTTGTTTTTGTTGTTCTTGAACTGCAGCCATTCCGATTCGTTGGAATGGGCTACGACGATGCCCTGATAAGGGAAAGATCCGAAGTTTTCCGTGCCGTTGTAGCTGCCTTCCTGGGTAGCGGTCAGCAAAGGATGGAGGACCTTGATCGGCGCCTTGAACATCTCGACGAACTCAAGCAAGCCTTGGGTGGTCCGGTTAAGGCCGCCGCTGTAGGAATAGGCGTCCGGATCGGACTGGCTGAAATTCTCGAGTTGTCTTATGTCGACCTTGCCGACCAGGGCCGAAACGTCCTGGTTGTTCTCGTCGCCCGGCTCGGTCTTCGCAATGCCGATCTGGCGCAGCCGCGACGGCATCAGCTTGACAACGCTGAACTTGGATATGTCGCCCGATAGTTCGTCGAGGCGCTTGGCCGCCCACGGCGAGATCAGGCCGTTCAGCCGGCGCCGAGCGATGCCGTATTTGTCCTCCAGCAAGTCGCCCATGCGATCGGGATGGAAAAGCCCGAGCGGCGATTCGAAAACCGGGCTGATCTGGCCGCCGACCTTCAGCGTGTAGATCGGACGCTCCTCCATCAGCTTTTTCAGCCGTTCGGCGAGCGAGGACTTGCCGCCACCGACCGGGCCGAGCAAATAGAGTATCTGTTTGCGTTCCTCGAGCCCTTGAGAGGCGTAGCGGAAATAGCCGGCAATGCGCTCGATCGTGTCCTCCATGCCATAGAACTCGGCGAAGGAGGGATACACTTTGATTGTTCTGTTTGCGAAAATGCGGCCGAGCCGCTCATCCTTACTGGTGTCGATCAGGGTGGGTTCGCCAATCGCCTCGACCATCCGTTCGGGCGCCGAGGCGTACATCGATTTATCCTCGCGGCAGGCAAGGAGATATTGCTGGATGCTTATCTCCTCTTGCGCCGCGTTCGTATAAATCTCCGAAAACAGATCGAAGACGTCGGAGTGGTTCTCGCGCATGGTATCCTCGCCCCGGCCGGTCTGGTTGCTGTCGCCTCTTCACTCAACTGTCGGAAAGCCTTTGTGGTTCCCTACCTTCACGTAGTGCGTCTGAGGCCGGATGTTAGGGGTCCAGACAGATATCGTGAACGTCTGAAACACGGCCAGCGACTCGCTCGCACAATGAGACGTTTCCAAGGAATGTCCATTCTTCCACCAGCGCCTGCCGAGCGCAACAGCCCGCTGCGAACAAGTCGTTTTCCGGAGCAATGAATCAGGCCGCTTGCAGCTAGACTCCGACACTCTCGGGCCAAAGCGCCTGGATCTGCTTCGGCAATGCGTCTCGCACTTTCGCCGGCTGGCCGAGGTCGACATGCCTGGCGACAACTTTGAACACGGATCTCGCCGCATCCTCGGGATTCACGGGCCGACTGGATTTCATCTCCTCGGCGATGCGCTGCAGGAAATCCTCCAACGAACGGCTGTCGGCTGGCAGATCATGCGGCCGATACCGGTCATAATAGGCTCCGCGTATGAGAAGCGGCAGCCCTGCCCCCAGATTGGCAGCCAGCTCGATCTGCAGCCAATCCCGTAAGGTGCGTAAAACGGCTCCCAGCATATGCCAGGCAACGCGCCTGTCGGGCCCGTGATCGGCCATGATCTCGTCCAGCCAGATGTTTGTCGTCTGCAGGGTTTTGTCAAAAACCTCCAAGCCGGTTGCGCTCATCGTCGCCTCCTTTGGCATGGGCAATCCCACCATGACGGCCAAACGGGGATCGAGCGCAATTGTTTCGTCGCTCGTCGAAAAATTGCCGAAAGAGAGCAGCGGCGCGAATGCAGCTTTGGTTCGAAAGCTCAGTGCCCGGAACTTCCGCCCCTCTCGCCAGTTTATCCGCGGAGGGGTAGGAAATGGGTCCATACTTCAGCCTGACCGCTGCGTCATTATTACTCGCGAGCGGCTTTGCCGGCGTGCCGTCGGCACTTGAGCCGGCGGGAGAGGAAGCGCAGCAGATAGCCGTGCTGTTCTGGGTAATGCTAAGCGGCGGCGCGGTCATTTGGCTGGGCGTGGTCGGCCTGCTTCTTCATTCAGCCCTATTCAATCGTCGCGTGCTGAACGAAAGGTCTGCCAGCCGGATCATCCTTTGGGGCGGCGTGATCTTCCCGTCGGTCACGCTTTGTGCCCTGCTCGCCTATGCACTGTGGCTGATGCCTGGCCTTCGGCCCTTCGCCCAGGCGAGTTCCGCCGGGCTGCGGATCGAAATAACCGGCAAGCAGTTCTGGTGGGAAATTGTCTATCACCCGTCTCAGGGACCGCCGGTCGCTTCCGCCAACGAGATCAGGCTGCCGGTCGGCGAGCGGGTCGAACTAACCTTGAAAAGCGCCGATGTGATCCATTCCTTCTGGATCCCCTCGCTCGGCGGCAAGATGGACATGATCCCCGGCCGCACCAACAGGCTTTCGCTTATGGCCACGAAACCCGGTGTCTTCCGGGGGCCCTGCGCGGAATATTGCGGTACGTCCCACGCGCTGATGGCATTCTCGGCTGTGGCGATGGAACCCGACAAATTCCGGTCCTGGCTGGCGGCCCAGGCAATTCCCGCGGAACGGGCAGGCGCGGGCGGCGGCGCGCTGTTCCTGCGCCATGGCTGCGGGTCCTGCCATTTCGTCGCGGGTACCGATGCGCGTGGCACGATCGGCCCGGATCTCTCGCATCTCGGTTCCCGCGTTACCGTCGGAGCCGGCATCCTGCCCAATACCGAAGACGCCATCGCCCGCTTCATCGCCCGGCCCGAACGGATCAAACCCGGCTCCAGCATGCCGGCCTTCGACATGTTGCCGCCGGACGACATTCGCGCCATGGCCGTCTGGCTGAGAGGCCTGCAATGAGCGCTGAGGTCAACGAGCGTTCACGGCAAGAATACAAGGCGCAGGAGGAGCGGCTGCGCGCCGTGTGGGCCAATCCGACCGGCTGGCGCTACTGGGCCTCGGTGAACAACTTCCAGGTCGGCCTCTGGTACGGCTCGACGGCCTTCGCCTTCATGCTGTTCGCCGGCGTGCTCGCGCTGCTCATGCGCCTCCAGCTCGCCGTGCCCGACAACGACTTCCTGTCGGCCGACTTCTTCAACCAGGCTTTCACCCTGCACGGCACGGTGATGATGTTCCTGTTCGCGGTGCCGATCTTCGAGGCGGTCGCGATCTTCCTCCTGCCGCCCATGCTGGGTGCGCGCGAGATGCCGTTCCCACGCCTCGGGGCCTTCAGTTTTTGGAGCTTTTTCCTCGGCGGCATCTTCGTCTGCGGCTCGATCTTCTTCGGTGCGGCGCCGTCGTCAGGCTGGTTCATGTATCCGCCGCTCGCCACAGACAAGGAATTCTCCGGCATCGGCGCCGACATCTGGCTGCTCGGCCTTTCCTTCATCGAAGTCGCCTCGATCGCTGCCGCGGTCGAACTCATCGTCGGCATCATGAAATGCCGCGCGCCCGGCATGCGCGTCAACCTGATGCCGCTCTTCGCCTGGTACCTGCTGATCGTGGCGGGAATGATCCTGTTCGCCTTCCCGCCGCTGATCGCCGGCGACCTCCTGTTCGAGATGGAACGGATGTTCGATTGGCCGTTCTTCGATGCGGCGCGCGGCGGCGACCCGTTGCTCTGGCAGCATCTGTTCTGGATCTTCGGCCATCCGGAGGTCTACATCATCTTCCTGCCGGCGATCGCGCTGATGGCGATGATCGTGCCGACTTTTTCCCAGCGTCCGATCGTCGGCTATTCCTGGATAGTGCTCGCGGCAGTGGGGACGGGGTTCCTCTCCTTCGGCCTGTGGGTACATCATATGTTTGCGACAGGCCTGCCGCAGATCTCGCTGGCTTTCTTCTCGGCTGCCTCCGAGGCGGTGGCGATACCGACGGGTGTACAGATCTTCGTCTTCATCGCCACCATGCTGGCCGGCCGGGTGATTTTCTCGACCCCGATGCTGTTCGGTGCCGGGGGGCTCGCCATCTTCGTCATTGGCGGGCTGACGGGCGTCATGGTGGCGCTCGCGCCCTTCGACTGGCAGGCGCACGACACCTATTTCGTCGTCGCGCACCTGCATTATGTGCTGATCGGCGGCATGCTTTTTCCGGTCGTAGCCGGCCTCTATTACTACTACCCGCTGATCGACGCGAAGAAACTCTCCGACCGGCTGGGGCGGGTCGCCTTCTGGCTGATGTTCTGCGGCTTCAACATCGCCTTCTTCCCCATGCATCTGAGCGGCCTGCGCGGCATGCCTCGACGCGTCTTCACCTATCCGGCCGAAATCGGCTGGGATTGGCTGAACCTGATCTCGACGGCCGGAGCCTTCGTTTTCGCCGCGGGCGTGCTGGTGGTTGTCTTCGACACGCTCCGGCCGAAACACCGGCAGCCGCGCGGCGAGCTCAACCCATGGAACGCCGGCACTCTGGAATGGATTTCCGAGCCGGAGGAGAACTGGGGCGTCCGCTCGATACCCATCGTGCGCAGCCGCTACCCGCTCTGGGACCAGAAGGACCTTGTGCGCAAGGTCAATGAAGGCCGCTATTACCTGCCCGACGCGGAAGAGGGATGGCGCGAGGGATTGGTGACCTCCGTACTCGACGCCGAGCCCATCCAGGTGCTGCGAGTCGGCGGCACCTCCTATGTCACCATCGTCTCGGCCCTTTCGCTCGGGGCTACTTTCATCGCGCTGACCTTCCACTGGTGGATCGCCACGGCGCTGTCCGCGATCATCTGCTTTTGCGCCGTCATCTATTGGCTCTGGACGGGAACCGGCGAAATCCCCGAGAAGCCGACAAAGCATGTCGGCCTCGACCTCAGCCTGCCGCTTTATGCCTCCGGCCCCGATTCGGTCGGCTGGTGGGCAATGTTCATCACCATGGTCGGCGACGGCACAGCCTTCGCCAGCCTGGTCTTCGGCTATTTCTTCTACTGGACGATCCACGCCGACTTCACCGCAGGGATTTCCGGGCCTGACCCAGTCTGGTCGCTGGCGGCTGCCATCCTGTTCGCCGCAGCATGGGGCCTGATGATGGCGGCCCGCAGGTTCAACAGGCGAGGCGCCACGACCGCCATGCGGGGCCTGCTGGTGCTGTCCCTGTTAACGACCGTCGGCGCGTCCGTCGCAGGCCTGGCCGGACCGTGGCCCATGGACCCGACGAGCCACGTCTATCCCGCTATCGTGTGGATTCTCGTGCTCTGGGTGCTCGCCCATGCTGCCGTCGGCACGGTCATGCAGGCCTATTGCCTGGCACGTTCGCTGGCGGGCCGGCTGACGCAGAAGCATGATATGGACCTGAGCAACGTGGTGCTCTACTGGCATTTCCTGCTGATCGCCGCCGTCATCACCTTCGCCATCATCGGCCTTTTTCCGGCGGCGATGTGAGGCGGCGATGCGGCTCATCCCCAAACAGATCGAGACACTCTGGACGCTGTTCACCGCACCTGTGGTCTGGGCTGCGCATTTCCTCGTTTGCTACATAGGTGCGGCGGTCTATTGCGCAAAACCCGAGCTGGTCGGACTGGGTTTCAGTGCCGTGCGCGCCGGAATCGCCGCCGCCACTATGATCGCCCTCTCACTGATCGCGCTGTCCGCATGGCTCGCCTGGCGGCAATGGGGCTTCGGCACCGACGATCCGCCCCATGACGATCCGACGAGACGAGACCGGACCCTGTTTCAGGGCTTTGCGACGTTGCTGCTCTCGGGTCTCAGCTTCATCGCCGTGATCTTCACCGCGATGCCCGCGCTGTTCCTGACGGAGTGTATCCGGTGAGACGAGCCTGCCTCATCCTGGGTGTCTTCATCCTCGCCCTGGTCTGGCTCGGACCGCTGCTCGACGCCTGGCGGGATTCGTTCTCGGCGCACATGCTGGCGCATATGGGAGTGGTGGCGATCGCTGCGCCGCTGATTGCGATCGGGCTCCCGCTCGGCCAAATACCAGGTGCGAGCCGGGCGTTCGCCCTCGCCCTGCCCGCCTCCCTCGTCGAACTCATCGTCGTCTGGTCCTGGCACGCGCCGGCCCTGCGGGCTCTGGCGCAAAGCTCGCTGTTGGCCACCGCCATCGAGCAGGCCACGTTTCTCGCCGCCGGGCTGTTCTTGTGGCTGGCCTGCCTGCCGCGCCGCGGCACGGATGCCACGGGCAATGCCGCCGGAGCCTTCGCCCTGCTTCTCACCTCAATCCATATGACCTTGCTCGGCGCGTTGCTGGCGCTGACCCCAAGGCCGCTATTCGGCACAGGCGAGGTAAGCTGCTTCGGCGTGGCGCTTTCCGCGCAGCAGGATCAGGAGCTTGGCGGCGTCATCATGCTTCTGGTTGGTGCAGCGGTCTATCTGGCCGGCGGCTTGACGCTTTTCGCACGCATGCTCGCCACTCCGTCACGGGAGACAGGCTGATGCATATCAGCTGGAAGAAGCTCGCCATAGCGCTTGCCATTCTACCCTTCGTCGTGGTGCTGGCGGCCTGGATCGGCTTTTTCAATGTCGGTGCCTCAAGCGGCCACTGGAAGATTACGGAATGGTTTCTCCATTTCGCCATGCGATCGGCAGTGCGCACCTATGCGCTTGCGGTCGACGTCCCGGACTCTCTGCCGCGCCATGCGATCCAGCCGGCCGCCGGGCATTTCGCGCGCGGCTGCGCCATCTGTCACGGTGCGCCGGGCGAGCCGCGATCTCCTGTCGTCGCAAGCATGCTGCCGCAGCCGCCCGACCTTGCCGGAACCGTCGGCGAATGGACCGACGCGCAGCTTTTCCGCATCGTCAAGCACGGCGTGCGTTTCACCGGCATGCCGGCCTGGCCGACGCAGGAACGCGACGACGAGGTCTGGGCCATGATCGCCTTCCTGCGCGAGCTGCCGGCGATGGACGAAGCCACCTATCGGGACCTCGCCTATGGAGAAACGCTTACGCCTCCTGCAGGCGATGCCGGGGCCCTGCCGCAGGCGCTCGCGGATTGCGTCCGCTGCCACAGTGGAAACGGGCGGGGTCGCGGTCCCGCGATACCCGTTCTCGCCGGGCAGAGCGAAACCTATCTCCTTGAAAGCCTGCGTGCCTACGCCGAGGGAAGCCGGGCAAGCGGGATGATGAGCCTGCCCGCCATTGAGGCAGGACCTCAGTTCTGGCCGGACCTGGCCAGGCATTTCGCTGCCCTGCCGACGACGCACCCCGGCAGCGGCGGCGATCCCGGGCTTGTCCGGCGCGGTAGGGAAATCGCCGAGAGGGGCATGAGGGACACCGGCGTGCCCGCCTGTCTCGGCTGTCATGGAAGACAGGACCGCAGTCCGCTCTATCCCTCCATCGCTGGCCAGCCTGAGCGCTACATCGGGGCGCAGCTCGAGCTGTTCAGGGCGGGAAAGCGAGGTGGAACGCGCTTCGGCCATCTCATGGCCAATGCCGCGAAGGGGCTGACGGATGACGACATCCGCGCGCTTGCCGCCTATTTCTCCCTATTGGCCGCTCCGGCCGCAACCGGAACGCGATAAGCGCGTTTGCGTTCTTTCGATGTTGCGAGGTTCTGGTGAAAAAGTTGCTTACCGCCCTTCTCGTGCTGATCGTTCTTTTCGTCGTAGCCGGCGGAGCGGTCTTCTTCCTGTCCCGCGAAGAGGCGACAGTTCCGGTCGCGGAAGGCTACGGCCCCAACCCGACCCTGGCGGAACCCAATCCGACGTGGTTGCCGACCGTCCATGTCGCCAAGGCCAATCCCTGGCCGCAGGGCACGAAGCCGACAGCGACCCAGGGATTTGCAGTCAACGAGTTCGCTGGCGGGCTCGACCATCCGCGCTGGCTATACGTGCTGCCGAACGGCGACGTGCTGGTGGCGGAGAGCGCTGCGCCGCCCAAGCCGGACGAGGGCTTCAGCATACGCCGCTTCTTCATAGATTTCTTCCAAAGCCAGGCCGGCGCGGAAACGCCGAGCGCCAATCGCATCTCCTTGCTGCGCGATCAGGATGGCGACGGGTTGGCGGAAACCAAAACCGCCTTCCTCACCGGGCTGTTCTCGCCATTCGGCATGACCCTGCTCAACGGCAAGCTCTACGTCGCCAACGCCGACGCCATTGTAGCCTTTCCCTACCAGGAGGGCGCGACCGAGATCACCGCGCCGGCGGAGAAGATCGTCGATCTGCCCGCCGGGAGGAACCACCACTG
Source organism: Mesorhizobium sp. M0938 (assembly GCF_040319125.1). Classification (NCBI taxonomy): domain Bacteria; kingdom Pseudomonadati; phylum Pseudomonadota; class Alphaproteobacteria; order Hyphomicrobiales; family Phyllobacteriaceae; genus Mesorhizobium; species Mesorhizobium sp. M0938. The sequence continues at coordinate 290,221 of NZ_JAMYNS010000005.1, read as the reverse complement.
GACCAAGGACGTGACCGCCTCGCAAGATGGGACGAAGCTCTATGCGACGGTCGGATCCAATTCCAATGTCGCAGAGAACGGTTTGGAGGAAGAGGAGAACCGCGCCGCCGTGCTGGAGATCGATCTCGCCTCGAAACAGACGCGTCTCTTCGCCTCCGGGCTGCGCAATCCCAACGGCCTATCTTGGAATCCGGAAAGCCGCGAGCTCTGGGTCGTCGTCAACGAGCGCGACGAGATCGGCAGCGACCTGGTGCCGGACTACATGACTTCGGTGAAGGATGGCGGCTTCTACGGCTGGCCCTACAGCTATTACGGCCAGCATGTCGACGAGCGCGTCGAGCCGCAGCAGCCCGACCTCGTCGCCAAGGCGATCAAGCCGGATTATGCGCTCGGCGCGCATACGGCTTCGTTGGGACTGACCTTCAACACGGGCGACCTGTTCGGTCCTGAATACAAAAATGGCGCCTTCGTCGGCCAGCATGGCTCGTGGAATCGCAAACCGCGCAGCGGCTACAAGGTGATTTTCGTTCCGTTTACCGGCGGCAGGCCCTCCGGCCCGCCTCAGGACATCCTGACCGGCTTCCTGAGCCAGGACGACAAGGCCCTTGGTCGCCCTGTGGGAGTGGCGGTGGACCGGCGTGGCGCCCTGCTTGTGGCGGATGATGTCGGCAACAAGGTCTGGCGGGTCGTTCCATCTCAGACGCAATCGGCACTTTGAGCGGTTCGTGCTATCTCGACGGGAGGCCAGCGAAATCAAACCGAAATCAGGGCGTCGGCACCAATCCGCGTTCGCGCACATGCCGGACCCTCTGACGCATACGATCGGCGAGAGAAGCAAGCGAGCCTTGCGCTGTGCGAGTCCCGAGAACGGATTGCAGCGTCACGGCCTGGGTCGCAAACTTGTGCTTGAACGATTCTGCGCCACAGAGGAAATCGATCACGCCCAGGCCGTGATCGACCGACCACTGGATATAGTCCATCATCAGGATCATGCCCGGCGACGCCTGGCTGAAATCCGGATCGAAGGTGGTCACGAACGCCATCATCGTTTGGTGCTGGACGAAGTTGATCGAGACTGCGACCATCACGCCATCGCATTCAAGTACGAAAATGTGCAGCAAGCCGGCGCGCGCCAGCGCGTCGACGAGTGCGGCGAGAACCGGCGCTCCCTCGTCGAAAAGTCGGGATTCACGCTTGCGCTCCACCAGCCATCTGCGCTTCAGCGCAGCGAGCCGCTCCAGTACCGGCTGCAGTGGCTCGTCGGGCGCAAGCAGGCGAAATTTCCTTTCTCCGCTCTCCTCCAACGTCTTGACGCCGCGCCGGTAGTTCTGCCGCGTCTTTTTCGACTGCTCGGCCAGCCACGCGGCTCCGTTCTTCCACTGTCCGGCGACGCGATAACTGACTTCCTCCCTGTGATTGGGGCGAAGCCTGATGCCGCGTGAGAGGTCCGACGTGAAAATTCTGCGCGCCGCCGCACCCGGCAAGAGACGATTGAGAAAGGCAAGATCGAAGCCGCCGGCGTCGCAGATCTGGGCCCATACGTCCTGCAGAGCCGATAATGAGCATTCCGGAGCAACCAGAATATCCCCGTAATCGGTATAGCTGTTGGCAGCCCATTCAAGAAACCGCAGGCCTTTGCGCCTGCCGATCGCCAGGGGAACGACAGCAACGAGCCTGTCACCGTTCCAGACCAGGCCAATCCGCAGCGCGCGTTGGTCACGGTCCGCCACGGTATTCCACCATGCCGAAACCCAGGCATGGCTCTGAAAGATCAGCGCATCGGTGCGATGCCAAAGATCCATCCAATCGGCTTCGATCGCAGCCAGGCGTTCCGCCGAACGGACAACTTCCAGGCGCTCGGCGCTCGAAGCGTCAATCGAAACAATGGTGTTCATGAAGGGGAACGATCCTGTGGCTGTGCAATGACATCGGGACGCCTCTGGAACAGTCTGACGACATGTCCCCCCATCTTCTTGAGCGGCAGGACGTAAAGCCCAAAGAGCGATTGATAATCGCGCACATCGCGATCGATCAGGCCAAACTTAAGGTCTTCATTCGGCTCCGGGACAAACTGCGTTCCGAAAAGGCGATCCCAGAACGAAAAAAGCAGGCCAAAATTCTTGTCGTAGTGGCGAGGGTCGATGCTGTGGTGCACCTGGTGCCAGTGCGGACACAAGATGATGTTGTTCAACGGCCCGAAGGAAATCTTGAAGTGGGTATGGCGAACAAAGTCCATCATCAGGATATTGCGGATGACATAGACGTTGATGCCGAAGATGGCGATCTCCACCGGATCGAGCGCGATCAGGCTCCAGATGCCGAAGCAGATTCCCGGGATGACGCCATCCCAGATGCGGTTCATCAGATCGTCCAGCGGGTGAACCCGATCCTTCGTTATTCCCACCATCACCTCGGCCGAATGGTGCACTTTGTGCAATTCCCACAGGAACGGGAAATGGTGCTGGGCGACATGGTAGAGGTAGTATGAAATGTCGTAGGCGATCAGCATGGTTGCGGTGAAGATGAGGATCGTCACCGGCCCGGCCGGGCCGCCGATGAGCGGGGCATGGATGTCGAACAGCCAACCGACTGCCTGGTGTGTCCCATAGCCCACGGCAGCAACGAAGGTGACGCCGGCCGGGATGAGCAGGAAAGGCATCATCAGCCGTTTCGTGACCCAAAATAGGACATCCGCTCGCGCCGACGGGTGCAGGATGACTTCCGCCGGGAAGGCGAAATCGAAAAAGTCTCTGAGGGATTTATGCTCGACAGTTCGCCAGTAAGCGATCACCGCGCTGCCCAGCGCCGTGAGAAAAAGCAGGCCGAGCGTCAGCAGATTGACGTTCGAGAGTTTTTCCACAATCACTCTGGCGACTTCAGAAAACATCGGTGCAGTGGCTCCTGGGCCGTGAAATGGCGATCCGGCGAACTGCGAAGCAAAAAGCTTGCCAAATCCACTGCGCGTTGCCTGCGACCAGGCGGCTATTGCGGCTGGAACGAGCAAAGCATGCCGGATTTGCGCCAGACTAGCAGGTCAACCGTAACAAAACGCTAAATGTCCCAACGTAATTATCTCGAATACGGCCGGAACACCGGATAGGCCGCTCCGCTGCGGCGCCGATGCCTACCTTTGCGACGGGGGGATTGCCGCGAGGTGGATCTTAACTCCGTCTTCGCCCACTTCGCCACGCCAAGCGATACGTTCGGCTGGCTGCCTGATGCCAAAACGCGGTGAGACCCAGCCGCCCTGCCCCGGTGCGTCGCCGCCGGCGCGGACGTCGATCGCAGCGTCCGGAAAGCGGATGGCCATCAGCGGTTCATCGCTCCGCAGCACCATGACCATGTCTCCGTCCCGGCGGGCATCTAGGCCGGCGGCGAGTTGGAAGACGATCTCGGCCACGCGCCTGCCGCCGAGCAGTTGGTCGATCACGAGAATCCCGTCGCCGTGCTGCGTCACGGTACGCTGGTGGACGACACCGAAGCGGCTTCTATACCCGTCGTGCCGCGCGCGCAGCTTCCAATGGGTCCCCGGCTCGCTGTCCACCAATGTCGCAATCGCCTTGTGCGACCAGTTGAACTCCCCAGCGATGATGCTTTGGCTCTTGCCATCGATATTCAGCGTGTTGTGCGCCGGCGTCGAGCGGAACCAACCGCGCCAGACGCCCCCCGAACCGTAGAGCCAGGTGCCGGGGTCGACCAGCACCGGCTCGCCATCGATGCACAAGGTGAGCGACAGCGCGTCGGCATGGCCGTGAGCCGCAATCGAGAGATAGCCGAGCGGACCGTGGTCGAATGTCAGATCGATGCTGCGGCCGTTCATCTCACCGCGCCAGACGGAGAGCCCGCCTTGCGTGAACGTCTTGATTCCAAGCGACACCGGCGCCGGTTCCGGCGGCGTGCCAAAGAAAAGCCCACGAAAATCGTCTGGCTCCGCCGCGTTCCCCGGCATCCGCAGAAAGCCGCGGATGGCGGCGGCAACCGATCGGACATAGCCCCGCTCGCCCCCGAGCGTCAGCACGCGACCTTCGTCGTTGTCGCCAAAGCCGGCGGCCGGCGGGAGCCAGCCGACGAAATCGGCAAAGGCGGCCAGACGCGCTTCGACGGGCGAAGGAAACGGCGCCCCCGCCTGGCGTGCAGCAGCGGCGCACAGCAGGATGAGTTCGGCCGTGAAGGCGGCATATGTCGGGGTCTGCTCGGCACCGGCGCCATCGGCGAGAATCTGCTTGTGCGTCTCGGCCAGGAGAGCGCCACGTGCAGCGTCGGCCCTGATCCCCAGCGCCAAGCCGATCAGGTACTCGCCAGCCAGTTCTGCGACGAGATGGTTGTTGGCAGAGGAAAACCGGGAGGGAAACCGCGGCAGCCAATAGGCACTTGCCGCCAGTATTTCACCCACTTGCTGCCGTGTCGCCGCGCCCAGTCGGTCGCCGACGAGGTCCATGGTGACGATCAAGCTGATGGCCCGCAGCGCGACTTCGATTCCGGAAGCCCAGCCGACTCCCCGAAAAGGCGGGTTGGTTGAATGCCAGCTGTCGATCGCCGCCTCGATGGCAATCCGGGACTGGTCGTCGCCGGCCAGAAGCAGGTGGGCGGCAAGCGGCGGCAACTGCTGCAGCCGGTTGATCTCCCAAACGTATTTTATATCGCCGCGGTCGCCGCCATGGCGAAAATCGATATCGAAAGTGTGGGCCTCTGGGCCTGGCCAAAGCCTGCCGGTCACCGGATCAAGGCGCCAAAGCTCGGGAGGAAACAGCCGATCGCAGTCGCGCTGTGGCCATGTCCGTCCAAGTGCGGAAAACTGGCCGCCAAGCGTGTTTTGCGCCGCCGACGCTATGGCTTGCCATTGTGCCGGCGTCGCAGCGAGCGCAGCATCGCGCCACCCAGGCAGCACCGCGTGCAATCGGGGCGAAGCATAACGCTCCCAGCCGTCGTCGCGGCGGCGCGAAGCGATCCTTCGACGCTGCTCGCCCAGCCGGTGCAACACCTCGGCCGGCTCCATGCTGCGCAACCGGTTGATATACCAGCCGACTCTCATACCCGCTCCGCCAAGGTTTCGTTGCTTATATACCATGCTGTCGAAAAGCCGCGCGACGGCAATCCTCCTTTTCCGATCCTGCGGTTAATATCTCCGACCAGGATGCGGAGGTGACGATGCTAAGGATTGCGTTTGTTGCAGCGTGGGCGCTCGGCATGGCGATTGCAGCCAATGCTGCGCCGATCCCGCTCCAACGCGGCGTTGGCGTGCATGGATGGCTAAACTGGTCGCCGATAGAGGATGATGGATCCTACCGTTGGCCGCCTTACCGCACCGAGAAGGAATGGCGCGCCGGAGATAGGCCGCTCACCAACTGGGGTGATGGCGATGCGTTTGCAAGCATTCGATCGATGGGCTTCGACTTCGTCCGGTTGAGTGTCGACCCCGGCCCTCTGCTTGCCAGCGAGGGCGCCAAACGGCAACAAGCGCTGGACATGCTTGCCGCGGCGGTCGAGCGGTTCACGTCGGCCGGCCTCAAGGTGGTTTTCGACCTGCACGGCGTCACCCAGGTTCCGGCCTACAGCATGGAGATGATCTATGACGGTGCCGATAGCAAAGGCGTTGCCAGCTACCGCGAAATGGTCGTGTCGGTCGCCACCATGCTCGTCAAGATTGGCACCGACAAGGTAGCGCTCGAGCCCTACAACGAGCCGGCCTACTACCCCTGCGATTCGAGCGGGAGCGACGACTGGCAGCGGATCATGGCGGACACGGTCCGCGATATCCGCGCAGTCAGCAGCGAGCTCACCATCGTCGCAACGGGCGCTTGCGGCGGCAGCATTGCCGGACTGGTCAATCTCACCCCGGACTTTGACGATCCGAACCTCTACTACAGCTTCCACATGTACGAGCCGCACAGTTTCACGCATCAGCGGCCCGACGGTGAAAACACCTTTGCCTCGGGCCTTCCGTGGCCGGCCGACAGCAGTACGCCCGAAGTGGTGACCGAAACCCTCAAGGCACAGATGGACGCCGCGGGCCTGAGCCAGGTCGAGCAAGTGATGAACATGGTCGTGGCGCGTCAAGCAATCGCCCGATATTTCGAGCAGAATTGGGGTCCGAGCCAACTCGAGGCGAGCTTCCGTCAGGCGGTCGACTGGGCCGGGGCCCATGGCATTCCAAGCCGCCGGCTTTTCATGGGTGAATTCGGCGCCATCCTCATGTCTGCGGACGGCCGCATGGGCGCGTTCGACGCTGACCGCCTGCGCTATCTCAAGGCGGTGCGCCAGCAGGCGGAACGCTTTGCGATCCCCTGGTCCGTCTGGGAATTCTCCAATCCCTACGGAATGAGCGTCATCCGGCAGGAAGGGCCTGCGGTCCCAGACTCGGAGATGCTGCGGGCACTGGGCCTGCCATAGCTGCCATTGCCCCCTTCACGAATGGGTCAGTCAGGCGGCAACGCCAATCCTCTCACCGCCACACTGGACCGGATCGGACTGCCTTCGTCTCCCGCCGCAACCGTCGGTCGCACTTCATTCGGGATCGAGCCAGTCAAGCTCGACTCTGAACCATTTCTTCGCGGATTTGGATCGCCGGCAATCAAGTGTTTAACACATTCGTCGTAAATGGCGTCGCGACTACGCGGCCAAGGGAAGAGACAATGTGTGGAATTGCCGGCTGGATCGGGCCGAAAGTGAAGAATCCACAAGATCGGGCCGCTAGAATGTCCAACACATTGCGGCATCGTGGCCCCGATGCCGAAGGCGCTGAGTTCTTGGGCTTGAACACTGGCGAGAACCAGTTGGCATTGGTGCATCGCCGCCTGGCGATTATTGACTTGAACCCCGAATCCAATCAGCCGATGCATGTCGACGACGGCCGTCTCCGAATTATTTTCAACGGCGAAATATACAACTATGTCGAGTTGCGGCAGGAACTGATCGGTCTCGGTCATCATTTTCGAACACGCTCCGATACTGAGGTGCTGCTCAGGGCTTATGATCAGTGGCACCTATCCATGTTCGACCGATTGAGCGGCATGTTCGCGTTTGCGCTCTGGGATGCTGAGAGGCACGAATTGATCCTCGGCCGGGATCCCTTCGGCAAAAAGCCTCTTTACCTCATGCAAAGCGGAAAGTTGCTGTCGTTTGCGTCAGAGATCAACGCGTTGTTGTCATCGCAGTCGAATGCGCAGCAGCTCGATTTGAAGGCCGTGCACGAGTATCTGCACTGGCGTTACGTGCCCGGGCCGCGCACGCTTTTCAAACAAATCCGCAAACTCAACCCCGGAAGCTATGCCGTCTGGTCGCAAGGCACAGTGACGGAAACGCGCTATTATACGCCTCCAGATCAAACGGATCTGACCGAGGATATCGACGGCGAAACCGCCAAGCGACGATTTCTGCAACTGCTCGACCATTCCGTCGAGATCAGAATGCGCAGCGATGCGCCCTTTGGCGCCTTTCTCTCCGGAGGGCTCGACTCCTCGGCAATCGTCGCCCTGATGACCAAGCACAGCGACAGGCCCGTTCGTACATTTTCGGTCGGTTTCAGGGAATCGGCTTACAGTGAACTCCCATTCGCCCGAAGCGTCGCCGACCATTTCAAGACCGATCATAGCGAGTTGGTGATCGAAGCAGACGACCTGATTGACCATCTGCCCAAGTTGATCCGCCACCTGGGGGCGCCAGTTTCACAAAGTTCGGACATTCCAATTTACCTGATGTCGGAGCGAGCCTCGCAGGACGTCAAGATGGTGCTCACAGGCGAAGGGGCGGACGAGATTCTCGGCGGGTATCCCAAACACCGTGCGGAGTCGCTGGCTGGAATCTACCGGTCCCTTGTTCCAGCCTTCCTCCACAACAATCTCCTCGCCCCTTTGATACGCGCCATGCCTGGTGCAACGGCCAAGTTCGATACATTTGCCCGAAGCGCGGGTGAAAGGGACTTTGCCACCCGAATGATCTCCTGGTTCGGTGCCATGACGGCGCGGGAACACGGTCGCCTTATCGGTGTGCCGGCCAACTGCCGCAATAGACGTAACGACTTCCCGTTCTCATCGAGCGCGACGGCGTCCCATCTTCGCCGCGTGCTGTTTTTCGATCAGGCATCGTGGTTGCCCGACAATCTGTTGGAACGGGGCGACCGGATGATGATGGCCGGTTCAATCGAAGGAAGAATGCCGTTCCTCGATCGCGATCTGGTTGCGTTCGTCAGCACATTGCCCGATCGCTACAAGGTGGGCCGGCGGCAGGGCAAGATGATCTTGCGCAACAGTATGGCCAACATACTTCCCGAGAAAATTCTCAACCGCCGCAAAATCGGGTTCAAGGTGCCAGTCGCCGAATGGTTTCGCGGGTCGATGAGGAGTTACGTGCACGACCATCTTTGCTCCTCCCGTTCCGTCATTCGCAGCTATTTGAGCGCGAAATACCTTGATGGAATTGTCTCGGAGCACACCAGCGGTGCCGCAGACCACGAAAAGCTGATTTGGGCGCTGCTGAATTTAGAGATATTCCACCGCGAATTCGAGCTTGGAGCGCCGCAGTGACGCCAATGGGATCGCTGCCGCGCTCGGGCTGCTCGTGAAGGCTCACCCGCCGCGCTCAAGCGACGGCGCGCGCAGATCAGCGTCGCATTATTACACGGGACAGCGTCAGCGCTTGACCGATTGAGCCTTTGACGCGACCGACCTCCAGACGTCGCAGATCGCGCCGACAAACGGGGCGAGCTCGAGCCGCTCCCGATGCACGGCCATTGCGGCAGCACCAAGCCTGGCCCTCAATGCCGGATTCTCGACCAGCCGTGTCAGCGCCTCGGTCAACGCCGCAACATCGCCGGGCGGCACCAGCAACCCGGATTGCTCGTTGGTGATGATATCCTCCACGGCGCCGACAGGTGTCGTCACGACCGCGAGACCTGCGGCCATGCCTTCGATGACCGAGACCGGCAGGTTTTCGGCAAACGAGGGCAGCACCAGAATGTCCGCCGAAGCGATCAGCGACGCAACCTCGTCGGGCCCGACCCAGCCTGGAAAGGTAACGCGCTCGGCAAGGTCCAGTTCGGCCGTTCTGACCCGTGCCGCCTCGACTTCGCCATCGCCGGCGATCGTGGCGCGCCAGCCCTCGATGGGTTTCATGCGGTGCAGCGCATCGATCAATTGCGGTACGCCCTTGCGGTCGCCGATGCGACCAAGGAACAGGATATGCACATTCTCGCCGCCTCCGACATGCGCCAGGGAGGGAACCGCCGTTGCATTGGGGACGATGACGATATTGCCGGCCGCCCCCGGCGCCCGGCTGGCGACGAAGTCGCGCCAAAGCCCGCCCAGGACGATCACCCGACCGGCACGCTCGAACAGAGCTTCGATGCGGCGGCTCATGAAACCATCATCGTCTTTCCAGAATGTCTCATACTGCGCCCCGTGCAAATGCAGGACATAAGGTATCGACAAAAGCCGCGCGCAGGCGGCGATCACCATCTTGCGGTAGGTGCTGCCGGATACCGATAAATTGATGTGGACGACATCGACGCGCTTCGCCAAACGCGCCGCAAGCATCTGCAAACAAAAGCCAAACATGTAGAAGATCGAAAGCCCGACATGCCCCGCGCCGCGGCTGGCAAGGAAGCGTACATCGATGTCGGCGATTTTTTGCCGTTCGAACTCCTGCTTCAGCGCCCCCATGATGCGGTCGATGCCTCCCTGCCCCGAAACGCCCGACGGCGTCGCGACAAGGACATGCACTTTTTGATTGTGAACCAGACGCTGCAGCATGACTCAATTTCGGAACGACAAAGCAAAGGTTTCAGATGAGGTGTACGACGAATACGTTAGTTCAAACTGAATCTGTTCACCCTTTACCGTCATCGCGCTGGATTTTCCGCCGGTCGACGGTTAATCGAAGGTGAATTTCCGGGGAAAACCCTTTGCTGCTCCGCTCCACGCTCATCTATGCCCCGGCGATCCTGCTGACGCGGATCTCCGCGCTGCTCCTGCTGGTCATCGTGACGCGGTTGATCGACCAGACCGAGTACGGCCTGCTGACCCTGGTGGTGACGGTCGGCGAAATGACCGACGTCGCCGTCACCAACTGGCTGCGCATCGCCCTGCTCAGGCTTGGCGGCAAAGGCGACATCAGCCGCGGCAGCCTGATGCTGGCCGGACGGGTGTTGCTTGCGAGCACGGCGCTGGCGCTGGTCGTATCCGTGGCCGCGTCGGCCGTGATCGTGCCGGAGCGCTGGGTCGAGTTCGCGATCGCGGTCTCCAGCTACCTGATCGCCGGTTCCGTCGGCCGCTTCGCGTTGACGGTGCTGCAGATGCAGCAGCGTCATTCGGTCTACTCGATGCTCGAGTTCCTGCGCGCCGTGCTGCAACTCGCGCTGCCGATCGGCGCCGTCGTCCTGTTTCGAGATTCCTTTCTGACGGTATCGCTCGGCTCGAGCCTTGGCGTGCTGATCGCCGGTATCGTGGCGGGCATCATGGCATCCCGACGTGTCGTTGCCGGTCCGCCACGCTTCACCCAGAAGGAGTTCTTCGTCCTCGGCGTGCCCCTGGTCATCATGGCGCTCGTAGGTTTCGGCCTGCACAGCGCGGAGCGTTTATTCCTCAAGATCTACTACGATGCCGGCGCAGTGGCGATTTTTGCCGCGGCCTATGCACTGGCCCGTCAACCGATCGATATGGTCGCCAATTCCATCAACATGGGCGCTTTTCCCGAGGTGGTCAGCCGGTTCGATGAAGACGGGCCTGCAGCATCGGGCCGGCTGCTGTCGCAATTGATGGCCTTGATGATCCGCCTTTGCCTGCCGGTTGCAGCCATGCTGGTCGCACTCAGCAGCGATATCACGCAGCTCCTGCTGCCATCGGAATATCACGGCCGCTTCGGCCTGCTCTTTCCGATCATCGCCTTCAGCGTGCTGTGTGCCAACCTCGCCAGTTTCGTCTATGGCACCGTGGTGCACGCGCACAAGCGGCCGTGGCTGCTGATCATCGCCAATTCCTTCGGCTCGGTGGCGACAATCGCACTGTCCGTGCTGCTGATCCCTTCGATGGCGGAGGTCGGTGCTGCTTTGGCGCTGGCGGGCGGATCGCTGGTCGGCCTTGTAGCCTGTATCATCATCAGCGAACGGCTCACGTCGGTGCCGGTGCCATGGCGCGACATCGGCGTTTCGATCGTCATCTCGGTCAGCACCGGGCTGGCCGCCAGCCTTGCCAGCGCTCTACTCGGCGACATGCCGGCCATTGTCTCGCTGGTCGCGGGCGGCGCCGCAGGCGCAGCGGTTTTCTTCGGGCTGAGCTGGCTGTTTTATCCCACCGCCGCGATGCAATTCGCAGCTAAGTTATGGGCGCGGCTACGGCCCGCATAGACCGGCGAGGGGATTTTGAATTTGCCGGAGCCGCAGTCAGCCGCTCCTTATAGGCCGGCCTTTCGGCGCCCCCGACTGTCCCGGAACTCCCGGTACAGCAGCGCTGCGTAGGCAGTGTTGGTGTCGTAGTAGCGGCGCCACAAGCGTCGCGGCTCCTGCGCCACCCGAAACAACCACTCCAGACCGGCCGCCTGAACCAGTTTCGGCGCCCGGGCGACCTTGCCGCCATAGACATCGAAACTGCCGCCCACGCCCATGACGAAACTCGGCGTGAGTTGGTCACGATAGCGCTTGAGAAAGCGCTCCTTGCGCGGCGTCGGCATAGCCACCAAAAGGCAGTCGGCACCCGAGGCGTTGATCTCCTCGACAATTTTGGCCTCGTCTTCCGGCTTGAAATAGCCATTGCGCATTCCAGCGAGCACCAGGCTCGGGTGATCCTTGGCAAGCCGCCTTTTCACCGCATCGAGAACGTGCTGTTCGGCCCCCAGCAGGAAGGGTCTGAAGCCGCGCTTCGCGCAGAGGCTCAACAGATTGACCATGATGTCGACGCCGGCTACCCGCTCGGGCAGCGCCACACCGCAAAGACGCGCACCCCAAAGCACACCCTTGCCGTCGACGTTGATCACATCCGCCGTCGCAACATCCTCCCGCAGCTCGGTATTGTTGCGCATGTTGACAAGCTTGGCGACGTTCACGACCACATGATGCAGCGGCCGCCGCAGGGTCATCGCCTCATCGGCGATAGCCAGCGTCTCGGCCATGGTCAGCGCATGGATCGGCGCCCCGAGAAATTCCCGGCGACGCGACGCCAACAGGCGATGCTGCGCCCATCCTGGGTCGTGCGCGTTCATGCGGCCTCCTCCGCACCTGCAGGAAGTGCCAGACGTTCGATCGCCGATTTCTTGCCTTCGATGCGGGCGTCGGGCTTGCGTGCCTTGCGCCAGGTCCACAAACCCCTTGTGTCGATGAGCTTCTTGTCCTTGAGCGCTTCGGGATCCACCAGATTGAACTGCCGATGGTCGACCAGCAGGACGACGATGTCGCACTGGTCGATGGCGGAAAGTGCATCGGTGAAGACGATGCCCTTGCCCTCGAGCTCCTGCGGCAGCCTATGCGTGTTGGGCTCAGCCGCGATGATCTTCAGGTTGGGAATATCTGACAAAAGCTTCACCACCTCGACAGCCGGGCTCTCGCGCATATCGTCGATATTGGCTTTGAAGCTGAGACCAAGACAGGCGATGGTCTGCTTGCGGGACGGGTCGAGCAAGGCTTCGATATCCCTGACCACCGACAAGGGACGCTCGGAATTGATCCGGCGTGCCGAAGCCATCAGCCGCGTGCTGTTAGGCGCGGCGTCGATGATGAAATACGGATCTACCGCAATGCAGTGGCCGCCGACGCCCGGGCTCGGCTGGAGGATGTTCACGCGGGGATGCCGGTTGGCGAGATCGATCACCTCCCAGACGTTGAGCGACAGATCCTGGCACACTGCCGCAAGCTCGTTGGCAAAGGCGATATTGACGTCGCGGAAGGCGTTCTCGGTCAGCTTCACCAGTTCGGCACTTTCGGCCTGGGTCATGAACAGGTCGCCGGCAACGAAGGTTGAATAGAGTGCCGCGGTCCGTTCCGACGACTTGCGCGACAGCCCGCCGATCGAGCGATCGTTGTTGATCAGCTCGGTCAGGACCTTTCCCGGCAACACGCGCTCGGGCGAATAGGCGACCAGGACATCGGCCTCTTCGCCGTGCAGGAGAGGAAATTTGAGATCGGGCCGCAAGTCGGCAAGCAGTGCCGTCATGACGCGCGTCGTGCCGACCGGCGACGTCGATTCCAGCACCACAAGGTCTCCCCGTTTTAGCACGGAGGCGATGCTTCGTGCCGCCGCGAGCACGTAGCTCACATCAGGCTTATGGTCATGGGTCATCGGGGTCGGCACGGCGATGATAAACGCATCCGCCGGCTGCGGCGTGCCGAAAGCCCTGAGCTTGCCGTTGGCCACGACCTTCTGGATCAAACCATCGAGGTCGGGCTCGACGATGTGGATTTCGCCGCGATTGACTTTTTCGACCACCGCTTCGTTGACGTCGACGCCAATGACATCGAGCCCGCGGCTGGCGAAAATGGCACAGGTCGGCAGGCCGATATAGCCCATGCCGATAACGGAAACGGTCTTGATCTCAGCCATGATGCAGCAGTTCCTCAACAATCCGGTTACCGGCCCGGCCATCGCCATATGGGTTATGTCGTTCCGCCATGCCGCGATAGGCGGCCTGATCGTCGAGCAGGCGATTGGCGTTGGACAAGATTTTTTCGACATCGGTGCCGACGAGACGGGCGGTACCGGCCACGATGCCCTCGGGCCGCTCGGTGTTTTCGCGCATCACCAGCACCGGCTTGCCGAGCGAAGGCGCTTCTTCCTGCACGCCGCCGCTGTCCGTAAGCACCAGATAGCTGTGCTTCTGCAGGTATAGAAACGGCAGATAGTCCTGCGGCTCGACCAGATAGATGTTCGGCACCCCTTCCAACTCCGCGTTGACCACCGAGCGCACATTTGGATTTGGATGGACGGGATAGACGATCTGCACGTCTCCGCGTGCCGCCAATCCCTTCAACGCCGTGCAGATGCGCTGGATGCCGCCGTCGAAATTCTCGCGCCGATGACCGGTGACGAGGATCATTTTCTTGGCGGGGTCTAGGAAGGGGAAATGGGCGGCGAGCTTCGCGTTCATCAGCCTGTCGGCGTCGATCGCGCTTGAAAAATGCAACAGCGTGTCGATCACCGTGTTGCCGGTCACGAAGATGGTGTTTTCAGCTTTTCCTTCGGCGACGAGGTTGTCGCGCGCCTGGATTGTCGGTGCAAAGTGCCAAGTGGCGATGTCACCAGCAATCTTGCGGTTCAGTTCCTCCGGAAAGGGAGAGTTGATATCGTGGCTGCGCAATCCTGCCTCGATATGGGCGACCGGGATGCGCTTGTAGAAGGCAGCCAAAGCCGCAGTCATCGCCGTGGTCGTATCGCCTTGCACGAGGACGATATCGGGCTTCGCCTTCTCCAGCACGTCGGCCATGCCCAGCAGGACACGCGAGGTCACGTCGAACAATGTCTGGCCGGGTTGCATGATGTTGAGGTCGTGATGCACCGGCAGGCCGGTCAGTTCGATGACCTGGTCGACCATCTCGCGATGCTGGCCGGTGATGCATGTCTCGGTGATAAAACCTGGATGGGCAAGCGCGGCACGCACCACCGGAAAGCACTTGAGCGCCTCCGGCCTCGTGCCGAACACGATCAGCAGTTTTTGCCTGGACGGCAGTTTTGGATGTGAAAGGACGTTCATTGCCGATCCTGGTCGCCGGAGGGTGTCGCGACCTGCTGATTATTCGCCACAAGAGCTATAATAGCGGCAGAAGCCGCCTTCGTGACGTCAAATCTTAATATATGATTAACAGCCAAGCCTGCGTTCTCCCCGGTAACTCTTATGAAAGCCTAAGCCGATAGGTACTCTGGCAGAGTAGTCTTGAAAAAGAACATATTCGATTGACTAATATTTTAATCATCGGCCACATTGCCGGCTCTCGGCGCTGGGAAAATGAGCTTCTGGTGCGGCTGAACGCTGCTGGTCACGTGGTTTCGAGTTGCCGCGCGCCGACGCCTGCGCCGATCGCACGCGGACTGGATGGTGTGCTTGATATCGAGAGCCGGCGCTTCGGTCCCTCGCTGGCAAGCCCCTCCGAGCCGTTGCCGTCCGGCGTTGCTGGTCCAGCCGACCTCGTAATCGATCTCACCGGCACTTTCGCACGCCCGGGCACGCCGGTTCTGACGCTCGAATTTTGCGGCCGCAGCACCTTTCCCGCCGGGGTGGCCGAGATGCTGGCGAGCGGGCGGTTGCCCGAGCTTGCCGTTCGCCTCGATGGCGTCACGGTCGCCCGCGGGCGACCGATGCTCAGCGACCGGCTCTGGCTGTCTCGCAGTTGCAACGACCTGCTCGCCGGAGCCATCTCGCTGGTTGCGCAAAGCGTCGCCCGTTTTTCCGAGGGCAAACTTGTGCCAATCGCCGATAGCCCGGCGCCGATCCTAAGGAACAGCGGTTTTATCAGGCACTATCTGCCCTTTTTCTCCAAGGGGTTGGTCGACCGCGCCGTGCAAAAACTCAGACTGGGACGGCGTCCCTTCTATTGGCAGGTTGCCTATCGGCTGATCGAAGGGCCCGGCGTCGCCGAAACCGGGCAACTCGACGGTACGCCGTTTACCATCCTGCCGGACGATGGCCAACGATTCTACGCCGATCCATTCGTCATCGAGCGCGATGGCCGCCACTATCTGTTCGTCGAGGAATTTCCCTACGCCACCGGTCGCGGCGTGATTTCCGTCGCCGAACTGGGTGACGATGGCAGCTTCGGCGTACCGAGGGTGGTGCTGGAGGAAGCTCACCATTTGTCGTATCCACAGGTGTTCGCTCACGCCGGCGAGATTTTCATGATTCCTGAAAGTGCGGCGGCGCGCGAGCTTGTGCTCTACCGTGCCGCGCAGTTTCCGGATCGCTGGGTACGCGACACCGTGCTGATGACGGACAAGGATTTCAATGACGCCACGCTGCTCGAATCGGATGGCCGCTTCTGGCTGTTGGGGACGGAGCGGTTCGGTTATGGCAGCGCGTCGGACACGATGACGGTCTATTCCGCGCCCTCGCTGCGAGGACCTTGGGTTGCGCATGCGCTCAATCCAATCGCCGTCGATCACTCAGCCGCTCGGCCTGGCGGCGCCTTTATTCGCCAGGGTGGCGCCCTGGTGCTGCCGGTCCAAAACGGGTCGAGAGCCTATGGCGGCGGTCTGGGCTTGATGCGGCTGGACCGGCTTGACGATTGCGATGTGCGCTTTGCGCCGCCCCGCCCGATCGGCCCGGGGCCGGCATGGGCCCGCGCGGGAATTCACACGCTTAACCGTGCAGGCAATGTCGAGGTTGTGGATAGCGCCGGCTGATGCGTCTGGAGCGCTTATCCAGGCTGCTCCAGTTTCGGCTCTGCTGCAACAGCGGTCGAAGATGTGCTCTTCGGCTGCTTTCTATACGGCACGTTTCTATAGGCAAGCAGCAACACCACGATAGTCGTGATATCTGGCGCTTTTGACGAGAGCGCATTGTTCGACAGCGCAGCAAGCAGGAACGTCATGGTGCCGATCCATGCCGGCAGCGGCGCCGCGCGCAGCAGCCGAAAAATGAACCAGAATACCAGCGCTATAAAGAGCACGGCTATCGGCAAGCCGAAGAGCATGATGATGACCACCGGCGCGCTCTCGATATAGGGCAGATGCAGCTTCTCGTTGACGATCTTCAGGAGCTCGTCGACGTTCATGCCAAACAGGATGTCTTTCCAGCTGACAAGCCCGAATATCTGGTAGATCGTCACCCGCGCCATGAAATTTTCGTCGAAGATCGTGTTGCTGAACCGGTTCAGCAGCCCGCCCGAAAACAGTATGGCCGCCAGCACTGCGCCACCCGCCACGGCGAACAGCAGCACGACGGACTTGGCCTGCCTCTGGTGCTTGAGCGTCAGGCGCGGCCAGGGCACGAACATCAGCAGTATGAGGGTTTCCGTAGCGGCGAGTATCAGTGCGGCGCGAGCGCCTGATGCGGCACAACCCAGGAGCAACACAAGGATCGACGCCACCCGCACCCATATGCGCCAGCGCGTCAGCGGAACGAAGCCGATCGCTGTGGCGCAGAGCGCGCCCAGTGCCAGCGGATGCGCCGATAGGCCGATTGGCCTGAACTGCAGTTCGTTGAGACCGTAAGGCATAAACCGATGTTGAGTCACCGCTTCGATCGTGCCGAGCACAGCGCTGAGGATCACCATTCCAAGCACGACGTCGCCCAACGCCCGCCGCACTTCCGCGTTCAAGGCCAGCATCAACAGGCCTGCGGCGCCCGCCACCAGATAGGTATCGATGATGAACCCGGAGGAGCCCGCACGGCCGGTGATGAACAGATAGGGCACCAGCGCGAAAATCAGCGCAGAATAGAGTATTAAAGCTTTGAATATTCCAATTTCGTCGCCCTGCAGCAGAAACGGTCGGCTGAAAAGAACGATAGGAAGCAGCAGAAAGATAGCATAGGTGCCGAAATGCAGTTTCTCGTAGAATGAGCCACCGTCGGCCGTATAGTCGACGACCATGTTCATAATCTGCGGTGACACCGTGAGGCGGAGCAGGAACGCAAACGCCGCGCATAGGAAAAACAGAAGCGACAGCGCGTTCTGACGGCGCGCTTGGCTGGACATCAATCGTTCCGAAGCGGCAGCGGAATAGCTCATGTCCCATCCAAGTGTCTGTATTCAAACGGCATTCTGACCAACGAGATTCATTCCAGGGACCGCCGAATGGCCGCAGCGCTTGAATAGGCAAAATATGCCAACTTGGAAAATGAGATGTTAACGATCTTTCTGTAGTGCTGGCCCGCATAGCGAATAACCAGAGTTAACACCATGTCCGCCGCTTCCGGCACAACCCCTCCCTCTGCAGCGGATTCCGACATCAGCGCGCTCGAGCGGATTGCCAATGCGCGGCGCGCCAGCAGGGCAAGGCTGCAACAGGATGCCCCAGTCATGGCACGCACCTCCGCCCCTGTTACTCCACACACGCCCGAGCCCGTCCCGACGGTGACGCTCGACAAGATCGGCGATTTCCTCGAGCTCGACTTTCGACGCCTGTTTGTCTGGCTGCGTGCCGGGCTCGTCGTGGCCTGCATGCTGGCAGTGGCCGGCGGCGTCGTCGGCGCCGCCTATGGGCTGCTGAGCAAACAGCGTTATACCGTTGCAACGGAAATCCTCATCAATCCTGCCAATTTGCAGGTTGTGGAAAACGACCTCTACTCGCAACCGGGCCAGGTCGATAGCCAAATTCTCAACGCGCGCAGCAAGCAGCGCATCCTGACCTCAGGCAACGTGCTTGCACGTGTAGTGGACGAACTCGGTCTGACCAACGATCCGGAGTTTTTCGACCCGGACCAGAGTACCTCCACGTCTGGTGTTGGAGCGAGTGGCGGCAAACCCGATCCGAAACTTATTGCCCAGAAGAACCTGGCGGAGCGGGTCGACGTCACTGCAGATGAAACGTCGTTCGTCACGACCCTCTCGGTATCGGCAGAAACCACCGGCAAGGCGATCCTGATCTCGCAAGCCATAGTGAAAGCTTTCCAGGAAGAATTGGCCAAGGCCGAAGCTGCCGGTGCCGGCCGTGCCGCAGCTGCTCTTGACGCCCGGCTCGGCCAACTCAAGCGCGACGTGCAGGCGGCCGAAGAGAAGGTCGAGAGCTACAGGCGCAGCCACAATTTGTCCTCCAGCAATGGCCAGCTCGTCAGTTCGCAGACGATGACGCAGCTCAATAGCGAAATTGGAGAGGCGCAATCGCGCGTCATCGCTGCCCAGGCAAGTTACGACGCCTTGGTTGCCTCCGGTGTCAATGGAGCCAATCCTGATCCCGCGGATTCGGCAGCACTCGCAGCACTGCGCGACAAGGCAAACGGCCTGCGGCAGCAAATCGATTCACAGTCCATGACCTTTGGTCCGCGCCATCCGACGATCGTCAGGCTCAGGACGGAATTCGAAACCGTCAGTTCTCAACTCAGGGCGGAGTTCGCCCGCACGGTCGGCACGGCAAAAGCCAACCTGGACAAGGCCAACGCGTCATTGGCTTCTCTCAGCGCCAAAATGAACGATCTGAAGAGCAATGTTTTCACCGACAGCGAGTCCCAGGTCGCCTTACGTGAGCTTGAACGCGACGCCGCCTCCAGGAGGGCGGTCTATGAAAGCTTCCTGTCGCGCGCGCGCCAGATCACCGAGCGCGAGCAGATCGACACCACGAATGTACAGGTGATTTCCACCGCAGTGCCGCCGAACGGGCGCTCGTGGCCGCCGCGCACCCCGCTGATGGCAGGCCTGGGGGCTTTCGCTGGCTTTGCTCTAGGCATGCTGCTCGCCTTAGCCATGGGCATCGTGCGCGACATGCGCCAGCCGCCGGACCGACCGGGCATTGCCGTCGGCCAAGCCTAAAATCCAGGCATGGCGAAGCGCGTTGTCTTTCACATTGCCAGCCTTAGGGGCGGCGGCGCCGAGCGTGTCTTCGTCCTCATGGCAAATGAATTGGCGTCGCGTGGGCACGACGTCACACTTTTTACCTGGAACGCGGAAGGACCTAACGCCGCGCTGCGCTCCCCTGCCGTGCATCTGGTCGATTTCGACCTTCCCATCAGGGGCGAGGGCTACGGCAAGTGGGAGACGCTGAAAGGGGTCGTGCGAAGCGCACGTTTGTTTAACCGCCTTGGTCCCCATGCGGTCTATAGCGCGCCGGAATTTGCCAATCTGGTCGTGACGCTGGCGCTTCTTCTGGCGCGAAGCCGAGCGCGGTTCTTTCCAAGCTTCCACGCCGCGGCCTCACTGCCTTCCGGCAGCCTCGGCGCGAGAATAGCAGTCTGGTTTTCCGCGCTGGTTGCAGCGCGCGCAACCAAGGCCATCGCCGTCTCAGTGGGCGTCGGCCGCGATATTGCGGCCCGCGGTTTCCCCAAATCCAAGGTTGTCGTCATCAACAACCCGCTGCCGCCGGCCGCGGCGCTCCAGGGACAATCCTATGCCTGGCAGGCAGAGTTGGCGACGATGGGCGATGGCCCGGTCATCGCCACCGCCGGTCGCCTGGTGCCGGTCAAGGATCATCGGACCTTGCTCCAGGCTTTCGCTACCCTGCGCGCCGGCCGCCGCGCTCGGCTTGTCATCTTCGGCGAAGGTCCGCTGGCTGCCGAGCTGCACGCCTATGCCCAGGAATCCGGTATAGGCGCGGATGTGCTCTTTGCCGGCTACGTCAACGATCCCGCCGCCTGTTACGCCGCAGCCGATCTGTTCGTCCTTTCCTCCACGAGCGAGGGCTTTGGCAATGTGCTGGTCGAGGCCATGGCTGCCGGGGTCCCCGTGGTCTCCACAGATGCGCCGCATGGCCCGCGCGAGATTCTGGATGACGGTCGTTTCGGCGCCTTGGTGCCGGTCGGCGATGCCGAGGCGCTGGCAAAGGCGATGGCTGAGATGCTGGACCACCCCACCTCTGCCGCCCTCCTGAAGAGCAGGGCAGCAGATTTCGAAGTTGAAAAGATCGGCGATCTATACGAAGCGCTGCTGTAGCCTGGAATTTCGCTGACGCTCGTTGATGCCAGGTCAATGCCGGCATCGCCGTTCGTGCCGACCGGTCGGCATCGGTGCATCGCCGTTGGTCGGCACAGGCCCGAGCAGGATGGGTGTCAGACGCATCGGAATCTGATAGCAGCCGATGAAAGAGGAGCAGCGGATCCCGCCACGGCGGGAAGCGCGGGCGTGCAGCCGCATGGCGATTCTTTTCTGACGGAGCGTTCGAATGAGACATGTGTGGCGTTGGTTCGGGCCGGTCGACAAGGTGACCATCGCGGACGCGCGTCAAGCCGGTGCGCAAGGCATCGTCTCAGCCCTTCACCACGTTCCTCACGGCGCCGTCTGGCTGCCCGTCGAAATCGAAAGACGTCAGCGCGAAGTCGCGTCTTTGCCGGATGGAAGCGCAAGTGATCTCAGTTGGGAGATCGTCGAGAGCCTGCCGGTTTCCGAAGCGATCAGGACGCAGGTCGGCGAATGGCGCAGCCACATAGAAAATTACAGGACATCGCTGGAAAACCTGGCGCGGGCCGGCATTTCGGTCATCTGCTATAATTTCATGCCCGTGCTCGATTGGACCCGCACCGATCTTGCCTGGCGCCTGCCGCACGGCGGCACCACCATGCGCTTCGATCTGATCGACTTCGCCGCATTCGACATCCATATCCTGAAACGCCAAGGGGCGCTCGGCGATTACACGCCGGAGATCGTCTCCAAGGCGGAGCGGCGATATGCGCAGATGGATGATTTTGCGCGCAAGGCTCTGGCAAGAAACGTCAATTCCGGCCTGCCTGGTTCGACCGAAGACACGTCTCTCCAAGGTCTCGCGGCTCAACTGTCAAATTATGACCGCATCGACGCAACAACCCTGCGCCGGCATTTCGTCGACTTCCTGGCGGAGGTCGTGCCTACGGCCGAGCGCCTCGGGCTGCGTCTTTGCTGCCATCCGGACGATCCGCCGTTTCCGCTGCTGGGCCTGCCGCGCGTCATGTCGACCGAGGCCGACTACAGGTACATTCTGGACGCAGTCGATAGCCCGGCCAACGGGGCGACACTATGCACGGGATCACTCGGCGCAAGACCCGACAATGATCTGCCCGGCATGATCGGGCGGATCGGACCAAAAATCCACTTCGCGCATCTGCGCAATGTGCGCAAGGAAGCAGCCGGCACCCCCTGCTCGTTCCACGAGGATGAGCATCTTGCCGGCGACACGGACATGGTTGCGGTGGTGGCGGCGCTGCTCCATGAGGAAGCGCGGCGTAAGAAGGAAGGCCGCGCGGACGCCGTCATCCCGATGCGCCCTGACCATGGCCAGGATATCCTCGACGACCTGACGCGAGGCGCCCAACCCGGCTATCCGGCGGTCGGCCGGCTTAAGGGATTGGCCGAACTCCGCGGCGTCGAACATGCCATTCGCAAGTCGGCTTCATTCGCTGCGGGCCGGCCTCGCCTCCCCGGCTCAGTTCGATGAGCGGCAGTGCTCTCAAAAGCGGGTCTCGGACTGGCTGCGGTACCGGCTAGCGGATCTCCACTCCATCCCACGCCTAGTGAGCTACCGTCCGCCCAGCAAGTAGAGGAACGAAAGGCTGATGGACGGGAAATAGGTAATCAGTCCCAAGCATACCACAATGACGCCGACGAGCGGCACCAGATGCGGGATCATCCGGTGCAGCGATATCTTAGCCACCGCGCAAGCGGCGAATAAATTGACGCCGAATGGCGGCGTGATCATGCCCATGGCCAGGTTGGTGATCATGATCATGCCGAAATGCACCGGGTCGATGCCGAAGCGTACAGCCACCGGAGCAAGGATCGGCGCAATGACGACGATCGAGGCGGATGTCTCGACGAACATGCCGATCAGGAAGAGAAAAAGATTGACGGCCAGCAGGAAGGCAACGGCGCTGTCGAAGTTCACCACGATCCATTCGCCGACCGCCGCCGGAACGCCCGCCCTAGTCAGAACGAAGGAGAACAGCCCGGCCATCGAGATGATGAACATGATGATGGCGGATGAAATGGTAGACCGCCGGATCACATCGGACAGGCTCTGCAGCGTCATCTCGCGGTAAATGACAAGGCTGACGGCCAGTGCATAGAAGACGGCTATCACCGATGCCTCGGTCGGGGTGAAGACGCCGCCATAGATGCCGCCCAGTATGATGACCGGCATGAGCAGGGCCAAACCCGACCGTTTGAGGCTTGGCAGGAACGGCTTCCGCGGGAAGTCTTCGGAAGCCCCGTGGCCGGTTAGCCGCGTCCATATCAGAATATAGATCACCAGGGCGCCGGCTATCAGGAGTCCGGGCCCAAGGCCTGCGATAAAGAGGTCGCCGACCGGCGCACCGGCGGAGACGCCATAGAGGATCATCGGGATCGACGGGGGAATGATGACGCCGAGTTCGGCCGATGTCGCCTGCAGCGATGCGGCGAAGCCCACCGGATATTTCTGGCGCACCATCGCCGGTATCAGGATGGAGCCGATGGCGAAGGTGGTTGCCACGCTCGAACCAGAGACCGCGGCGAAGATCATGCAAACGACGATGCACGACATCGGCAAGCCGCCGCGGACGTTGCCAAGCACACTCTCCACCAGATCGACCAGCCGGGATGAAATGCCGCCGGCCGCCATGATATTGCCCGCCAGGATAAAGAACGGAATGGCAGCCAGCGGAAACTTGTCAAGGGCGATGAAGGCCTGTTGCGGTACGACGAGCAGGGGCAGATTGGAGAAGCCTACGGTTCCGATCACGCCGGCCAGCCCGATCGCCACAGCAACCGGAACGGCTAGCATCATGAGCACGACCATGGCCAATATCATTGCCGGCAGCATGTCGAATTAACCCCCGCTCTCGATGGTGATTTCGTCGATCTCGGGCGGATCAATTGCATGGGCGATCAGAGCTAGAATGGACAGCACCGCGCCGACCGGCAGCGCGGCATAGGCCCATGAAGCCGAGATGTTCAAGCCGGCAATCGTCTGGAACCGCACCCGCCACACCAGGATGCAGCCAAACCACAGGATGACCAGCAGCAGCGCCATGACAGCCAGCGCGATGAAGGCCCGAAGCGCGGTCCTTGCCCGTCCCTGGCTGCGCGCGAGAAGAAGGTCGACGGAAATCAGCGTTCCGGTGCGCATTGCGCCCGCCAGTGCGAGATAAGTCATCCAGATCAGGATCGCCTGGACGAATGGCTCCGACCAGGACGCCGGCTGGAACAGGATGAAACGCGCGACGACCTGGTACAGCCCCGCCAGGGCTGCAAGCACAAGCCCGAGGCAGCCGAGCATGACCGCGGCTTGGGTGATCCGGCGCTCGACCGCAAGAAAGGCCGAGCGCCAGGAACCGATGGCAAGGTTCATTTGGTTTCCTGGATTGCTTTTAGTTGCTCCTCGCCGAACTCGCCGGCGAACTTGACAAAGAGCGGATCGAGCTTCGCACGGAAGGCTTCCTTGTTGACGTCCTTGACCACGGTCATGCCTTGCGCGGTCAAGGTTTCGATGCCGGTCTTGGCGACCGCCTCGACCTCCTTGCGGTTGCGCGCCATTGCGTTGCGGGCAGCTTCCTTGAATACCGCCTTATCGGCGTCGGAGAGCCCGTCATAGACGGCAGGCGAGATCAACAGGATTAGCGGCGTGAATGCATGATCGGTCAGGCTGAGGTATTTCTGCACTTCGCCGAACCGGTTATTGATGATCGCGCCGATAGGATTTTCCTGTCCGTCGACGACCCCCTGCTGCAAAGCCGTGTAGACCTCCGGGATCGCCATGGGGGTGGGCAGGACGTTGAGTTCGGTCCAGACTGCGATGTGCATTTCGTTCTGCTGCGTGCGGATCTTGAGACCTTCCACATCGGACGGCTCTTTGACCGCCCTCACATTGTTGGTGAGCTGGCGAAAGCCCATTCCGCCAAAGGCCAGGCCGACCAGGCCATTCGAGGGAAGCCCCTCAAGCATTTTGTCACCGATCGGTCCATTCAGGACAGCGTCGGCATGGTCGAAGTCGCGGAACAGGAAAGGAATGTCGAAGACCTTCAGTTCGGGCGCGAAGTTTGCGACGATCGATGTGCTGACCACAGTCATGTCGACCGTGCCCACCTGCACGCCTTCGATGACCTCGCGGTCCCCGCCGAGCGCGCCGCCGCCCTGGAGCCGGATGGCGATACGGCTGCCGGTCCCCTTCAGAACCTCCTCGGCGAACTGGCCCATGGCGATTGCCTCGGGCGCCTGCGCCCCGCCGACATAGCCGAGGTTGAGGGTCATCTCCGGTTCGGCGAAAGCCAGGCTACTCGGCAGGCCGGCAGCCAGCATGCAGGCTACGAAAAAGGCACGTCTGTTCATTGCATCCTCCCAATTGTGAACGTTACATCAAAGAATTATTCCAGCACCCAATGGGCTGTGACGTGCTCGGCGACCCGGTCGATCGCGATCTCCACGCCGAGGCCCGGTCCGTCCGGCACTGCCATGTGTCCCTCAGCGTCAGGCTTCGGGTCGAATATGGCAGTGCGCAGGGGATTGAAGCCCATATCGCATTCGAGCAAAGGGAACGGGACCGAGCCGCGGCTCGACGGCAGCACGGACGCAAATTGAAGCGCGGCCAGGGTATTTATTCCCGTGCCCCAGACATGCGGGGCGACCGGTACGTCGAAGGCGCCGGCCAACCCGGCAATGCGCATGCCCTCGGTCAGGCCTCCGCAGAGCGCGAGATCCGGCTGGATGATGTCGAGAGCCCCGGCGCACAGGCTGTCGCGGAAAGCCTGGACGCCGCAGAAGGATTCGCCGCCGGCTAGCGGGATCGCCAGAGCACGGGCCAGCCTCGTGTAGCCAGGCAGGTCATCATGCGGAAGCGGCTCCTCGATCCAGGCCAGCCGTGCATCGGCGACCGCCTCGGTCAGGGCGACAGCGCCGCGTTGGGTGGAACTCTCGTTGAGATCAGCCATGAGCAGCGCATCATCGCCGAGAATGGCGCGCGCCCTGCGGATCGCCTGTACGTCCAGCGCCGCGCCAATGCCGACCCGGACCTTCACCGCGCGATAGCCAGCTTCGGCGTAGCGCTCCACCTCCTCACCAAAGCCGGCATAGCGGTCGCCGCCTGCCTTGAGAAGCGGGCCGCTTGCATAGGCCATCACCCGATCGCGCAGCCGGCCACCGAGCAAAGCATGGATAGGCTTGCCTTCGACATGGCCGTAGCCATCCCAGAACGCAACATCCAGGGCACTGATCGCCATATGCGCCTGACCGCGGCGATCGGGAACGGCAAACTGCAGTAATCTGGCCTGGGCGGCTCGGGGGTTGGTGATGTCTGCACCGAGAATGGCGGGAGCGAGGGTGGTGCGGATAAAGCTGCTGGCGGCGGTCGGGAAAGCCCATGTCTCACCCCAACCGACAATGCCGCCGGCGGTCGTGACCTTCACCAGCAGGGCTGAACGCTGGTTGAAAACCCGTAGGGCGTTTCCAGCAAGCTCGGGCAGCGCGCAGCAAAGTTCGAATCCCTCGACCTTTACGACCCGATTGTCCCGGTCCTTCATGAACGCTCCTTTATTACGGTTGTCTGTCGCCAGCTATCGCATTAACTCTGCAGCGACCAATTAGAAGTTTTGGCCGCCACTCATTGGAATTTTCAATGAATAGAATTACCGTCGCCCAGATCGAGGCGTTCTACTGGACCGCGACGTTAGGCTCGGTCGACGGCGCGGCGCGCCATCTCAGCCTGTCGCAGCCGACGATCTCGCTGCGACTGAAAGCTCTGGAGCATGAGACCAGCGTTCCGCTGTTCCAGCGCGTCGGGCGCGGTGTTAGCCCGACGCCCGACGGATACGATCTCCTGCCGGAGGCAAAGCGCATTCTCGAAGGCATAGAAAGGCTGGCTGGCCGCGGCGGTCCGGTCCCGGTGCGCGGCACCATCCGGGTTGGCTTCGCCGAGGGTTTCGCCCTCGTCTGCCTGTCGAGAGCCCTCGAACTGCTGCACCAGCTTTATCCCGACTTGAATCCCGAACTCATGGTCGCCACCACCTCTGCCGTCGAACCGGAGCTCCATGCGCATCGGCTCGACCTGGCTTTCCTAGTTAACCCAACCGACAACAGCGATTTCACGCTGGTGCCGCTTGGTGCACAGGAAACGTGCTGGATTGCCTCGGCCCGATGGTCCCTGCCTGCCTTGGTTAGCCCACACGACCTAGCGAACCTGCCGATCATTTCAAACCCGCAAGGTAGCATCAACTATCGCCAAGTCCGCGAGTGGTTCGCCAGTGCGGGCGTCACCCCGGCGCGGGTGGACATATGCAATAGCGTGGCGATGCTGGCCCATGTAGTGACGGCAGGGGTGGCCATTGGCATCTATCCCAGCAAGATGGCCGAGGAGGACGTGCGCGCCGGTGTTGTACGCCTGCTCCGCACTTCGCCGCCCGTCGCCGATACGCCAATCTACGCGAAATTCGCAAAGCGAAGCGGAAGCCCGAACATTCGAGCCTTCATCGCGACGGTTCGACAGGTGCTGTCGAGCATGGACTACCTGACCGATCACGGTACTGGCGTGAATTGAGGTGCAGCCGGTCGCATGCGGCATAGCTCAGAGGAATCACGGGTCTCTTCTTGTAAACGGAACCGCGTTCAAGAGAGTGAATGGAAATATCGAGCAGCGCCAGGAACTCGATCGAATGCCCCGGGCTCCACGTCACCTTTCCACCCATTTTGCGCGGACGGGTTGTGCATAATCGCAGTTTGCGGTTTGAGTCCGATTGCAATCCGCTAGCTTGCGCTAGTTATTGCTCCATCCACAGCCGGTATTGAGAGGAACTCTAGACGCCGGAATTTATATCCTGGGAGGAAATCACGATGAGAAAATTCGCCGTCGCTCTGGCCGCAGCCGCAGCCGTCACGCTCTATCCGCTCGCCGCGGGCGCGCAGACCTATCCCGAACGCACCATCACCGTCGTGGTGCCGTTTTCGGCCGGCGGCCCGACCGACACGGTCACGCGCCTCGTCGCGGAAGCCATGTCGAAGGATCTCGGCCAGCAGGTCATCGTCGAGAATGTCGGCGGTGCCGGCGGCACGCTGGGCGCCGGTCGCGTCGCGAACGCGGAGCCGGACGGCTATACGCTGCTTCTCCATCACATCGGCATGGCGACAAGCGCTACACTATACCGAAAGCTCGCATACGACACGCTGAACGGCTTCGAATATGTCGGCCTCGTCACCGATGTGCCGATGACCATCGTCGGCCGCAAGGACCTCGAGCCGACGGATCTGAAAGGGCTGGTCGACTACGCCAAGGCCAATAAGGATACCGTCACCGTCGCCAATGCCGGCATAGGCGCGGCCTCGCATCTGTGCGGCATGCTGTTCATGAGCGCGATCGGCACGCCGCTGGTCACCGTGCCCTACAAGGGCACCGGTCCGGCCATGACCGATCTCCTCGGCGGCCAGGTCGACATCATGTGCGACCAGACGACGAACACCACCAAGCAGATCCAGGGCGGCACGATCAAGGCCTACGCCGTCACCTCGCCGCAACGCCTCGATGTGCTGGCAGATCTGCCGACGACGACGGAAGCCGGTCTCCCGGAGGTGCAGGTCGGCATCTGGCACGGCCTCTACGCGCCCAAGGGCACGCCGGCCGAGGTCACCGATCGCCTGTCGAAATCGCTTCAGGTCGCGCTGAAGGACCAGAATGTCGTCGCCCGCTTCGCCGAGCTCGGCACCAAGCCGTCGTCCGACGCGGACGCGACACCGGCCGCGCTGAAGGCCAAGCTGGAAAGCGAGATTGCGCGCTGGAAGCCGATCATCGAAGCCGCCGGCCAGTACGCCGACTGAGATTTGAGCGGGGCGCCACCAGCGCCCCGTTTTCGTTTCGGCCCGCTTTCGCACTGCACCGGGGTGCCTGCGGCGCGGGCCTGGGAGGACATCATGAAACCTTTCACGATCGACACGACCAACGGCGTATGCGCTGTGCTGTTCATCTTTCTCGGCGGATTTTTCGCAGCTCAGTCGCTCGGCCTCGAAATCGGTACCGCTTTTCGCATGGGACCGGGCTATTTCCCGCTGGTCCTGGCGATCGTGCTGATCCTGCTCGGCGCCGTCATCCTGATCGACGCGGTGCGCTTCGAAAGCGAGCCGATCGGGCATATAGCCTGGCGCGGCATGCTGTTCATCCTGCCTGCTCCGATCTTCTTCGGCCTGACCGTGCGAGGCCTCGGCTTCATCCCTTCGATCTTCCTGACGGCGCTGATCGCATCCTTTGCCAGCGGCCGCATGAGGCCGCTGACCGCGCTCGTGCTGTCCGCCAGCCTTACCCTGTTTGCGTTCCTCGTCTTCAGCTACGCGCTCGGCCTGCCGTTCCGGCGCTTCGGCCCATGGCTGCCGCCATGGCTCGTATTGTGAGGCGATGAACATGGAACTGCTCGACAACCTCGCGCTCGGCTTCTCGACGGCAACGACGCTGGCAAATCTCGGTTTCTGCCTGATCGGCGTCCTTCTCGGCACGCTGATCGGCGTCCTGCCCGGCATCGGCGCCACCGCGACCATCGCCATGCTGTTGCCGATCACCTTTCAGATCGGCGATCCGGTTTCCTCCCTCATCATGCTCGCCGGTATCTATTACGGCGCGCAATATGGCGGCTCGACCACCGCCATCCTCATCAACATGCCCGGCGAATCCTCCTCCGCCGTCACCGCAATCGACGGCTACCAGATGGCCAAGAACGGTCGCGCCGGGGCGGCACTCGCGATCGCTGCAATAGGCTCGTTCTTCGCCGGTACCGTGTCGACCTTCCTCGTCGCCATCTTCGCTCCGCCGCTGACGGCGATCGCGCTGCAATTCGGCGCCGCCGAGTATTTTTCGCTGATGGTCGTCGGCCTCGTCTCGTCCGTCGCGCTCGCCCACGGCTCGATCGTCAAGGCGCTGGCGATGGTCGTGCTCGGCCTGCTGCTCGGCCTTGTCGGCACCGACATCTACACCGGCGCGCCGCGCTTCACGCTCGGCATCCGCGAATATGCCGACGGGCTGAATTTCGTGGCGGTGGCGGTCGGCGTCTTCGGCGTCGCCGAGATACTGCGCAACCTCGAAAATGAGCACGAGCGCTCCGTGATGATCCGAAGGGTCTCCGGCCTGATGCCAACCCGCGAGGACTTTCGCCGCATGGCGGCGCCCATCGTGCGCGGAACCATCATCGGTTCGGCGCTCGGCATCCTGCCGGGAGGCGGCGCGATCCTTGCAGCCTTTGCCTCCTACACAGTCGAAAAGCGCGTATCGAAAACCCCGGGGGAATTTGGCAAGGGCGCCATCGAAGGCGTCGCCGGACCGGAATCGGCCAACAATGCCGGCGCCCAGACCTCCTTCATCCCGATGCTGACGCTCGGCATACCGGCCAACCCGGTCATGGCGCTGATGATCGGCGCGATGATCATCCAGGGCATCGTGCCCGGCCCCAATGTCGCGACCGAACAGCCGGCGCTGTTTTGGGGCATCATCGCCTCGATGTGGATCGGCAATCTGATGCTGATCGTCTTGAACCTGCCGCTGATCGGGCTTTGGGTGAAACTGCTGACGATCCCCTATTACGTGCTCTTCCCGATCATCATGGCGTTTTGCTCGATCGGCGTTTACAGCGTCAACACCAACATCTACGACCTCTACGCCGTCGCCTTCTTCGGCTTCCTCGGCTACCTCCTGACCAAGCTGCGCTGCGAACCGGCGCCGCTGCTGCTCGGCTTCGTGCTCGGCCCGCTGCTCGAGGAAAACCTGCGCCGTGCCATGATTCTCTCGCGCGGCGATCCGAGCACCTTCCTCACGAGACCGATCAGCGCCGGCCTGCTCTTCGTCGCATTAGCCGTGCTCGTCATCGTCTTCCTGCCCGGGGTCAAGAAGAAGCGCGAAGAGGTGTTCGTGGAGGAGAATTAGCGAAAGTCCCGCGGCCGCCTCTCCACGGATGCGATGCGCTGCCGCGGCGCATCTCAGGCCTGTCGAGCCCTGCCTGCAGCGACAGAACCGGCAATCACGCACAGCAGTTCGAACATCATCGTCGCCCCCGCCAGCGCCGTCATCCCGCCAAGGTCGAACGGCGGCGCCACTTCCACGACATCAGCGCCGACTATGAGTACCGTGTCGAGAAGGCGGACCATTTCCTGCGCTTCGCGGGTGGTGAAGCCGCCAAGCTCGGGGGTGCCGGTGCCGGGCGCCATCGAGGGGTCGATGCAGTCAATGTCGAAGGTCACATAGGTGGGACCGCTGCCGACAATGCCGCGCGCCTCTTCCATGACGCTAGCCGCGCCGCGCCGGACAAACTCCTCCATGTAGATGATGCGGATGCCCTGAGCGACCGCCCAATCATGCTCGTTGGGCTCGTAGATTGAACCGCGGATGCCGATCTGGACGACACGTTTGGGATCGAGCAGGCCCTCTTCGATCGCCCGCCGGAATGGTGTGCCATGCGTGTAGGGATTGTCGCCGAAATAACGGTCATTGGTGTCGGAATGCGCGTCGAAATGGATCATGCCGACCGGCGCATTGCGCGCGACCGCACGCAGCACCGGCAGCGTCGTCAGATGATCGCCGCCGGCAGCAAGCGGAATGGCGCCCGCCGCGACAATCGCCGCGATGCCATCCTCGATGCGCTTCAGACCGTCCAGGAGGTTGATCGGATTGACCGACAGGTCGCCGACATCGGCGACGTTGGCGATGCTGAACGGCTCGGTTCCCGAGACGTGATGGGCCCGCCGCATCAGGCTCGACTGGTTACGGATCTCGCGCGGACCATGGCGCGCGCCGGCGCGGTTGGTCGTACCGCCATCCCACGGTATGCCGACGAGCGCGATGTCCAGCCCCTCGGCGCTTGCCACGGTCGGCAGTCTCATGAAGGTCGAAAGCCCGGCGAAGCGGGGAACTGCGGCCGCATCGACCGGCTGGAAGAAATTGCTGTTCATGTTGTCGTCACCTCAGAAGAATTCACGTTTGACGATGTCGGCGAGCCGCATCTGGCAGTCGTCGAGCAGCCATCGGCCCTTTTTCGCCGACGAGCCCTCGGTCAACGACAGGACGCCGGACGGCGGCACGTCCTCGGACGGTCTGGGATAGCGGTCATAGGGCTTGAATTGCGCAGGGCCGTCATGCAGCGCCTTGCCGAGATCGACGAGCTCCGGGCGCAGCGCCAGCATCATCGATGTCTCGATCACGCTCGCATGCTCCAGTTCGATGCCGGGATAGCCGTCGGGGAACACTTTCGCCAGCGTTTCGCTGCGCACCATGTCCCAGTGGTCGACGCGCAGGATCGTCAGGTCCGTCGCACGTTCGCGGCCGATGGCGTCGAGCGCCAGTTCGATGCCTTCGATCGACGGGCCGATGTTCTCATAGTGGCCGTTGAGCACAACGATGCGTCGGACCTTCTGGCGATAGAGGTCGCAGATCACATCCTTGACCAGAAGCGAGAAAGTCTGTGCGGTGATGTTGATCGTACCTGGAAAGGCTGGGCCGCCGCCTGTCCTCGGTTGCGAGCGGTTGCCGTAGGCGATTGTCGGCGCCACCAGCCCTCCGACCTGCGCCGCCACCTTTTCGGCGATGGCGGTCGGGATCACCACATCGACATTCATCGCCATATGGTGGCCGTGCTGTTCGGTCGCGCCGAGCGGCAGGAAGACGGGAGCGCCGGCGGCGATCCGCTTCTGAGCCTCGGGCCACGACAGTTCAGCCAGGAAAACGCGGTCTCTCATGATCATCTCTTCTCAAAGCATCGCCGCGCCACCATTGGCGCCCAGGCATTGTCCGGTGAAAAACGTTGCGCCGGGACCGGCCAGGAACACCACCGCGGCGGCGATTTCATCCGGCCGTCCGATCCGCCCCAGCGGGTGTGTCGTTTCCAGCGCGCGCTGGCTCTCGGTCAGCGCGTCGAAGCCGAGAAGCGGCGTGTCGGTTGGCCCGGGCGCCACAGCGTTGACCAGAATGCGGGGCGCAAGTTCGCGTGCCCAGGAGCGGGTAAGGCCGAGTAACGCCGCCTTTGTCGCACAATAGACTGAAGCGCCCGACCGGCCGAGATAGGCGAGCTCGGAGGCGATATTGATGATGCGTCCGCCTTCGGGAAGATGGGGCAACACTTCCCGCGCCACGATGATCGCGCCCCGCACATTGACGGCGAACATGCGGTCGACATGACCGAGCGAAATCCCGCCAAGCGGCGCTTCCTGCAGGATGCCGGCATTGTTGACGAGGATGTCATAGCCGCCAATCCGGTCCCTGCCCTGCTCGACCGCGGCGATGATGTCGGTTTCGCTGGCGAGGTCGCAGGCAAGAATGGGGATATCGCCCTCTGACGCCTCGAGATCGAATCCCAGAACCGTCGCCCCGGCCTCGCGCAAGGCGTGCGCGGTCGCGCGGCCGATACCGCTGGCCGCGCCAGTGACCAGCGCGCGTTTTCCGTGAAGCGGGCTTACCAAGGCACTTCTCCCCTGTCGACACCAAGCGACTGCCCGGTGATGTTGGCTGCGAGTTCCGACGCCAGGAAGAGATAGGTGCCCACCATGTCGGCCGGCTCCATCAGGCCCGGCAACGCTTGCGCACCGACAATGTTTTCGAGCAGTGCTGCCTCGCTGACGGCGTCTCTCTCGGCCATGCGGCCGAGCGAGCGCATCGACGCGTCGGTGCGAACCCATCCGGGACAGACCGCATTGACGCGGATGCCCCTGGCCCCAAGTTCCTTGGCCCAGGTCTTCGTCAGGCCGATGATGGCGTGCTTGGAGGCGACATAGGCGCCGAACTGCGCCTCGGCAACGCGGCCCCAGATCGATGCGGTGTTGACGATCGAACCGCCGGCCTGCATGCGCGGCAGAGCACGCGCCGTGACGAGCGCCGTGCCGATGATATTGATTTCGATGATGCGCCGGAATGCGGCTTCGACATCGTCGCCGCTGTCGGTGATCGGCGTCATCAGTTCGAGGCCGGCATTGTTGACGAGCACGTCTATACGGGCGAGAGGTTCGAGCGCCGCGGTTACGGCCGAACGATCGGCAATATCGGCCTCCGTGCTGGTGGCGCCCAATTCACGCGCCCGTTCGTGCACAGCCGCGTCGTTGGCGATGAGATGCAGGCTTGCGCCGGCTTGCGCAAAGCCCTTAGCGATGCCGAGCCCGATGCCACGGCTGGCCCCGGTGATCACGACCGACTTTCCGGAGAAGGACAGGCTCATGCGACCACTCCCGTCTCGTTGCGGATCAGATGCAGGACCTTGTTGCGCAGCTCGAAGAATTTCTGCGTTTCGCGGATTTCCAGTAGCCGTTGCGGACCTAGCTCAGCCGCCACATCGATGTCGGCCACGACCGAGGCAGGCCGGCGCGAAAACAGGATGATCCGGTCGGCGAGGAACACCGCTTCTTCCACGTCGTGGGTGACGAAGATGACGGTCTTTTCCTCGCGAATCTGGATCTGCCGCAGCTCGACCTGGAGGCGCTCGCGCGTCAGCGCGTCGAGTGCACCGAACGGCTCGTCCATCAACAGCACATCCGAACCGGCGGCGAGCGTGCGCGCTATGGCCACACGCTGGCGCATGCCGCCCGAAATCCGG
The DNA here is from genome assembly GCF_040319125.1 of Mesorhizobium sp. M0938. Lineage (NCBI taxonomy): Bacteria > Pseudomonadati > Pseudomonadota > Alphaproteobacteria > Hyphomicrobiales > Phyllobacteriaceae > Mesorhizobium > Mesorhizobium sp. M0938. The sequence goes on along the minus strand of NZ_JAMYNS010000005.1, from coordinate 256,180 downwards.
TTCGGATAGGAGCCGGCGAAGTCGGCAAGCCCGAACAGTTCAAGATAATGGCGCGTCCGCTCGGCCTTTTCGGTTGCGCCAAGGTCCTTCCGGTAGCGCATGCCGAAGGCAATGTTCTTCTCGACAGTCAGCCAGGGAAAAGACGAATAGGACTGGAACACCATGCCGCGTCGGCGGTCCGGCCCGACAACTTTTTCGCCGCCGACCAGGATCGAACCCGAGCTCGGTTCGTCGAGGCCGCCAACCATCCGCATCAAGGTTGTCTTGCCGCAACCCGATGGGCCAAGGAAGACCACCAGCGAATTGCGGTCGAGGCCAAGATCGGTTTTTCGCACGACATCGACCGGCCCGAAGGCCTTGGCCGTATCGACGAACTGAACGTAGCTCACCATGACCTATTCCTCACAGATACCGGAAAAGCCGGCGGTGAAGCAGGCGAAGCAGTTGGTCGGTGACGAGGCCGATCAGCCCAATGACGACGACGCCTGCCATCACTTCGGGCGTTTTTACGAAGCGGCGTGCCGTCCAGATCACGTAGCCGATGCCGGAATCGGCCGCGACGATCTCGGCGATGATCAGATATGTCCAGCACCAGCCGAGCGTGATCCTGAGATTGTCGATCAGTGTCGGCCCCATCCAGCGCAAGGCGACATCGGTCATCACCTGCCTTGAGCTGGCGCCGACTGTGCGGGCGACCTCGACGAACTCATGCGGCACCCGCCGCATGTCGTCGGCCACGAGAAGCACGAGCTGGAAGAACGTGCCCAGCCAGAGCAGGAAGATCTTGGTCTCCTCGCCTACGCCGAACCAGATGATGGACAGCGGCACGAGTGCGGGAACCGGGAGATAGCGGATGAAATCGATCATCGGCTCGAGTGCGGCTCCGACGATCCGGTAGCTGCTCATCATGATGCCGATCGGGATGGCCATGGCCGCGGCGAGCAGGAAGGCGATCCACACGCGTGTGGTCGAGACCACAACGTGCCAGACGAGGTTCTGCTCGGTCAGCATTGTCCACAACGCGACGACGACGCGGCTTGGCGACGGGAGGAACTGCGGCGCGATGATGCCCGCGCGCGCCGCCAGCTCCCAACCCGCGACGACCAGGGCAGCCGCCGCAACGCTGACGGCGGATTCCGCCATCGGCGAAGCCCGGCCGCGAAAAACAAACAGACTGCTGAACAAGATCCCTATCCCCGGATGGTCGAAAACAACTGCCGTCACAGACGGCTGCCGGCATGACATGCCGCCGGCAGCCCGCCTTCTGGCGGGTCGCCGGGACCTGGTCCATTGCCGTTACTTGGCCGGTACCTTGTTGATCGCCGAATTGTCGATCTGGTCCGTTGCCACGAGCTTGTTGTCGGCAGCGCCGTTCTCCAGGTTGAGGTCCATCACAGTATCGAAGATGCCGTGGAGCGTGCCTTTTTCTCCCGGTTTGCCCATGTAGGCGAGCGATTCGGCGAGCGTCGTGTAGGATAGGCTGGAGTCGACGATCTCGGTCACCTCAGCCGGCGTCAGGCCGAAATGCTTGGAGGCCATATCGGCGAATTTTCCCGGATCGGCCTTGAGGAAATCGACGGCCTCGTAGATGCAGCCGAGAAACTTCGCGTATTTGTCGGGGTTCGCCTTGAAGTCGTCGTTACGGACGATGATCGCATCGATGATGATGCCGCGATGATCCTTGGATGAGACCAGCATGCGGGCGCCCGGACGGGTCGAGGCCTTCAGCGCCTGCGACATGAACGGCTCATAGGTCGCGATCGCGGCGATCGAGTCATCGACGAAAACCGCGCCCGTGTCGGCCGTTGCGATGTCCTTGATCTGGAGATCCTTCAGTGACAGTCCCGCCTGCTTCAGCTCCATCTGAAGCAACAGGCGTGAGGGAATGTTCGGTTCGGCAGCGACGACCTTGCCCTTGAGATCCGCCACCGTCTTGATCTTATCGTCGGTGATGATGCCGTCGCCGCCGACGGATTCATCGATCGTGCCGATGATGATGCCCGGTGTGGAGGCGTCGCGCGGGCGGCCCTGATATTCGCCGACGGAGCGCATCTGCATCTCGATGTCGCCGCGCGCCATCGCTGCCATGACGTTGGTCAGGTCATCCTCAAACTTGATGCTGACGTCGAGGTCTTTGCCAGCGAAGCAGCCCAGATCGCTTGCGATGTGGACAGGTGCAAATCCCAGCCACGTCGGAGCAAGGATGCGTATCTGGTCGGCGCTGAAGGCGAACTGCGAACTGGCGAGCACCAGTGTTGCGGACAACGCGATGCGGAGTGACGATTTCATGATTGTTCCCCATTTTTGTTCCGCTCAGGCTCGCGATTTCTAGCATTGATGTAAATGAGTTTATTTAGAATTTTACATCGAATAATGTCGATGTATCGCCGTTCGAGGGACAAGCCATGCGTCGTTTGGACAACATCGACATCCGCCTGCTGCGCGTCTTCGTGGCGCTGGCCGATTCAGGCGGCTTCGCCGATGCGCAGATCACCCTCAACCTGTCGCAGCCGACGCTCAGCACGCATCTTGCGGAGCTGGAGAAACGCATCGGCGCCCAGCTCTGCCATCGCGGACGCAAACAGTTCCGCCTGACCGAGGTCGGACAGGCAACCTACGACGCGGCGCAGAAACTGTTTCGCGACCTCGATGATTTCGGGCACCGCATCAGCGCGGCCAGCGGCAGCCTGTCCGGCCGGTTGCGGATCGGCACGTCCGATGGCGTATTCACAAGCAGTGAGCTGGGCATCCAGCATGCCCTCAGACGCTTCATGGGCCCTGATTCCGATGTATTCATCGACCTCTCGCTGGGCACGCCCTCCGAGCTTGAGCAACAAGTCGCTGATGGCGGCCGCGACATCGTCATCGGGCCGCTGTCGCAGAAAGCGCCCGGTGTCGTTTACCGGGATTACTGCGGCGAGCCGCATTTCCTCTATTGCGGCCGACGGCACCCGCTTTTTGCGATGCCCGATTCAAGGATCGACCAAAGCGCCATCCACGCGGCGCGGTTTTCGGTGCGCAGCTATCGGTATTTCGACGACCTCTATCTCGTCGGGCATCCCAAGGCCAGCGCGTCGGTGATCCACATGGAAGCACAATTGATGCTGATCCTGTCGGAGAATTTCATCGGCTTCCTGCCGGCCCATTTCGCATCGTCATGGGTCCATGCCGGCGAGTTGCGGGCGATCAAACCGGGATCCTACACCTTCAATTCCCGGCATCTGGTCGCTTACCGCAGGGCGGACGAAACACGGAATCTGGTCCAGGCGTTCCTTCGAGAACTGACCAGAGGATCGGAAATTGCTCCGCCGGTGACACCCGTCAGACCGCGCTGAGATACTCGATCATTGCGGGGGCTTGCATCGCCGAGCAATCATTAAGTCTCCGGGCATCGGATGTTGAAGTACCGAGACATCAGCTGTACGCCTCAGCGAGGGAAAAGAACCTCACCCATTCCAAGCACCGCGTTGTCGCCGCCATATTTTTGCGGCGCATTGCCCAGAAGCGGCCGTTTCAAAATACCCTCGGCGATCAGATGGCGATCGATGACGGCGGCGAAGACGCTTTCCGGCGCGCCGCATTCGACGAAGCTCGGCGACAGGCTTTTCGGCGCGCGATCGAGCAGGATCGAACCGCGACGCATCAGATAGCCGGGCATCTCGCCGGTGCCGCCGGCCACCACCAGCGTGCCGGCGATCATGCGGCTGCCGGCATTGTCGCCTGAGCCTTTCAGCACCGCGATCAGGCCACGCCGCATGCGGTCAGCAGCAAAAGCGCCAGCTTTGCCCCTGACGATCAGCACGCCGCCATTCATGCCGGCCAGCTCCCCGGCAAGCGGCGCACCAAGGTGATCGCCGGCGTTGCCTGTTATTTCAAGCCTGCCGCCGCGCATGCCGGAGCCGGCATGCGGCCCCGCATTGCCTTCGATCGTGAGCTTGCCGCCGCGCATGGCGCGTCCGGCCTGGGCGCCGGCATTGCCGATGACGCGAACCGAACCGCCCCGCATGCCTTCCGCCACCCGGTCGAGGCGCGCGCTGCCGCCTTCGAACACGATGTCCAGCGGATCGTTGCCGGCGACGCGAAAAATATCGCCGACCTTCGATCCGTGCTTCGACATGCCGATCTGGATTCTTTCGATGTCGCGCCTTTCGATCCCGGCAAGCCGCTCCGGTGTCAGCAGCGACAGGTCGAGGCGCTCGGGCGGTTCGGCGACAAGGGTGAAGGTCAGCGCCTTCATGGCAGCATATCCTTCAGCGAATAGATGAATTTGCCGAGCTTGCCACCGTAATTACCGGCGCCGATGCGAACCGCGCCGCTCTTCGGCCCCAGCTCGATGACCGCCTTGATGCCGGCCTTCATCGCGGCGGCAACGGCATCGTTGGTCTCGCCGTCGATGACGATCTCCAGGACGGCGTTGATGTCGGGACCGAGCTCACTCCTGACGACGCCGCGCAGCGTCGGCGCATAGGCTTCGTTGGCCGAGGCGATCATGCCCTTGTATTTACCGCCGATCTTGGAACCCGAACGGGCAATGCCGCCCGGAAACGGCACGATCGCGCCGGGCACCAGGCCTATCGCGGCAACCGCAGCCTCGGCCGCAAGCAAGGCCTTGGCGCTGCTTTCAGCCATGACAAAGAAATTGCCGCCGCCGACGGCATCCTTCGTCAGCCCGGTCGTCGCTTCGCACAGGAATTCGCCATCCATGACGGGAACGCGCCAAAAATGCCTGCCGCCGATTTTCTTGGATATCTGCCAGCCGTCGCCGAAATAACGCAGCGCCGAACCGAGCTTCAGCTCGGCGCTGCCCTCCAGTCCGGCGAAGCAGGCCGAACCCGGCGAGGTCAAAACACACTGGCCGACGCGATTGAGCAGTTGTTTCTGCAGTTCGTCGGTTCCCATCGCAAAGATCATCACGCGGCAGCCGGGCCGGCCATCCGGTGTGGCCGATGGTGGCAGTTCGACATCGATTGCCGCTTCGCAGCCGCAGCCGATCACCGAGGTGGCAAAGCCGGTCATGGTGATCGCCGCCTGGCGCGCCCATTTCCGGTTCGGCGCGGTGATGATGATGGCGGTCGCGCGCATACCGAACGCCTCGGCAAAGGTATCGTCGATCACTATGCCATTTACGCTTACGTTCGGCATGAAACCTCGCCGAATGGCTGTTCGCGCGCGATCGCGGACTCTGGGAAATTGAACCAGTCCAGCGACAGGCCATAGCGTTGCTGGTGATAGTCTTCCAGCCGCCGCACCATGGCCTTGTCCGGCGACGGTTTGAGCCTGAGCGCCTTGCCCCAACGGTAATGGGTGATTTCCCCATCCTGCACGACGAGATCGCCATCCTTGAAGACATACGCCGCCTGCCCGAGCATTTTCGCGATGTTCCCGTCCCGGCGGTAGACAGCGATGTCCGCTGTGGCGCCGGCGCCGAGATGGCCCCGGTCCGTCAGCCCAAGCAGCTTGGCGGGGGCCGCGCGCGTCATGATGGCAATGTCCTCGAACGTGTATTCGCGCTCGATTGTGGCCAGGGTGGAGAGCGCCATGACGGATTTTGGAAGTCCGGCAATCGCTTCGGCGCGCGCTTCCCGGCTCATCAGCAGCTCGAACAGGGCCGGATAGGCGGTAAACGGCGCGCCATTAGGATGATCGGTGGTGAAGAAGACACGCCAGGGATCGTCGATCAGGAGAAAAAGCTCGAGCCCGATCGCCCACTGCATGGCGCCATAGAAATCCTTGCCATAGTTGTAGGGCACGATGCCGCCGCCATTACCGTCGCCGTCATGAATGACGGATTTCTTCGGGCTCGCACTGCCGCGCGCCGAAAACTGCCGCATCACGTCGGAGGAGACAGTGACCGTTTGGCCAAACATCACCTGGCCGATGTCGATGCTGACCTCCGGCGTCGCATTGACCAGCTCGGCAAGACGCGCCGCGGCCGAGGAAAACTTGCGTTTCCCTTCCGTGCCATAGCCATAGAACTGGAGATGGGCGAGGTGCAACGGCACCCCTTCTGCTGCCGCGATCGTCGCTGCCGCGGTATCCGCCGATCCGGGGCTGCCCAGATTGTTGCAATGGACATGCAGGGGATGTGGGACGCCAAGACTATCGACGGCCGCCTGCAGCGTCTTGACGATCTTGCGCGAGCTGACGCCGTAGGAAGGCACCACATCGTCCAGCGAGAAGGTGCGGACGTTTTCCTTGAAGGCCGCCGCCGCACCGGCGTTGATCACCTTGACCCCAAGCGCCCGCGTCGAGGAGACGGTCCATGCGACATAGTCCTCGATCATTTGAGAGGAGGCGTCGTCGCGGATCATCGACAGCAGGAAATCGTCGTTACCGAGAATGGCGAGCGTCGCCTTGTCGATGATCGGGATGTCGGCCAGTTCGAGATGGGTGTGAAGGGCGGCTCCCGGCGACATCGCCGGCTCGACGACCGTGGTGAAACCCATCTTGGCGTAGAGGCAGCCGGTCTGGAAGGTCGACCAGCCGGCGTTGGAGAGCGGCGTTGTCGCCGGCCGCGTCTGATGCGCGGCATGCTGCTCGGGCAACAGCAGCCGTGCCGTATTCACGTTGCCGCCGCCGATGTGGGAATGGATGTCGATGGCGCCCGCCATCACGATGCAGCCGGCAGCGTCGATGGTCCGGTCGGCAGTGCCCCCCGCCGGCGCCGCAACGATCTTGTCGTCCCCGATCCAGAGGTCGCCCTTGCCGAGACGGCCGTTGACCGGATCGATGATGTCGCCGCCTGCAATTTTCGTCAGCATGGCAGTGCTGCCTCGGCAGAGACATGACTGGCAACCAGGCGGATAACAGTCGCAGCAGAAGGCAGTTCGGACGCCGCTCGCGCATCGACCGACCGCAGCGAACCGGTGCGGCTGGAATAGACCACCGCCTCGTAGTCGACGCCCGCTTCGCCGATGGCGATGGTGACCGCAGCGCCCGCGACCGGCTCCTGCGTCTTCGCCAAGGCGATCAGCGCCATGCGGTTCTTTTTCTTCTGCGGCTGGACGATCGAGGAGGAGATCCGCAGGTGCAGGTCGGCTTCGCCGGCAGCGATCATGCGACCGACATCGTAACGCCAGGGGTCGAATTCCGGGAAGCCGCGCGCAAAGCCCGTGCGCAACGGAAAACCCGTCATCCAGGTCGAGGCGAGCGCGCTTCCCCAGCCGGTTTCGCTCGCTGGCAGGTGAAGGCCGGATGCGCGCGACTTGCGGTTGAGATCGGTGATCAGTCCTTGCAGCATCTCCAGCGCCAGGCCTCCGGTTGCGTCGCCGGAAAACAGGAAGACGGGAAAATGCGCCGCCTCCAGGGCTTTGGCGAAATCGTCGAAGTTCGACACCGGCTGCGATGTCTGACGCCCCCTGCACTGCGTCCTCAGCGCCGCAAGCGTCGCGCCGAGGCTTGCCTCGCCGCAGGACAGGAGCGTCGCCGCCAGCCCGTTGCTCAACGGCGGCGCAGACGTCCCGTTCGACCCGACCAGAAAGATCTCGCGCTGATTCTTGGCCGAGACATCGGGGGCCGAGAGATCGGGAACCGTGGCCGAGAGTTCGCCGACAAATTCATGATGGATTTGCGGGAGTTCGCCCACAATCACCACGACATCGGCGCGCCGGCGCGTCTCGCCGGGCGCAACCGTCATCGCGCCTTTGTCGGTAAAAAGCGCGGTCTCCCGGGAAAGTGCCGCGCCATCGGCATGATCGTATGCCGCGCCAACCCGCTCTGCCAGCGCGATCGCCGCCCTGGTGCCGTGTATATCCGTATCCAAGCTGAAAACCGGGCACCGGCTTGACCCCAACAGCGCGGCGGCATGTGCAGCCGCGCGCTCGACCAGCGTTTCCCGGTTGCCGATCCAAGCAACCGCCATTCACTACGCTACTTTCTGGTGCCGGCCCGATCCTAGACGAAACTGGATTGGCCGTGAACCCCGCCTGTCGGCAGATTAGCGAATGTTTTCATATGCTATCAACAAATTCCGACCGGGCTTAATCATATTTGATGTAAGCGAAGCGCTGATCGGTCGGCGGAGTGCCTTCCAGCGCGCCGCCTTCCGTGGCCGGCTGCCACTGGACGACATCCTCGATCTTTTTGGCCAGCTCGAAGTCTTTGTCGGTGATGCCCTTGGCTGCGTGGTTCATCAGGCGCACCTCGACCCAGGCATAGGACGCTGTAATGTCGGGGTGATGCCACGCCGCTTCGGCGAGATGGCCGACCGTGTTGATGACCATCAGCGTCGATTTCCAGCTGTGGGTTTTGTATTTACGTCGGATCCAGCCGTTCTCGTAGCGCCATTTCGGCAGCTCTTTCTCGAGCCGCTCAGCAATTTCGGCTTCCGAATAGACCTTTTCCCTAGGCGTCTCGCTCATCTCGACCTCCGCGAATTGCCCGGTCCGTTTTCGCACCGGGGCCAAAGAAGATAAAACGAATGCACTCTCTCCGGCTTGCCCCTTCGACGAAAACAGCTATCATGGCGATGGGCACCTAAACTTCCATGATGCGTCTATGATGCACCCATCGGGGGGTAGATGTCGAATTCTGTTACCATACGAGTGCCCGCCCGACTGCACCTTGGTTTCCTCGATCTCAACGGCGATACCGGCCGCCGCTTTGGCAGCGTCGGGCTGCCTCTAAGCGAACCCGAAACAGTCGTTACCCTGTCGCGGTCCAGCGAGACCATCGTCGAAGGCACCGAGAGCCGTCGCGCCGGCCAGCATTTGTCGACGCTCTGCAGCCATCTCGGCATTCGCGGCCAACATCGTCTGGTGGTCGAGCAGTCGATCCCGAGCCATGCCGGCCTGGGCTCCGGCACGCAGATTGCCCTTGCCGTCGCCTCGGCGCTGCGCACGCTCCACAAACTGCCTCTCGATGTCGGCGGCGACGCGACCCTGCTCGATCGCGGCGGACGGTCCGGTATCGGCATCGCCAGTTTCGACAGCGGCGGTGTCATTGTCGACGCCGGCAAGGACGACAGCGGCAGGCCGCCGCCGGTCGTGGCGCGATTGCCTTTTCCGGAAGAGTGGCGCGTCATCCTGATCCTCGATCATGGCGGGCATGGACTGCATGGCGATGACGAGATTGCGGCGTTTCGTTCGCTGCCGCCCTTCCCGGCTGCCGGCAGCGGCGAGATCTGCCGGCGGGTGCTGATGGGCATCATGCCGGCTCTGGTCGAACACGACCTTCCAGCCTTCGGCGCTGCCGTTGCCGCGATCCAGATGCTGATCGGCACCCATTTCGCCCCGGCGCAAGGCGGTGTTTTCACCTCCAAGCGGGTCGAGAGGGTGGCCCATGCTCTCAATAAAGCAGGCGCCGTCGGCATCGGCCAGAGCTCGTGGGGACCGACAGGATTCGCCTTCGCCCCATCGCAGGAGGCAGCAGTCGGGTTCGTCAGCACCGTTCAGCAGACGGTTGAAGACGGCATCGAGATCAGGATCGTCAAGGGCAGGAATTCCGGCGCGAAGATCAGTTCGACCAGACTTGATCTCGTCGGCAGCTGACGGCTCGGCAACGCGATCACGTTTAAGCAGAAAGGCGAGAAATGGCCCGCAAACATATCCTGCATATGCTGACGCCATTGAAGCATATGAGCCCTTTCGACGTGAATATGGCGCTTGATGCGGGCTTCGACGCGGTCGTCCCCTATGTCGATGTAAGCCTCGGCGAGGTGACAGGCCTGGTGCAGGACGCGATCTTTTCGCGGCCGCCCGATGCGGGCGTCGATACAGGCATCTTCATCGCCGGCAAGGATGCCTCGCTGGCGCTCGACATGTTCGACGCAGCTGGAAAGGCGATGGTGCCGCCTTTCCAGGTTTCGGTATTCGCCGATCCGGCCGGCTCGTTCACCACCGCCGCTGCGATGGTGGCCAAGGTCGAAAAAGCGCTGGAGAAGAAATTCGAGCGCGGGCTGAAAGACGCCAGGATCGCTGTTTTCGGCGCCACCGGCGTCGTCGGCTTCTGCACCGCCGTCATCGCCGCCAGGGAAGGCGCCCGGGTCACGCTTGTCGGCCATGACGGCATCGAAAGGGTCGAGCAGATCGCGGCCGAGATCAAAAGCCGATTCAAGATCGCCGTGGATGCGGCCGACGGGTCGAGCGAGGCCCGAAAGACGAAGCTGGTCGAGGCGAGCGAGGTGATCCTGGCTTGCGCCAAGGCCGGCGTTCAGGTGGTCTCGAAAGCCCAGTTGAAAGGCGACGGCCTGCTTATTGCCGCCGACGTCAATGCGGTCCCGCCGGCAGGCATCGAAGGCGTAGCCGTCAACGCCAATAGCGATCCGATCGAAGCGACAAAAGCTGTCGGCATTGGTCCGCTTGCCATCGGCAACGTGAAATATAAGGTCGAATTCGGCCTCTTCAAACGAATGATCGAAGCCGAAAAAACCATCACGCTCGATTTCCAGGAAGCGTTTTCCCTTGCACGCGAGATTGCCAAATAACGCCGGACCTCTCTTGATCGCGGCGATTTCAGGCCGGGCGCTGGCTGCCGCCGCGCGCCGCGCCGGCTATCGTCCGCTGGTCGCCGATTTCTTTTGCGACACGGACACGGTCGCGCTCGCCGAACGCGCGACTTTGCTCCCGGGCGACCTGCAGGGCGGCATCGACGGCGAGCGCATCATCGAGACGCTTCGGCAATTGGCTGGAGACGATCATCCGGTCGCCATTGTCCTGGGCTCGGGCTTCGAGCGGATGACGCAGACTGTCGACGAGGTCGCGCGCCATTTTCCCCTCGCCGGCAATAGCGGCGCTGCGATCCGCAGGATCAAGGACCCGCAATTGCTGGCCGCCGATTGCGCCGAACTCGGCATCCCGCATCCGCAATTCCGATGGGACCAGCCGCCCGGTCCGGAGAATTGGGTGGTCAAGACCGCAGGTGCCGCCGGCGGCACGCATATCAGACGGGCCACCGGAGAAAGCCCGGCATTACAGTGTCAGGCTCCTGGCGGCCGCTATTTCCAGCGTTTCGTTGCCGGCCGCAGCATCTCGGCCCTGTTTGTCGGCGACGGCCAAAGCGCTGATATCGTCGGCTTCAGCCAACAATGGGCGTCCCCCGCCCCCTCAGCCCCCTACCGCTATGGCGGCGCCGTGCGGTTGAGACGCTTCGATCGCAGGCAGGCGGCGATGATCGGCGGCTGGCTTTCAGGTCTGACGCGCCGCGCCGGCCTGGTTGGATTGTGCAGCGCCGATCTCATTCGCGGACCGGATGGCTACAAGCTCATCGAGATCAATCCGAGGCCAGGCGCCACGCTCGACATTTTCGACGACGTCGACGCGCCTCTGATCGAAGCGCATCTGCGCGCCGCGGCAGGCAGGGCTTACCGCCTGCCACGCTTCATCGATTCGATGGCGTCGATGGTGACCTACGCGGCGGCGCCGATCGCCCAGTTTCCATCGATTGCCTGGCCTGAATGGACCGCGGACCATCAGTCGCCCGGCACCGGTTTGATCGCCGGCGATCCTGTCTGCACCATCTTCGCGCGCGGTCCGAGCGCCGATTTGACCAGGCGGCTCATCAAGGAACAAGCCAGTCGATTGCAACACCAATGGGAAGGAGACCGGACATGAAAGATGGTTCGGCATTCCTGAACGACAATGCACAGCGCATCGTCGACGGCATGATCGGCAACGCCGAACGCCTGCGTATCGCCGTGTCCAGGGGCCCTCTGGGCGAGTGCCTGATCGATGCCGGCGCCAAGGCCGCCGGCGGCATCGAGGCCGGGCTGCGCATGGCGGAAGCCGCGATGGGCGGTCTCGGCAGCATTTCGGTCGTCATGGACCGTGCGTCGCAGAAATGGCCGCTCACCATCGAAGTGCGGTCTTCGCAGCCGGTGCTTGCCTGCCTGGGCAGCCAGTATGCCGGCTGGAACCTGTCGAGCCAGGGCTATTTCGCCATGGGATCGGGACCAGCGCGGGCGCTCGCTCGCGTCGAACCGCTGTTCGAAGCGCTTTCCTATCGCGACACCGCATCATCCGCCGTGCTCATCCTGGAGACGGCCGAACCGCCGCCCCAGGCGATCGTCGAGAAGGTCGGCAAGGCGACAGGACTGCCGACCGAAAAGCTCACCTTCCTCTATGCGCCGACACAAAGCCTTGCGGGCAGCGTGCAGATCGTTGCGCGCGCGCTCGAGGTCGCCTTGCACAAGAGCAACGACCTCAAATTTCCGCTGGACAACATCGTCGATGGCATCGGTACCGCCCCTATCCCCGCTCCCCATCCGGATTTCCTGACCGCCATGGGCCGAACCAATGACGCCATCATCTATGGCGGCAGCGTTCAGCTCTTCGTTAAAGGGTCGTCGAAAGACGCCAGCGAACTCGCGGAGCGACTGCCGAGCCGCGCTTCGCGGGACCACGGCCACCCCTTCGCCGAGATTTTCAAGCGGTTCAACGGTGATTTCTATGCCATCGATCCGCTGCTGTTCAGCCCGGCCGAAGTGATCGTCACGGCGATCGAGACCGGCGATACGTTTCGCGCCGGCGAGCGTGATCTGCAGATGCTCGAACGGAGCCTCGGTTAGGCCATGGCTGTGCAATGGATCCATCTGGCATCCGGTTGCCAGGCCGCTCGCCCGGGCTTTTGGTATACCGGTATCCGAGGCATGACATGATCCCCCGCATCCTGATTGTCAGCGATGTCTCGGACACCCGCGCCAAGGGCCTGGCGGCAAGGCTGGATCGGCGGGGCGCCGTGGTCGCAACCGTGCCCCTGGCGGCAATCGAATTCGACACCGGCAGCCCGAGCGGACTGTCGATCCCCGGCTTCGACGGCGCGCTGCCGGACGCCGTGCTGGTCCGTTCGATCGCCGCTGGATCGTTCGAAGCGGTCACCCGGCGCCTCGGCGTGCTGCACGCATTCGCCAAGCTCTCCATACCGGTGTGGAATTCCGCACAGGCGATAGAACGCTGCGTCGACAAGTCGATGACGACCTTCCTCCTGAAGAATGCCGGCCTGCCGACGCCGCCGACATTCGCGGTCGAGGGGCGTGCCCAGGCCGAAGCGATCGCCGAACGCGAACTGCCGTTCACGCCGCTGGTGCTGAAGCCGCTTTTCGGCGCACAGGGCCGCGGCATCAGGCTGATCGAAACACTGTCCGATCTCCCGGCCGAGGACGAGGTGAACGGCGTCTACTATCTCCAGCATTACGTGCCGCGTCCCGGCCCTCCTTTCCGCGATTTTCGCGTTTTCGTCTGCGCCGGCGAAGTCCTGGCGATGATGAGCCGCCGTGGCGACGACTGGATCACCAACATCAATCGCGGGGCGGTGCCCGAGCAAATCCCGGGGCATGGCGAAACCGAACTGGCGGCGCTGGCAAGAGCCGCCGCCGCCGCTATGTCAGCGGATTTCGCCGGCGTCGATATCGTGCCGGCGGCCGACGGCAAGCTGTTCGTGCTGGAGGTCAACAGCATGCCCGCCTGGTCCGGACTTCAATCGGTCGTCGCGGTGAACATCGCCGATGCGATCGCCGACGCGCTGCTGAAATTCCTGGTCGATCGCCCAGCTGATCGCCCAGAGGGGGCGGCGGCGGCGCGCCCCTACCGCTTCACCGCGCCGGCGAATTCGTGACGAGCCGGGCGCTTTCCCGAGAACGCCTCCGGGCTTCCTACGAGGATGCCTGCCGGATGGAGATCGAGGCGCTGAAACCGGGCAATGTCCATTTGTTCGCCGACGGGCACGGCATGTCCGCTGCCCAGTTCATGATGAGCGCTGAGGTTTCGTCCGGGCCGCTGACCGATCCTCGCCTGCCGGTCGGACAGCGCATGCTGGAAGCGGTCCGCGCGACACGTCTGGCGGTCGCGACCAACACCAATCTCGGTATCATCCTTCTGTCAGGGCCTCTGCTATGCGCCGCCGAAATGACGGGCGCCCCACCGCACGACAGTCGACTGCGCGACAATCTCGACGCGGTGCTGCGCACGACGAGCATGGACGACACCAGGGCGGTGTTCGAAGCGATCGTCGCGGCCGCGCCGGGCGGCCTTGGAGAGGCCGCGAACGATGTGCGCCAGGAGCCGAAGGTTCATCTGCTCGAAGCCATGCGAGAGGCGGCCGACCGCGACATGATCGCCCGCCAGTATGTCACCGGTTTCGGCGACGTGTTCGACGTCGGGCTTGCGGCTCTCGAAGCGGCGTTGGCACGCGGGGAAGGCGGCATGTGGCCGACGGTGTTCGCCTATATGGCGTTTCTCGCCGGCTTCCCCGATAGTCATGTGGTGCGCAACCATGGCACTGAGGTCGCAAATCAGGCGCGGCAACAAGCGCTTGCGGTCCAGGCGGCGCTCCATGCCAACGACGACGAAGCATCGCGCATTCATCTGCTCATGGATCTCGACCGCCGGCTGAAGGCGGGCAAGCTCAACCCCGGCACCTCGGCCGATCTGACCGTGGCTACTCTTTTAGTCCACCTCCTCGGCGTTCGCCTTGCATAATCGCAGCGTTGGTGGTTGACTTCTATGAGCGGGAGCTGGGCTTCCGCGGCTATCCAGCCAACCGGTCCGGACATCCGGGCGCTGCCAACAAGGATAGCTGTCCATCGAGCGCTCGCTCGGTTGCGGCGTCTTTGGACACCATAATTGTGTCTTGGAGGAAATTGGCATGGCAAAGATCTCGAAAGTAATGGTCGGTGAATCGCTGGTGGGAGACGGCAACGAAGTGGCGCATGTCGACCTGCTCATCGGCCCACGGGGGAGCGCGGTCGAAACGGCATTTTGCAACGCACTCACCAACAACAAGGACGGCTTTACCTCTCTTTTGGCGGTGATCGCGCCCAATCTTCAGTGCAAGCCCAACACCGTGATGTTCAACAAGGTCACGATCAAGGGCGCCAAGCAGGCCGTCCAGATGTTCGGTCCGGCCCAGCATGCGGTTGCAAAGGCGGTGCAGGACAGCGTCGCCGAGGGGATCATTCCTGCCAACGAGGCGGACGATCTGTTCATCTGCGTCGGCGTGTTCATCCACTGGGACGCGGCGGACGACGCCAAGATCCAGAAGTACAATTACGAGGCGACGAAGGAAGCCATCCAACGCGCGGTCGCGGGAACGCCGACGGCCGCCGAAGCCACGTCCCAGCGGGACCAGGTGAAGCATCCGTTCGCGGCTTAGACAAGAGACAGCCCCGCACAGGCAAAACCCTCCGCTGAGCCGGATGGTCTGTTGCGCCGCCTGAAAAAACTTCTGGGCCTATAGAGCATTGGACCCCAAAACCTGCCCTCGGAATTGACCCGAGGGTTTGGGAACCGGTTTTGGGAAATCCGATACTCCAGCAAAGAGATAGAGCGGCGAGACGATCGACTTGAGAGTCCGCCGCTCTATAAGGCTCAGTTTCACAGGCCGAAGTTCGAGGCTACACGAATGTCAGGTGCCAAGCGTCGCGAGGTGCTTTGGCGTGAGCGTGCCGTCATGCAGTGAGGTCGCGACCAGCGCCGCGGCAATACCGAGTGACGAAAGGGCGCGAATGTCAGCCTCGTTGCGCACCCCGCCGGCCGCGATCACGGAGCGGCTTCCAGCCTTCGCCTTGATCGCCTCGAGCCGCGTGAAATCGGGACCGGAGGCGGAGCCGACCTTGGCCAATGTCATGACGATCACCTTTTGCGGCCAAAGCTCCGGCTCGTCGAGAAATGACGGCGGACCGCGAAATCCGTCGTCGAAGAAATCCAGCGACAGGATAAGGTCGGGATGATCGCAAAAACGCCGGAACAGCGCGTCATCTTGCTGCGATTCGGAACCCAGGACCGGGTAAAGCCAGGGTTCGGCAAGTGCTGCCGCAAGTGTCTTCTCGTCGGCGATGCCGGCATCGACCCAAAGCTCCGGCGGCTCCGCCATCGCCTTCAGCCGGGCAAGCGCGCCGCTGTTTGGCGTTCCGCCTTCGATGGCATCCAGGTCGGCGATATAGAAGGTCGGAAAAGGATAAAGTCCGCGCAGGCCCTCAGTGACCGCGACGGCATCGGAACTTTGGCTGAGCGGCGTAACGATCGGCCTGTAGCGATCGCGTTTTCCCTGCTGGGCGCGGACCACTTCGCCGCCTTTCAGGTCGAGAACCGGAATGATACGCAACGCTTTTCTCGCTGACCCAACTGTCCCCTGTCATGAAAGCTTGAAGTGTGGAAAAAAGAAAGAGCATCATTGCCGGCTTCGATATTGGCGGGGCGCATCTGAAGGTGACGCGCGCGCGAGACGGCCGCATCGTCGAGGCAGTAACGATCGCCACGCCGCTTTGGCTAGGGCTTCATACCCTGACCTCGGCATTCGAGGAAACGGCTCCGATTTATGCGGGCGCCGATCTCAACGCATTCACCATGACCGGCGAACTGGCTGATATCTTTCCGTCCCGCGATGCCGGCGTCGCAACTCTGCTGGATGAAATTTCAAGCCGTTTCCCCGGCGAAAAACTGATCTACGCCGGGCCGTCTGGCTTTGTCGGGGTCGAGCAGGCAGCGCGGCTGAGCACCGATGTCGCCTCCGCCAACTGGCACGCGACAGCGTCGTTGGTGGCGAAACTCGCCGGCGATGCCCTGTTTGTCGATATGGGCTCCACCACCACCGACATTATCGCCGTCAAAAATGGCGCCGTCGCCAATGACGGCTACACCGATGCCGGACGGCTGCTGACCGGCGAACTGGTCTACACCGGCTTCACCAGGACGTTCCTGTTCGGCGTGGCCTCATCGGCCCCGGTCCGTGGCAGGCTGACACCGCTGATGAACGAGTATTTCGCCTCGATCGCCGACGCGCACCGGATTCTGGGGGTGCTCGACGAGAAAGACGACAGGCACGCCACCGCCGATGGCAAGGAAAAGACGGTCGACGGTTCTACCGCGCGGCTCGCGCGCATGATCGGCCGCGACGCCGCCGACCTGACGCCGCCGGAATGGCGTGAAGTCGCGCGCTGGTTCAGCGAGCAGCAGTTGCGCAAGATCCACGATGCGGCATCCCTGGTTGCCGGCCCCCTTGCCCCGGACGCGCCGATCGTCGGCGCCGGAACCGGTCGCTGGCAGATCAGGCGGCTGGCCGAACGCATGGAACGCCGCTTCGTCGATTTTGCCGAGATCATCCCCGCAGATGACGCCGTTCGCGGCGAAGCAAGCAGCGTGGCGCCCGCGTCAGCGGTGGCGCTGTTGGCGGGATCTCAATTGTAGGTGCTGTATCATCGCCATCCGATCAATCGGGGAGATGAGATACCGCCCTGGCTTGAAAAATCTCAACCCGTACCAGCGCATCCAAGATCGGACCGCGCGCAGGATCGCAACGGCACCCGCTCGGCGCATGTCCGGTTCGCGCCGCAGATCGGTCGTTGAGCAGCAGGCCGCGATACCTAAACTAATAGCGGCCGCTGACGGCGTATGCAGGGCAAAGGCTGAAGCTCTAGACTAGGTTTCGTCGCGAACCAGCGCTTCACAGCCATTGTGGCTGAGATACGGATCCTGCTCCAAGTTGACACCATAAGCCTCGATCAGGTCGTGTCCGTGCTGAGCAGGGAGGTGGCAGTAGTCACCTAACTGGCTGACGCTGTCGCAGCAGTCGCTGCCTTCTTGCGATGTGCGAACGCCTTGCGCCGGCGCTTTTTTGCGTTGCCGATCCGCCACGTCTTCGACTGCACGATGTCGCAGTAGGTATCGAAAGCCTCGACAGCAGTTGGCTCCCGCGCCGATCGGCGACTCCGCACGCGCCCGATCAATGGTGGTCCAGCAGAAGACCGGTCGGCCCGTCCAGTTCGAGATCACCGCGGACACGAGGGCAAGTCTGCTCGCGTGGCTCCAACGCCGTGGTGGTAGTATCGACGACTACGCGTTCCCAAGCAGAGTTGACCGAGAGGGACATCTAAGTACGCGTCAGTACGCTCGGTTGGTCGATGAATGGGTTACGGCGATTGGACTGCGTCCCGAGGAATACGGAACGCATTCACTCCGCCGTACCAAGGCCGGCCTGATTTATAAAGCTACCGGAAAATCTCCGAGCTATTCAGATCTTGCTTGGGCATACCAAGATCGAGAACACCGTTCGATACCTTGGTGTCGATATCGATGATGCGCTTACGCTTGCCGAGACAACGGAAATCTGATCCGCGCGGCCCTGCTGAACATGGCGGGGCGCGTTCAGCAACGCGCCCTCTTTTCTGTCCTTCACATCACCCCTTGCTCTATTGAAAGCGGTCGGTCTCTTGCGCCAAATACAGACCTTATCGATTTGCGTCGCCGACCTATCTCTGTCGCGTATCCAGCCTGCGATTGAGGCCGCAGAAATAGGTCTATGATTTATACTGCGCAACGCTCTGTAGACGACCGCGATCGTAGGGCCTCAAAATATCGCGGGAAATTTTAAGGCGTTGCCACCTCACCGACTTCCTATACACCCTCTTCAAAGGCTGCCACGTTCGCGGCTAGAGATGGGATGTAAACCGAGCCACGGATTTTTTTCAGTGTATTCTTTACTACGCATGTGGAAACGCAGTTTCTGGAAGTCTCCTCAGAACATTTCCGTGAGCAGATTTGTTGATCTGGCGCCGACAAGCAACGCCGATCAGACGGGGATCTACCACGAGGCTTTAGAGTTCGCCACGAACAACGACGAGGTGCTGAACATTGCATTGACCGGTCCCTACGGCTCGGGAAAAAGCAGCGTCATCAAGTCCTTCCTGTTGAAATACCCACGACCTAAGCTGGAACTGTCGTTGGCGTCCTTCTTGCCGGATGGCGAGGTTCCTGGGGTGCGGGTCAGCAAACAGGAAATCGAACGAAGCATCCTGCAGCAGATCCTATACGGCGCGGGCGCAAACAAGCTGCCGCTATCGCGCTTCAAGAGGATTCAGATTCCAGAGAAATGGTCCGCAGCCAGTTCTTTGGCAGTATGCCTAGGGGTGTTCTGCCTTTGGTATATCGTCACCAATCAAACCGATGTGATTTCCGGGAATTTCTTCGAGCCGTTCGAACTGTCCAACTGGTTCAACATCGTATCATTTGGTATTGCAGCGCTGTTCGTTTGGCGGCTGGTTCACACCGCATATTTGAAAAGCCTGGGGCTTTCCCTGAAAAGCATTTCCCTCAAGGACATTCAGATCGCCCCGAAGGCTGCGGACGAGGAATCGATCCTCAATCGGCACCTCGACGAGATTATCTACTTCTTCCAGTCCACCAAATACGACCTGGTCGTCATCGAAGACTTGGATCGGTTCGACAATCCCGACATCTTCGTGACGTTACGCGAAATCAATGCGCTGGTGAATGAGAACGCCGACATACATCGGCGCATTCGATTCCTTTACGCTCTCCGCGACGACATATTCATCAACACGGACAGGACCAAGTTCTTCGAATTCATTGTTCCCGTCATTCCGGTGATCAACCATTCCAACTCGATAGATAAGGTCCTCGAACATACTCAGCGTATCGATCTTGATCGGCGGCTTGATCGGCGTTTCGTTCGCGAGGTTTCCCGATATCTGAGTGATCTGAGGCTAATTGCGAATATCTTCAACGAGTACGTGATCTACGCGTCCAATCTCCGAGCAGACGGAGATGGCGCACTGGATCCAAACAAGCTGCTCGCCGTCTTGATATACAAGAACGTCATTCCGAAGGACTTCGCCGCGCTGCACCGTCGGGAAGGTGCGCTATCCAAAGTGCTGAACCGGTACGATGAATTCGTTGAGAAGTCGCGAGACAAGATCCGCTCTGAACTAGATCAGATCCAAGCAGACCTAGTCCGCAGCGATGAGCAGCACGCTAGGGATCTCGCTGAACTCCACCGTATCTATGCCATGGCGATCATAGAACGCGTGCCAGAATACTACACGCATTTGCACCCAAGTTTCGGCCAGATAGCGCTCGCTGCGCTACCTCAGCATCCCCAGTTCGATGATCTCTTCTCACAGCCGCCAATGAGGGTCACGAATAGTGCTGGCCAACAATCGCGTGTGGATCTTCGGGAGATAGAAGCGGCGGTAGATCCAAATTGGTCCTTCGCCGAACGCAAGACGCAAATCGAGCACAAGTCTCCTGAGCACAGAGAGAAGATGGAAAACAAGGCTCAGGAACTTAAGGCTGAGCTGTCTTTACTTCGGACAAGAAAATTCCATGAGGTCGTGAGGGAAAGCTCCGCCCTTATAGAAGAGGTTTTTGCAGAGGTCGGCGAGAACCGGGATCTCCTGAAATTCCTCATTCTGGAAGGTTACCTGGACGATACCTACTATCAATATACCTCACTGTTCCACAGCGGGCGCCTGTCGCGCAATGACAACAGATTCCTGATTCAGATCCGCAGTTTCAACAATCCTGAACCCGATTTCCAGTTGGACAGCATCTCGGAAGTCATTGCCTCGATGCGCGAGGATGATTTCGGACGAACCTACGTCCTCAACCGATTCATCATCGATGGCTTGCTGGAAAATCCCCAGGAGTACGAAGCTCAAAGCACTAGCGCACTCGAATTCATCGCCAGCCACGTCGACGAATGCAAGGACTTTTTCCTAAGCTACTATGCCCGAGGTGCGCATGTAGATCGATTGGTTTCCGCGCTGATCCGGAGATGGCCAGCTTTCACAGTAGTCGCCTTGAGAAGTGATTTGGCAGTCTCACACGCGGCAAGAATACTTGCGCACGCTCCAAATGGTGCGATCAAGCAAGGAACTCCCGCTGGCTTCGCATCGGCACGTTTTGCGTCTCATGAACTGAGCAGGATTCTCGCCGAACGCGTTGAATTCGATCTGGGCATCTTGAAGTCCCTTCAGGTCGAAATAGCCGATATTCGAGCCATCGCTGACAATCACGATGTGGTCTCGTATGTCGCAGCGGAAGGGCTATACAGGATTTCCCTTGGCAACATTCAACTTATTATGGAACAGGTCGTCAAGTTCCCAACGCCTAGCGATCTGGATACCAAGCATTTCTCCTCACTGCGTGAAGCCAACTACCGCCCGCTGCTAAAGCATGTCGGCTCCAGTTTCGAGGCCTACGTCCGAGACGTCCTACTGAAACTTGAAAACAACACTGCCGAAGATCCGTCCGCGATCATCGAGGTGCTGGGCCACGATGAGGTAGGTCTCGAGCTTCGTTCGGAGTTCCTCAGTATGCAGACGGCGACTTTCCCGTCGTTCGAAGGGGTTCCGGCCGCGTTTCACTCCTCTCTGGTTAAGGAACAGAAGATCGACAGCACTTGGGAGAATTGCTTGGCGTTTCTCATCAGCGAGGCTTTCAGCCCCGAAGTTCTCACGGCCTATCTCCAGAGTGAAGCAAGCGAGGCTCTCTCTCGGAAGGCAATCCCGAACGGCAAAAATGCGTTGGCGCTGCGGAAATTCGTGATTGAGAATGACGCGCTGCCGGATGAAATCTATAGGTTACATGTCCGCCAATTGCCGTTTCCCTTCACGGTTCTGCCGGAGGTTGGGCCGATGAAGATCAGGATATTGATCGAGGAGCGCAGAGCTGTTTTCTCAGTCGACAATTTCGTAAAGCTCGGGGACGATGAGCTTAAGGCTCTATTCATCGAATTGAATTTCGAGGACTACAGGCCCAAGCGAAACGAGTTCTCGATCGACGCCAAAGTCATCGAAAGGTTACTGAATTCCAATCTCGCCGACAGTCAGAAAATGGCAATCATCGGCGATATTGACCCAGACCTTGTTTCAAAAAATCCGCCGCTTGCCACTGCCATCGGTCCTGTCCTCGATCGGTCAAAGATCGTGGCAAAAGATTACGGACCGGATTTCGTTCGCGCAGTCATTCTGAACTCTTACCCGGAATCGCTGCAACTATCGTTGTTCAATAAGATGCACGATGTACTGACCATGGGCGAAGTGCGCGATGTGCTCCGAGGTTTGCCCGTACCGTACCGCGACATAGCCACCTATGGAAAGTCTCCAAGAATCGACAGAGATCCGATCAATGAGCAATTCGCTTTATGGTTGAATGAGCGGAGGATTATCTCGTCATTCGCGCCAACATTGTTTGGTGACGGTATCCGGATCAGCACTTTCAGAAGGGAGCCCGCGACCGATGAGTAGGCAAACCCGTAAGTGCTCGTCGAGATAGTTAGAAGACGAGCTGAACCGAGCCGCGGGCGATGTTGAACGCCAGTGGATGTTTGGAAGGCCTCGCAAGATTTCAAGGTCCACTTTTCGAGCAGTTAGCTTGTCAGCCGCCATTCCGATCTCGGCCCCACTCCGGTCATCGTGCATACCGGGCTCGATGACCGCAAAAGGGTCGAACACCGTTTGAGATCAGCGCCACCGCCACCGTGTGCTAAAACGCGTCAGCCCGGACGCTTACCCTGGTTCAGCATATCCGGCTCACCCCCGCGCATCCTCGCCGCTGGCATCCTCGGCCGCAAGGTGATCGCCGACGCGCTGCATCAGCCAGCCCCAGGCTTCCTTTTCGCCCTCGCCTGCGGTCTTTTCGACGGCGATCGAAAGATAGGCGATTTCCGCCTCGACCTTGTCGCGCGGCAGCATGCCGAGCCGGCTGACCAGTATGGCCAGTTCCAGCACCGCCGCCTTGGCGCGGTTGAGGCCGGTGAACGGCGCATGCGTTTCCTCCCGCACCACGCGGCAGAAATGGCGGGGTCGCATAGCGTCGTCATCGACACTTTCGACTTCGAGGACCGAATGCGCCAGCGCCGCCTCGAGCCGCGGCACCGCAAACCCGTCGACCGCAACCGTTGGCCAATGCTTGCGGCCGGTCAGGCAGCCGGCAAAGATGCGCACGTCGTCGGTATAATTGGCGATCGCGAACGGCACTTCGGCGAGATTGTCGAGCGTGACCGATGGCCTGAACGGCGCGATGACCCAGCCGTCCTTCTCGGCGATGATGCCGATCGGCGCGATGTGGACGTCGCCGGTCTTGCTGACCGTGGTGATGATCGTTTCGCTGATATAGGGCATGGTTTAGCGCTCTTTCTTCGCGCGAAGCGTGTGGCCCGCTTCCGCAAGACGGGTGCGGTCGGTTTCGGGAGCCGGCGCGGCGACGCCCCATGCGAGCGGCTCGTCCTGCACATAGCGCTTGCCGAGGCGCCACGCGATCTCGGCCTTCATCAGTTCCGCGCCGAGATAGAACGCGTGCGCGCCATCGGCCTCAACGCCAAGCCCGGCAAAGAGTTCGAACGCATCCGTGGCAACCGCATGCCCCTTGCCGTTGAAGACATGGATGCCGTCTTCGGCGGTCATGATGCGGAAATTGGCGTCGCGCACCTCTGCCGCCAACGCGTCGATATCCCCGGTCGAGGCAGTGAACGGCTTGCGGTCGTGAACCTGCAGCAGCCCCGGATGGTAACTCCGCGGCAGCGCACCGTCGTTCTTCGCGGCAAACAGGATGCGGCGGGCAATATCATGCTCCTCGATCGTTCGCAGCGTGTGCAGACTGACATGAACGGCAAGCACGTTTCGGATCTGAAGTTCCGAGCAGAGCCCGGCCAGAACGGCGGTAACGCCGGAACTGTCGGCGTCGGTCAATTCGGTGAGATTGCCGGTGCCCATCAGCAGTTCGACCTCGGGCCAGCGGCGGCGCGCCTCGATGAATCGCCCGAGTGAGGCGGCAAAGCCGAAATGGATCGGGTCGAGCACGGGATCGGCGATGAAGGCGATGCCGGCCTTTTGCGCCGCGTCGATGGCCCGCCCGAGTGAATTCAAATCGCCTGGCGTAGACGGGATCAGCACCGGTACAGCCTTGTGGTCGAAGGCCAATGGCAGCGTGTTCTCATCGAGGCTGAGAAGATAGTCCGCACCGGCGCGTGCGCCGATCGACAGTTCGTCCGTGCTGGCGGAATCGACGCTGACCCGAAATCCCTGTGCCTTCAGCTCGAGCACGGCCTCTTCCAGCAATGGAAACGGCGTTTCCGGCAGGCAACCGAGATCGATGACGTCGGCGCCGGCCGCAGCCAGCGTCCGTGCCCTCGCCACCAGCGCCTCGATCGACAGCATCGGCGCGTCGACGATCTCGGCGAAGATGCGCATGTCGTGACGCGAAAGGTCAGGCGGCTCGCCCGCGCGACCGAGAAAGGCCGGCAGATCGGCGATCTCGTCGGGACCGCGTATGAAGGGCACGCCGAAATGGTTCGACAGATGCTCGATGTCCCCGCGATAGCGGCCGGGCAGGATGACGCGGTCGGTACCGCCGGTCAGGGTGAGCCGCCGCTTGATGATGTCTTCGCTCATCAGCGCGGCGACCTTGACGCCGATGTCGATGATCTCCCACGCAAATTCGGTTTCGCCCAACCCGGCCAGCAGCCTTTCCAGCCGGACCTTGGCCAGATGGCCGGTAAGAAAGGCCAGCCGCTCAGCCATGGCTTGCAAGTTCGGCGTGGCGCCGTCTGACCGAGGCTTCGAGATCGGCGAGCGACTCGACCACCTCGGTCCGCTCGAAGCTCTTCAATTGTCTGGTATTCTCCAGGTCGATCCTACGCGGATAGACCTTGACCAAACCGTGCGGCGCCATGGTTTCGAGTTCCGGCGCGGTGTCGCAGGCAAAGACGATGGCCGGCACCCGGCATTTGCCCGCCTGGGCAAAGACATTGGTGGCGAGCGTGTCGGAAATGCCGTGCACGCATTTGGCGACCGTGTTGGAACTGGCCGGCGCCACCACGACTGTGTGATAGACGCCGTGATAGAATTCGCCGACCGGGATCGCGCTCGCTGTCTTGTCGTGCAGCACGCGCGTCGTCTCCGGGAAATCGAGCTTGAGCTTGTACATGCGCAGCACTTCGTTGGCTGCTTTCGACACGAAGACATCGCAATGTTCGAGTTGGTGAATGAGTGCGAAGCTCTCCGTAAAAAAATGACCGGAACCGGTCAGAACCCATGCCCAGCGCGGCGTATGCAGCTTCGCCATCGCCTACCCTGCTTTTCTTGCCGGCCGGATCGGGGCCGCGATCGCCATGCCCGGCAGATTGCCCGCCGCGAGCATCGTCCCGGCTTCGGCTGCATCTTTCGGGCCGGCGAGATGGACATCGACGCCGTCGGGCAGCATGGCGGCAAAGCCGGCATCGACGATACCTCTGACTGCCAGGCTGTCGATCGTGTCGCTGCCGAAGAACGCGCCGGTCTGCTTGATCAGCAGCAGCGCCTTCGCGCCGAGCTTGCCGGCAAGCCAAGCGGCAAGGGAATCGGAGGTAATATCCCAGGACGCCGGAATGTCCGGCGCCGGCAGGGCCAAGGATGACGGCAGCCACACCGGCACCTTCCCGGCGTCCAACGCTTGCACCATTTCTTCCAGAGACCGTGCCGGCACCAGCCTTTCGTCCCGGTCGAGGATGATTTGGCCGAACTGCTCCATGGCGAGGATCGCCATGGCGTGGGCGGCGGTGTCGGAAAAATCCATGCGCATCTGCGTCTCGCGCACCTGGTCGGCGAAGAGGCCGCCGCCCGGCACGATGACGATCGGCAGCGTGGACCCCGCCAGCGCCGCGATCCAGCGCGCCATTTCCGCCGCATGGACCGTGCTGCCGCCCAATTTGACGACGATCGGCTTGACCACGGCGCGCCTGGCCTCGGGCCTTTCCTGTCGCGGCTGGGAAACAGCGCTTTGGTCTTTTCGGCCGGCTGGGCCGGGGGCAACGCCACGGCTTGCCGCTTGGCGCTTGCGTTCGATCTCGACGCCGACGCCGCCTGGGCCGAGTTCGAGTTTTTCCACCCTTACCGTGACGCGCACGACACGCGGGTTCTCCAGAATATACGTCGCCACCTGCTCGGCCAGGGCCTCGCTGAGCTGGATGTGGCCCCGCGCGACGATGGTGCGGATGCCGTCCATGATGATGTCGTAGGAGAACACATGGCGCATGTCTTCGGGATGGTCGGTGACCTGCAGCACGTCGGCGGTCACATCGAAACGCACCTTCTGCGTATGG
The DNA here is from genome assembly GCF_040319125.1 of Mesorhizobium sp. M0938. NCBI lineage: Bacteria > Pseudomonadati > Pseudomonadota > Alphaproteobacteria > Hyphomicrobiales > Phyllobacteriaceae > Mesorhizobium > Mesorhizobium sp. M0938. The sequence continues at coordinate 230,371 of NZ_JAMYNS010000005.1, read as the reverse complement.
CCGTGCTCGAAGCTGTAGGCGCCGATCTGGACCGGCAGGACAAAGTCCCGCACGAAGATCTTGTCGGTGCCCAATGTCGGGTCGGTGCCCGGCGAATAACCCCTCGCCGCCAGCAGCCGGTAGTCGATGCTCGACGGACCGCCGGCCCGGGATTCTGCCGGCACCAATTCGCGGATCTGCGAAACCGCCTCGGCGCTGATCGAGCCGGCGCGGCCGGAATGGCCGCACAGCGCCCCGCGAAAACCGAGAAAATCGGGAGCGAAGGGCAACAGGCGCGGAATGTCGGGGGCTTCCAGCGATCCGCTCAGGCCAACCATCAGGCCGAGCGATTTGGCTCGATCGACGAAGCCCGGGATACGCTCGGGCGGCAGATGGTCGAGCAGCCGGCCGTTTGCCTTGTTCGCGGTGTCGACCATGGCGCCATGGAAGCGATGTTTGGCAAACACCGGCAAAAGCTCGAAGTCCGGCGCCAGATCGGCGAAAAGCACGGCGATCAGCTTCGTTCGCGCGGCGAGCGGCGCGAGCGCTTCCGCACAGGCAGCGGCTTTTGCCGACGGAAAGAAGCCTATCTTGACGTAATCGACGCCGGTGGCAGCGATCTCTTCGGCCTTGGCGCGGATCGTTTCGGGTTCCATCGGCAGATCGCCGCAGACTGCGCTGACCGGCGCCCGGCCGGCGATGAACGAAATCGTCCGACGGATGGTTTGCGTCGATACCGCGCCCAGCGCTCCCGCCTTCGGATTCTTCAGGTCGACGATATCGACGCCGCCTGAAAGCGCGATCTCCGCCTCGTCGGCGCCGGTGACACTGCCCAGCATTCTGGTCATTGGATTTTCTCCGGCAGGAGGGACAGGACGCTTTCGGGCCCGAATACCGAAATCCGCCCAGTTGCCGTTCCGGCGAGAAGGCATGGCACTAAAGCAGACGCGAGAAGTCCACTTTCAGGGTTTGATAAATTTTGCGGGTCAGCTAAGCTCATTGCGGGCACCTTGACTTCGCGACGGTCCGACAACAATCGGACTTTAGCGCAAGAACGGGTAATTTTATCGATGACGAGCGCGGTGCCGTGCACTCTCGCGGCTTTTTTGTGCTTTTTTTCGTTGACCGTCAACGTTCCCGGCGCGGTAGCCCAGGAAGCGACCGGCGAGCAACCGGCTGCAACGGCCAAGCCGGAAAAAAAGATAACCGAAATCAAGATAGGCTATTTGCGCGCTTATGCGCCGCAGCTGGCCTTGTCGGTGCTCGACGTCCCGCCGCGCGACGAAGGCGTTGCCGGCGGCAATGTGGCGATTGCCGATAACAACACGACCGGCAGCTTCCTCGGCCAGAAATTCAGCCTCGACGTGACCGAGGTAAAGCCGGATGCGGATGTCGTTCCGGCCTTTAAGGACATGATCGCCAAAGGCGACCGCTATGTGGTCGCGGACCTCTCGGCCAGGCAGTTGCTGTCGATCGCCGATCTTGCCCGCGACAACGGCGTGTTGATCTTCAATGCCGGCGCCACCGACGACAGTCTTCGCGAGGAGGAATGCCGCGCCAACATCTTCCACACCATCCCGACGCGCAGCATGCTGGCCGACGGGCTGGCGCAATATCTCATCTGGAAGCAATGGCGGCGCTGGGTGCTGATCTACGGCTCGCACGAGCGCGACCAGCTTTTTGCCGAGGCGCTGCGCCGGGCGGCGACGCGCTTCGGCGGCGAGATCGTCGGCGAAAAGGAATTCAAGGACACCGGCACGGCACGGCGGACCGATTCCGGCGTCGTCCAGATCCAGCGGCAGATGCCTGTCTTCACCCAGGACCTGCCGGAGCACGATGTGTTGCTGGTCGCCGACGAAAGCGAGGTGTTCGGCACCTACGTGCCGTTCCGCACCTGGATTCCGCGGCCGGTCGCCGGCACCGCCGGCCTCGCCCCGTCGGCCTGGCATCCGGCCAGCGAGCAATGGGGCGGCACCCAGATCCAGAACCGCTTCGTCAAGGCAAACGGCCGCCGTATGGTGTCGAAGGACATGGCGGCATGGACCGCGGTGCGCATCCTCGGCGAGGCGGCGACCCGCACGCAGGGCGCCGACCCCCGGAAGATGGCCGATTTCATCCGCTCCGACGATTTTTCGATCGCTGCCTTCAAGGGGCAGAAACTGACCTTCCGCAAGTGGAACCAGCAATTGCGGCAGCCGATCTTCCTCGGCGACAACAGGTCGGTCGTCTCGACATCGCCGCAGGAAGGTTTTCTGCACCAGGTATCCGAGCTGGATACGCTCGGGGTCGATGAGCCGGAAACGAAATGCGTGCTTAAGTAGAACCGATTGGGAGGGAATTTCAGTGCAAAGAGGAGCTTACGCGCTCGCTATTCTGGCGACCGGCTTCATGGCCGGTCCGGCGTCGGCCTACATGGCCTATGTCTCCAACGAGAAAGACAACACGATGACCGTCGTCGACACTGCGACGATGCAGGTCGTGAAGACCGTCAATGTCGGGCAGCGGCCGCGAGGCATCACCATCTCGCATGACGGCAAGCACATTTATCTCTGCGCCAGCGACGATGATTCGATCGAGGTGATCGACACGGCAACTCTTGAAATCGTCGATACTTTGCCTTCCGGGCCCGACCCGGAACTCTTCGTGCTTTCGCCTGACGGCAAGACGCTCTACGTCGCCAATGAGGACGACAATCTCGTCACCGTCATCGACATAGAGGGCAAGAAGGTGCTGGCCGAAATCCCGGTCGGCGTCGAGCCGGAGGGCATGGGCATCAGTCCGGACGGAAAGACCATGGTCAACACGTCGGAAACGACGAACATGGCGCATTTCATCGATACGTCGAGCCACGAGATCACCGACAACGTGCTGGTGGATGCGCGCCCGCGCTTCGTCGAGTTCACGCCCGACGGCAAGCAGGCCTGGGTGAGTGCCGAGATCGGTGGCACGGTTTCGGTGATCGACAATCAAACGCGCGAAGTCGTCCAGAAGATCACCTTCGAGATATCAGGCCTGAGGGCAGAATCCATCCAGCCGGTCGGTGTGCGCATCACCGCCGACGGCAAGAAAGCCTATGTGGCGCTCGGACCGGCCAACCGCGTCGCGGTGATCAATACGCAGACATACGAGGTCGAGAAATACGTGCTGGTCGGCCAACGCGTCTGGCAGCTCGCCTTAACCCCGGACCAGAAGACCATCATCTCGACCAACGGCGTGTCGAACGACATCACCTTCATCGACGTGGCGACGGACGAGCCGGTGCAGTCGGTCACCGTCGGCGCGCTGCCGTGGGGTGTCGTCGTCTCGCCTAATTGAAGCAACCCCCAATTGAATCAAACAGGCAGAAAAACAGCAGAAGGGTAGGAAATCATGCGGAAATTTCGGGTAGTCGCTTTCGCTGCATTGGTGGGCATGGCACTCGCGCAGGGCCAGGTCTGGGCGCAGGACAGCGACGACGATGACGATGCCGCCGGTGCGGCCACCAAAACAGAGGCCAGCCCCGAAGCCGAGAAGGCAACCCGGGCCAGCAAGGACGTGCCGGAACTTATCCTCGGCACCAAGGAAGACCAGTTCACCGCCAACCAGAAGGATTTCCAGCTGATCGCCGGCCAGGGCTATCGCTGGAAGATCACCGCGGCGGGCGGGCTGGAGTACAAATTCCATACCGATCTCTTCCGCAATGTGTGGAACAATCAGATCGTCATCAATGACCTCGAAGTGCACATGAACGGCGCACCCGCATGGCTCGAATTCGACGCCGACGGCACCATCCAGGTACAGTTCACAACCGTGAGACCCGGCATCTACACATGGTCGGTACCCGACCTCGCCGACAAAGGCATGAAAGGCACGATCACGATCAAGTAGGGGCACCGGAAAGACCTGCGCGATCGGGCCTGGCGTGCCAGACTCCCGGTGTGCCAGACTCGCGGTGTGCTAGACTATCGACAAGGAGCGAGCCGGCGTGCAGCATGTGAGGACAAGCGGACCAGGAGATGGGGTGGCGGCGCTCGATGTCGCCGGCGTCAGCCATTCCTATGGTCCGAAGCGGGCGCTCAACGACGTCTCATTCTCGATCGCGCCGGCGACTTTCACCGTTCTTCTCGGCCTCAACGGCGCCGGCAAGACAACTCTGTTCTCGCTGATCAGCCATCTCTACGACACGCGCCGCGGATCCATCCGCATCTTCGGCCATGACGTCAGCCGCGCTTCGGGCGAAGCGCTCAGGCGTGTCGGCATCGTGTTCCAGGCCCGCACGCTCGACCTCGATCTCAGCGTCCACCAAAACCTCTCCTACCACGCCTCGCTGCATGGCATTGGCGGACGCGAGGCGAGGCAGCGCATTGCCGCGCTGCTCGACATAGTCGACATGCCGGGCCGTCAGCATGACAAGGCACGAAGTCTTTCCGGCGGCCAGATGCGACGCATCGAGATCGCCAGGGCGCTGCTCCACCGCCCTGCCCTGCTGCTGCTCGACGAGGCGACCGTCGGTCTCGACATCCAGTCGCGCGCCGGCATTCTCGCCACCATCCGCAAGCTCATCGAAACCGAGGGCATGGGCGTGCTGTGGGCGACGCACCTGATCGATGAGGTTGACGACGGCGACCATGTCGTCGTCTTGCGGCAAGGCGAGCTGGTCGCCAAGGGCAAGGTGGCCGATGTCGTCAGGACGAGCGGCGCCAATTCGATCCGCGACGCCTTTTCGAGGCTCAGCCGCATCGAGGCGGCCGGCGCCGCGGAGATATCGCCATGAGCGCTCCCGCAATGCCTGGAAAAGTCGCCGCCATGATGCCGGTGAAGTTCGAAAAATTCGGCCTTCGCCACTATCTCATCTGCCTCAAAGGCGTCGTCCTGCGGGAGTGTCTGCGCTTCCTGCACCAGCGCGAGCGCTTCATATCCTCGCTGGTTCGGCCGCTCATCTGGCTGTTCATTTTTGCCGCCGGATTCCGGCAGGTGCTCGGTGTATCGATCATCCCGCCCTACAAGACCTACGTGCTCTACGAGGTCTACATCACGCCGGGCCTGTGCGGCATGATCCTGCTGTTCTCGGGCATGCAGTCTTCGCTGTCGATGGTCTATGACCGCGAGATGGGTAACATGCGCACCCTGCTGGTCAGCCCCTTCCCGCGCTGGTTCCTGCTGGTGTCGAAGATGCTCGCCGGCGTCGCCGTATCGATCGCGCAGGTCTACGCGTTCCTGATCGTTGCCTGGTTCTGGGGCGTCAAGGCGCCGCCGATCGGCTATCTCATGGTGCTGCCGGCGCTGTTCCTGTCGGGCATGATGCTTTGCGCTCTCGGCATGCTTTTGTCCTCGATGATCAAGCAGCTCGAAAATTTCGCCGGCATCATGAACTTCGTCATCTTTCCCGGCTATTTTGCCTCTCCGGCGCTCTATCCCTTGTGGCGCATCCAGGAGGCGAGCCCGCTGCTCCACAAAATCTGCCTCGCCAATCCGTTCACCTATGCGGTCGAACTGATCCGCTTCGCCTTCTACGGCCAGATTGACTGGCTGTCGCTGGGCGTCGTTGCCGGCTGCACGGTTCTGTTCCTTGCCGCCGCCATCATCGCCTACGACCCTTCGCGCGGCCTGATAAGCCGGAAACAGGACACGGGAGGAAATGCCTGATGGCACGAATGAGCCTTGTTCGCAGCCTGGCTGTGGCCGCCATGCTCGCGCCGAGCATGAACGCCAAGGCGGCGGCGAACAACGATCCGGACTGGCCCTGCATACAGCGCAAGGTGCCGCAACTCTCGCTCGGCCAGATCTGGAACGGGCCGGAACTTCCCCCAGCGGCGAAGGATCTGTCGAAGGACCCTGCCGTCTCCGCCCTGGTCGCGGAGGTGGCGGCCCGGCGGTTGCCGATTACCGAAGCCCAAAAGAAGATTAGGGATTTCGCCGCCGCCCTGCCGGCCGAGCAGCTTGCGCCGAAAATGGCGATGCTGGTGCAAGGCATGTTCGATCACATGGACACCGAGCGTTCGCACGTGATCTCAGGTATTGCCCGCTACGCCCACAAACAGCTCGAAATGGCCGCCGCCTTGCGCAAGGAAGCGTCCGACGTCGATGCGTTGCGGGAAAAACCGGGTGCGGATCCCGACGAGGTCGAGCGGCGAACCGAACAGCTGAAATTCGCAACACGAATTTTCAACGAACGCGTCCAATCGCTGACTTACGTCTGTGAGGTGCCGACGATAATCGAGCAGCGGCTTTATCAACTGTCCAAGGTCGTCTCGGAAACGCTCGCCGCGAAGAAGAAGTAGAACCTCATTCGATCTCCGCGGCGGATCTCACGATTCCCGGCCGGGCAGCACGCGCCAGCGCCGCACGAAATAACCGGGATGCGTCTCGATCCACTGGGCGACCAGCGGCTGCGCCTGCATGAAGGCGGTCCCGGGATTCATCGCCAGGCCGTCCACCATCTGTTCGCGTTGTTCGCAGCTCTGCGGCACATCCGTCAGGCAGACCATCATAACGAGCGTGTAAAGCATTACCCCTTGTCCCCATCGAATTCCCGAACCCCATGCCCGGGAGGTTTCCGAAATACCGACCAGTCTGCAGGGGTCGCACATACAGATCGCTTACGGGTGGAAAGGACGTGGCCCCTGTTCTTTCGCACTGCAACATAACATGTTCTTTTCGCACTGCAACATAACAGATCGCTTATCTAACGCCAACGATCGCCGGCTCGTCGTGCGGGTAGAGCTTGCCGAACAGGGGCAGGTACATCGCGCCCTTGCGCATCAGGAAATCGTGGAACGTCGCCATGGCCGGCGAGATCGCGTGATCGCTGCGCATCACCGAAAACCATTGCCGGCGGATCGGCATGCCGACGACGTCGAGGATGACCAGCCGGCCGGCTTCGGTTTCGGCGGCGATGGTGTGGGCTGAGATGAAGGCGATGCCGAGCCCGGCCATCACTGCCTGCTTGATCGTTTCGTTCGAGCCCATCTCGACGCCGAGATCGTCGATGCGGCCGGGCACGTCGCTCAGGAATATTTCCAGCGAGATGCGCGTGCCAGAGCCGGGCTCGCGAATGAGGAAATGCTCTTCGGCGATCCGCTCCTTGGATATCTCGCGGGCCGATGCCAGCGGATGGTCGGGCGGCGCGATGATGACCAGCGGGTGATCGCCGAACACCGAGGCCCGCACCGGGACTTCCTTCGCCGGGCGTCCCATCAGCGCGATATCGATGTCGTGGTTCTTCAGCCTGTCGATGGTTTCGGCGCGGTTGCCGATGGCAAGCCGCATGTCGATGTCGGGATGTTCCTTCATGAAGCCGGCCATGAGCCGCGGCGCGAAATATTTGGCGGTAGAAACGACGCCGAGCCTCAAGCTGCCGATGCGCACGCCCTTGATCGCATCCATCTTGTCTTCGAGCAGGCGAAGCCGCTCTTCGATCGCCTGCGCCGTCTCGACGAAAGCCAGGCCTGCGGCAGTGGGACGCATGCCGTCCGAGGTCCGGTCGAACAAGGCCAGTTGGAACTCCTCCTCCACTTGCCGCAACTGGATTGTCACCGCTGGAGGAGACAGGCCTAACACCTTGGCTGCACTGACGATTTTCCCGTAACTGATGATCGCCTGGACGGTCCTGAATTGCTTGAGCGTGAGGTTTCTCATACGGCATACTAAAATTTTTTTACTGCAGAAGTAAAGTTATTGAATTTTACTTATTCAGTGCCGTTTGTTCTCTTTCCCCAATCCGGCCGATCCGAGGAGATACGGCTGGAGCGGGAGGTTACGATGCCAGCGGCAACGCTCGATGCTTTTCTGAATTCCTATCTCGGCCAACCGGACGAACTGCGCTCGGCAGTCGTAGCAACCATCCGTCAGCTGACGCAGGCCGCCACCAAGATCCGCAACACCATCAACCAAGGGGTGCTAGGCACCGCCTTTGCCGGGACCCGCGGCGCCAATGTCGACGGCGACATCCAGAAGGACCTCGACATCTTCGCCGACGACATCTTCCTCGACGCCATGCGCCACGCTCCGGTCGCGTTCTACGCCTCCGAGGAACTGGAACAGCCGGTCCTGCTCGACAGGCAGGCGCCTCTCGCCATCGCCATCGACCCGCTCGACGGCTCTTCCAACATCGACACCAACGTGTCGATTGGAACGATCTTCTCGCTCCTCCCTGCAACTGGCCTCCCTGCAACTGGCGCGCCGGACGGAAATCCGGCCGCCTCTTTTTTGCAGGCAGGCGTGAACCAGCTGGGCGCCGGCTTCTTCATCTACGGGCCGCAGCTGGCGCTGGTTCTGTCGCTCGGCAGCGGCACGCATGTCTTCGTTCTCTCGACTAGGCTCGGCACCTTCGTCCAGGCCTATGAGAGCCGGATCATCCCGCAGCGCACCCAGGAGTTCGCCATCAACGCCGCCAACTACCGGCATTGGGACGAGGCGGTGCGGCTCTACATCGACGATTGCCTCGAAGGCGTCGAAGGCCCACGAGAGAAGGATTTCAACATGCGCTGGATCGCCTCCCTGGTCGCCGACTGCTACCGCATACTGATGCGCGGCGGTGTGTTCCTGTATCCCGGCGACAAGCGCAAGGGTTACCGCCAGGGACGGCTGCGCCTCGTCTATGAGGCCAACCCGATCGCCTATCTCATAGAACAGGCGGCCGGCGCCGCCACCGATACGATCACCCGCATCCTCGAAATCGAACCCGAGAGCCTGCATCAGCGCGTGCCTGTCGTGTTCGGATCGGCGCGGGAAGTCGCGCGCATCACCCGCTATCACACCGAGCCCAGCGCCATCGGCGAGCGTGCGCCGCTGTTCAGCCGCCGCGGCCTGTTCAGGGCCTGAGCACCATGTCGGCAAAGCACCCCATCATCACCATCACCGGGTCGTCGGGCGCAGGCACCACTTCGGTCAAGCGCATCTTCGATCTGATCTTCCGGCGCGAGAATATCGAAGCCGCCTTCATCGAAGGCGATGCCTTTCACCGCTACGACCGCGCCACGATGAAGACAAAGGTGGCCGAGCAAGAAAAGGCCGGCAATCCGAACTTCACCCACTTCAATGCCGAAGCCAACGAACTCGCAATCCTCGAAGAGGTATTTGAGGAATATAGCCGCCGGGGAACCGGAAAGACCCGCACCTACATCCATGACGAGGACGAGGAGAAGCAGTACGGCACGCCGCCGGGGCATTTTACCGAATGGCGCGAATTCCCTGCGAGTGACCTGCTCTTCTACGAGGGGCTGCATGGCTGCGTCGTCACCGACAAGATCAACCTGGCCAGGCACGCCGACCTCAAGATCGGTGTGGTGCCGGTGATAAACCTCGAATGGATCCAGAAGATCCACCGCGACCGTGCAACGCGCGGCTATTCCACCGAGGCGGTGATGGACGTGATCCTGCGGCGCATGCCGGACTATGTCCGCTACATCGTCCCGCAATTCTCGCAGACCGACATCAACTTCCAGCGCGTGCCGATCGTCGACACGTCCAACCCATTCATCGCGCGCTGGATTCCGACGCCCGACGAATCGATGCTGGTCATCCGCTTCGCCAATCCCCGCGGCATCGATTTCCCCTACCTGCTTTCGATGATCCACGACTCGTTCATGTCGCGGCCGAATTCCATCGTGGTGCCAGGCAACAAGCTCGACCTTGCCATGCAGCTGATCCTGACGCCGCTGATCCTGCAATTGATCGAACGCAAGAACCGTGTGTCGTGAGGAGGACGCCATGAACAGCCAAGCCGCAGCTTTGAAGCCTGTCGCCGCCGTCTCGGAGCGCGACATGGCCAATGCCATTCGCGCATTGGCGATGGACAGCGTCCAAAAGGCCAATTCCGGCCATCCGGGCATGCCGATGGGCATGGCCGATGTCGCGACGGTGCTGTTCAGCCGCTTCATCAACATCGATCCGTCGGCGCCCAGCTGGCCCGATCGCGACCGCTTCGTGCTTTCGGCCGGGCACGGCTCGATGCTGCAATATGCGCTGCATTACCTGCTCGGCTTCGACGACATGCCGATCGAGGAATTGCAGCGGTTTCGCCAGCTGGGCAGCCGCACCGCCGGACATCCCGAATATGGCCATGCGCTCGGCATCGAGACGACGACCGGCCCGCTCGGACAGGGCATTTCGACCGCCGTCGGCATGGCGCTGGCGGAGCGTATGCTTGCTGCCCGCCACGGCGCCGATCTCGTCGACCATTTCACCTACGTCATCGCCGGCGACGGCTGTCTGCAGGAAGGCATCAGCCACGAGGCGATGGACCTTGCCGGTCACCTGAAGCTCTCCCGGCTGATCGTCTTCTGGGACGACAATGCGATCTCGATCGACGGACCGACCTCGCTGTCGACATCGATGGACCAGCCGGCCCGGTTCAAGGCCGCCGGATGGCATGTCCAGTCGGTGGACGGTCACGACATGGAGGCCGTCGCTGCGGCAATCGAAGCAGCACAGCAGTCGGATCGGCCGTCCCTGATCGCCTGCCGCACGGTGATCGGCAAGGGCGCGCCCAATCTGGGCGGCTCGGAAAAGACGCATGGCGCGCCACTAGGCGATGCGGAGATCGCCGCGACGCGCGAAAACATCGGCTGGGCCTATGCGCCGTTCGAGGTGCCGGACGACATCCTTTTCACCTGGCGCGAAATTGCCGGCCGCGGCCAAGCGGCACGGCGCGCCTGGGAGCAGCGGCTTGCCGCCTCGCCGCGGCGTGAGGCCTTCGAGAGCGCGATCGCCTGCAACCTGCCCGACGCGGTCTTCGAAGCGCTCGGTGCCTTCCGCAAGGAGCATGCCGAGAAGGCGACCAAGGTCGCAACGCGAAAGGCCTCCGAAATGGCGCTCGGCGCAATCAACGCCGCAACCGACCTGACAGTCGGCGGCTCGGCCGATCTGACGCATTCGAACCTGACGATCACCAAGGGCATGGATCGCATAGCGCCTGATGAGTATGCCGGCCGCTACATCCACTACGGTATCCGCGAGCACGGCATGGCCGCGGCCATGAACGGCATCGCGCTGCATGGCGGCTTCGTGCCTTATGGCGGCACGTTCCTGTGCTTCGCCGACTATGCGCGCGGCGCGATGCGGCTCTCGGCGCTGATGGGCCAGCGAGTGATCTATGTGATGACGCATGACTCCATCGGCCTCGGCGAGGACGGCCCGACCCACCAGCCGGTCGAGCACCTGGCAATGCTGCGGGCCACGCCGAACCTCAATGTCTTCCGTCCGGCCGACATCATCGAGACGGCCGAGTGCTGGGAACTGGCGCTGAAGAGCAAGAACCGCCCGAGCGTGCTGGTGCTCTCGCGCCAGAACCTGCCGATGCTGCGCCAAGCACACAGAGAGGAGGCACACAGCGAGGAGAACCGGACCAGCCAGGGCGCCTACGTCCTGCGCGAGCCAACCGAGCACCGCGCCGTGACGCTGATCGCCACCGGTTCGGAAGTCGAGATCGCCGTTGCCGCCGCCGAACGGCTGGAGACCGAGCACGGCGTCGCCGCCGCGGTCGTCTCGATGCCATGCTGGGAGCTCTTCGAGGAACAGGATGCGGATACCCGCAAGGCCGTCCTCGGCTCGGCGCCGCGCATTGCCATCGAAGCCGCAGCACGGCTCGGCTGGGACCGCTGGATCGGCGACACCGGCGCGTTCATTGGCATGGCGGGTTTCGGCGCCAGCGCCCCTGCCCCGGATCTCTACCGGCATTTCGACATCACGCCCGAAGCCGTCGCCGCAACGGCGCTGAAGCTCATCATCTAGCCCAATTTCCGCAGCTAAGAGGACCCGACAATGGCCCGCATCACCCTTCGCCAGCTTCTCGACCATGCCGCCGAGCACGGCTACGGAGTACCGGCATTCAACATCAACAACATGGAACAGGGCCTTGCCATCATGGAGGCGGCCAAGGCCTGTGACGCGCCGGTCATCATCCAGGCTTCGCGCGGCGCCCGCTCCTATGCCAACGACATCATGCTGGCCAAAATGATGGAGGCGTTGACCGAAATGCATCCGGCCATTCCGCTATGCATCCATCAGGATCACGGCAACAACGAAGCCACCTGTCTTTCGGCGATCCGCCACGGCTTCACCTCGGTGATGATGGACGGGTCATTGATGGCGGACGCCAAGACGCCGGCGAGCTACGATTACAACGTCGCCATCACCGAACGTGTCGCCCGCATGGCGCATTGGGTCGGCGCTTCCGTCGAAGGCGAGCTCGGCGTGCTCGGCTCGCTTGAAACCGGTCAGGGCGAGGCCGAGGACGGCCACGGCGCCGAAGGTGCGCTTTCCCACGACCAGCTTTTGACCGATCCCGATCAGGCCGTCGATTTCGTCACCGCCACCCAGGTCGACGCGCTGGCGATCGCCTGCGGCACCTCGCACGGCGCCTACAAGTTCAGCCGCAAGCCCGACGGCGGCATTCTCGCCATGCAGGTGATCGAGGCGATCCACGAAAAGCTGCCCAACACCCATCTGGTCATGCATGGGTCGTCCTCGGTGCCGCAGGAACTGCAGGACATCATCAACAAGTATGGCGGCGAAATGCCCCAGACCTTTGGCGTTCCGGTCGAGGAGATCGAACGCGGCATCCGCTACGGCGTGCGCAAGGTCAACATCGATACCGATTGCCGCATGGCCATGGCCGGGCAGTTCCGCCGCGTCGCGACGGAGGACCCGCGCGAATTCGATCCGCGCAAATTCCTGAAACCCGCGATGGACGCCTTGCGCGACCTCTGCCGCGATCGTTTTGAGCGCTTCGGCACCGCGGGCAACGCTTCGAAGATCAGGGTCATCGCCATGGACGAGATGGCCAAACGTTACGCCGCGGGAAAGCTCGACCCGCAAATCGCAACCGCGAAAGCCGCCTGAGCGGCAAACAGGAGACCTGTCATGAACAAGATCGACATGCCGTCAGCGGGCACGCTCAAGGAAGGCAAGGAACGCTACAAGTCGGGCGTCATCCCCTACAAAAAGATGGGATATTGGGAGCCGGACTATCGGCCCAAGGAAACCGACCTGATCGCCATGTTTCGGATCACGCCTCAGCCCGGCGTCGACCACGAGGAGGCGGCCGCCGCCATCGCCGGTGAATCCTCGACCGCGACATGGACCGTGGTGTGGACCGACAGGCTGACCGCCTGCGAGCTCTACCGCGCCAAGGCGTTCAGATCCGAGCCGGTGCCGAACACCGGTCCCGGCACCAAGACCGAGCAGCAGTACTTCGCCTATATCGCCTATGACCTCGACCTGTTCGAGCCGGGCTCGATCGCCAACCTGACTGCGTCGATCATCGGCAACGTGTTCGGCTTCAAGGCGGTCAAGGCTTTGCGGCTCGAGGACATGCGCATCCCGGTGGCTTACCTCAAGACCTTCCAGGGCCCGGCGACCGGCATCGTGGTGGAACGCGAGCGGCTCGACAAGTTCGGCCGGCCGCTGCTCGGCGCGACGACGAAGCCGAAGCTTGGCTTGTCAGGCCGCAACTACGGCCGCGTCGTCTACGAGGCGCTGAAGGGTGGCCTCGACTTCGTCAAGGACGACGAGAACATCAACTCGCAGCCCTTCATGCACTGGCGCGACCGTTTCCTCTATTGCATGGAGGCTGTGAACAAGGCGTCTGCCGCCACCGGTGAGGTCAAGGGCCATTATCTCAACGTCACCGCCGGCACGATGGAGGAGATGTACGAGCGCGCCGAATTCGCAAAACAGCTTGGCTCCTGCATCGTCATGATCGACCTCGTCATTGGCTACACGGCGATCCAGTCGATGGCCAAGTGGGCACGCCGCAACGACATGATCCTGCACCTGCACCGCGCCGGCAACTCGACCTATTCGCGCCAGAAGAACCACGGCATGAATTTTCGCGTCATCTGCAAATGGATGCGGATGGCCGGCGTCGATCACATCCATGCCGGCACGGTGGTCGGCAAGCTGGAAGGCGACCCGCTGATGATCAAGGGGTTTTATGACACGCTGCGCGAGGAGCGCACGCCGCAGAACCTCGAAACCGGGCTGTTCTTCGATCAGGAGTGGGCCTCGCTCAACAAGGTGATGCCCGTCGCCTCCGGCGGCATCCATGCCGGCCAGATGCACCAGCTAATCCATTATCTCGGCGAGGACGTCATCCTGCAGTTCGGCGGCGGCACGATCGGCCATCCGGACGGCATCCAGGCCGGCGCGACGGCCAATCGCGTCGCGTTGGAGGCGATGATCCTCGCCCGCAACGAGGGCCGCGACTATCTGCGCGAAGGGACCAAAATCCTCGAACAGGCGGCCAGATGGTGCACGCCGCTGAAGGCGGCCCTGGAGACCTGGAAGGACGTCACCTTCAACTACGAATCGACCGACACGGCCGACTTCGTGCCAACCGCAACGCCCAGCTTCTAGACGAAAGGAACCGTCGCCATGATGACCAATCCGGGAAACAAGGTCACGCAGGGACAGTTTTCGTTCCTGCCCGACCTGACCGATGAGCAGATTTCGGCGCAGATCAAATACGCGCTGAAAAACCACTGGGCGGTCAGCGTCGAGTACACCGACGATCCGCATCCGCGAAACACCTATTGGGAAATGTACGGCAACCCGATGTTCGACCTGAAGGACCCGGCGGGCATCCTGCTTGAAGTCAACAATTGCCGCAAAGCCATGCCCAACATGTATGTCCGGGTCACCGCCTTCGATTCGACCAAGGGCTGGGAAGCGCCGCGTATGTCGTTTATCGTCAACCGGCCGCCCAACGAACCCGGCTTCCGGCTGCTGCGCCAGGAGCGCGACGGCCGCAGCCAGGGCTATTCGATCGTGCCTTATGCGACCGACAGGCCCGAAGGCGAGCGGAGCTAGGCGAACCATGCTGGACGCGATAGCAAAGGGCGCTGCCGCGCAGGACGAATCGGTCGATCTGCAGGCCGAGTTCGAGGCTTCCAACATCGACGAGGTGATGGACAAGCTCGACCGCGAACTCGTTGGCCTGAAGCCGGTCAAGACCCGCATCCGCGAGATCGCGGCGCTGCTCCTGGTCGACCGGCTTCGCCGCAAGTTCGGGCTGACCTCGGGCGCGCCGACGCTGCACATGAACTTTACGGGAAATCCCGGCACCGGAAAGACCACCGTGGCGCTGAGGATGGCCGAAATCCTGCATCGTCTCGGCTATGTCCGCGAAGGCCACATGGTCGCGGTGACGCGAGACGATCTCGTCGGCCAGTATGTCGGCCACACCGCGCCGAAGACTCGCGAAGTGATCAAGCGCGCCATGGGCGGGGTGCTTTTCATCGACGAGGCCTACTATCTCTACAAGCCCGAGAACGAACGCGACTACGGTCAGGAATCGATCGAAATCCTGCTGCAATGCATGGAGAACAACCGTGACGATCTGGTTGTGATTCTTGCCGGCTACAAGGACAAGATGGACCGCTTCTTCGACAGCAATCCCGGCATGCGCTCGCGCATCGCCCACCACCTCGATTTTCCCGACTACGGCGTCGGCGAGCTCAAATCGATCGCCGAGATCATGCTGGCGGAACAGAATTACCGCCTTAGCGAGGCGGCGGCCAAGGCGCTCGAAGAGTATCTTCCGATCCGTATGCGGCTGCCGCATTTCTCCAACGCGCGCTCGGTCCGCAACGGGCTCGACCGGGCGCGGCTTCGCCAAGCCAACCGGCTTTTCGCGTCGCGCGACCGGGCGTTGACGAAGACCGACCTTATCACCATTGAAGAATCCGATATTCGCGGCAGCCGCGTGTTCGCGGAAGGCAAGCTCGAAGGCGAACCGGAGACGAAGGCGCGCTGACAAGAGAGCCGGTTGGCGTGCAGCGACTGCAAACGGAAGACAGAATGGGAGCCGACGACCATGGGTACTAAGACAATCATCGCGCCCTCGGTGCTTTCTGCCGACTTCTCGAGGCTCGGCGACGAGGTCGAAACGGTCGTTCGGGCCGGTGCCGACTGGATCCATCTCGACGTGATGGACGGCCATTTCGTGCCCAACATCACCTTCGGTCCGCCGGTGATCAAGGCGATCCGTGACCGGACGGACAAGATCTTCGACTGCCATTTGATGATCGCGCCGGCCGACGCCTATCTCGCCGCCTTCGCCGATGCCGGCTGCGACATCATCACGGTGCATGCCGAGGCCGGGCCGCACCTAGACCGTTCGCTGCAGGCAATCAGGAATCTCGGCAAGAAGGCCGGCGTGTCGCTGAACCCGTCGACACCGGAAAGCGTCATCGAATATGTGCTCGACCGGCTCGATCTGGTCCTCCTGATGACCGTCAATCCGGGCTTCGGCGGCCAGGCTTTCATCTCGGCGGTCGTCGACAAGGTCAGGCGGGTCAAGGCACTGATCGGCAACCGCCCGATCGACATCGAGATCGACGGCGGCGTCACGCCCGAAACCGCTCCGCTGGTCACCGCGGCCGGCGCCAATGTGCTGGTCGCCGGCTCGGCCATCTTTAGGGGTGGCACCGAGGCTGCCTACCGCGCCAATATCGGCGCCATCAGACAGGCGGCCGACGGAGCGATCCGGAAAGCCGCGTAAACCGTCTCATCGGAGGGCAACTATGGCGGCAATCCCACCAGTCTGCGATTTCGGCTGGCAAGCCGTCGATGCCGTTTTGCCCGGCGTCGACGGCAAATCGCATTCGATCTTCAGTCACGCCGGCCCGAACGGGCTGGTGGTGGCCTTCATCTGCAACCACTGCCCTTATGTGAAGGCGGTGATTTCACGCATCGTCCGCGATGCCAACGACCTCAAGGCGCAAGGCATCGGCTTTGTCGCGATCAACGCCAACGATGCCGACGCCTATCCGGATGATTCCTTCGACAACATGAAGCTCTTTGCCAGGACGAACGGCTTCTCGTTCCCCTACCTCCACGACGAGCGCCAGACGGTGGCGCGTGCCTATGGAGCCGTTTGCACCCCGGATTTCTTCGGGCTCAACAGCGAGTTGACGCTGCAATATCGCGGCCGGCTGGACGCGGCGCGACGCGACGCCGGACCGCCCGGGCTGAGGCGCGACCTGTTCGAGGCGATGAAGCAAATTGCCCGAACCGGCGACGGACCGCTCGACCAGATCGCTTCGATCGGCTGCTCGATCAAATGGAAGGACGCCGCATGAACGTCGGCATGGGCAGGCCGTTTCGATCGCCCAAGGCGATCCTCTTCGACCTCGACGGCACGCTGGTCGATTCGGCGCCTGATATCACCTCGGCCGTCAACGAGTTGCTGGCCGGCCGCGATCTGCCGCCGCTGCGCCTGGATCAGGTCAAGGCGATGATCGGCGGCGGCGTCAGGAAACTGATCGAGCGAGCCTTCGCAGCTTCCGGTACGCCGCTCCTCGGCAGCGCGCTCGATGAGACCAACCGCGTCATGGCGCCGATCTACCGCAGACATCTGACCGGCCTAACGAGGCTGATGCCCGGCGTCAGGGAGGTTCTCACGCATTTCCACTTGAGCGGAATAGCCATGGGCGTGGTGACCAACAAGCCGCAGCTGGCGGCTCGCGAAATCCTGCTGCATTTCGGGCTGACGGACTATCTCGGCGCGATCGTCGGCGGAGATGCGGTGACATCGTTGAAACCGGCGCCCGACGCTTTGCTGCTGGCGCTCGACCAGCTTCAGGTCGAACCTCGCGACACGCTGATGGTCGGAGACAGCAGCGCCGATGTGGCCGCCGCGCGAGCCGCCGACATGCCCGTCATCCTGCTGCGTGGCGGCTACACCCAGATTCCCGTCGAAGAGCTTGGCGCCGATCTCGTTTGCGACAGCCTGCTCGACCTGCCTTCCGCCATGCGGAGGCTGCAAGACGCCGCTTGATCGGCGGCGCCAACCACCAGGGTGGGCGCCGGCCGAACGCAGTTTCGAACGGCCGGCGAAGTCGCGCTAATCCTGCGGAAAAACCGGGCTATTTCCTAACGGAAAAACCGGGTTATTTCCCAACGGAACAACCGGGTTATTTCCTGCGGAAAAACCGGGTTATTTGGAGAATTGCTTCAGATAGGCGATGACGTTGGCGAGATCCTCGTCCTTCTTGAGGCCGGCAAACGCCATCTTCGTGCCTTTGACCATGGCCTTGGGATCGCGAAGATAGTTCGTCAGCGTGGCTTCATCCCATTTAACGCCGGATGCACCGGCCTCGGTCATGGGTTTGGAATATTTGAACCCCGGATGCGTGCCGGCCGTCCGGCCGATAACGCCGCTCAACGACGGACCGATCTTGTTCTGGTCCTTGTCGACGACGTGGCAGGCCTTGCATTTGGCGAAGACCTTCTCACCCGCAGCGGCATCCTGTGCCTGGGATTGGTTCGTGATGAACGTCGCAGCGGACACGACGGCGAAAAATGCGATTGCACGCATGGCATTTCCTCATTGATCGTCAAGGTGCCCTAGACGATTTGCGCAGGCCGTTGTTTGTTCATCGGCATGCGTCGTTTTATGGCAGAGCGAGAACTTCTCCCTTGTGGAGTTGCGGCGCCTGCATGATGGAAGCTACCCGGCAGACGAGGGATGTCAACCATACTGAAGTCCGGAGAGCGCAATCGCTTCAGACCAATTGCCGATGGTGGCGCCTTAGGCGCAGTCGGCGAAGCTGCCGATCTCCCACCTTGCGGAGAGATTGGATGCCGCTTCGGCTTTCGCCAACCACCAACGCTGGAAGACTGGGCAAGCGGCAGGCAACCGAAGCGATCGCCCTCATATTTTCATTGCTTTGTGACGGCAGTTATGCTAGGAATTTATTCATGGTGCTGATTTGCGCCACCGACCCGCCCTCCGAGGCGGGTTTTTTGTTTCGGCGCAGATTGGCTCCGGTAGAACGCCGTCTTGTCCGTTCGCCTTTGTTGACGGCCATCAGGCGAACGCGTAGCCTCGAACCATTCCGGTTTTCCATGGGCACCTCGGGACTCCGGCAATCGGCGATTTTGTCCAGGCTCGCAGAGCGGGCCGGATCTCGCCGAAGCGGGCGTCTTAAGCGCGCAAGAGGTGCTGAATGGATATGGTCGACCTCATATTGACGGTTTGCCTGATTGCCAATCCGGGCAACTGCCGAGACGAACATCTCTATTTCGAGAGCCGTGGCTCTCTCGTCCAATGTATGGTCTTGGCGCCCAGCGAAATCGCAAAATGGTCGCAGGAACACCCAAACCTCAAGGTCAAGCGCTGGAAATGCGCTTTCCCGAACAAGGACCGGGCGATCTGATCGGCGCCGCGGCTGTTACGGCCCCGGGAGGAGACATCATGATGATTTCGCGTCGAGGAACGCTCCGTCTGGCAGCCATTGGAACGGCCGCGGCCCTTGTCTCAAGACGCTCCTTCGTCATGACCCCCTCCTTCGCTATGGGCAAAGTCCGCATCGGCGTGCTGAAATTCGGCACCGTGAGCTGGGCGCTTGGCACTATGAAGCACCACAAATTCGACGCAGCCAACGGCATCGATCTGGAGGTCGTCGATTTCGCCGGCGAGGATGCAACCAACGTCGCCATGCTGGCCGGAGCGATCGACATGATCGTGACCGACTGGCTGTGGGTCTCGCGCCAGCGCTCAGAAGGCGTCGACCTCGCATTGGTCCCCTATTCGACCGCTGTCGGGGCGGTCATGGTGAAAGAGGGGGCGCCGATCCGCACGATCGCCGACCTCAAGGGAAAGAAGATCGGTGTCGCTGGCGGGCCTCTCGATAAAAGCTGGCTGCTGATCCAGGCGCTGGCCAGACGCGATCACGGCCTCGACCTGCCGGCAACCAGCGACATCGTCTTTGGCGCGCCGCCGCTGATTTCGGAAAAAGCGATGCAAGGCGAACTCGATGCGGTGCTCAATTTCTGGCATTTTTGCGCCCGGCTCGAGGCCAACGGCTTTCGTCGGCTGATCGGCGCCGACGACGCGGCGAAAGCGCTCGGGGCCTCGGGCGCGGTGTCGGCGCTCGGCTATGTCTTCCACGACAAATGGGCGAATGAGAATCCGGACGCTATCAGGGGCTTCATCAAGGCTTCCGCGCAGTCCAAGGATTTGCTGGCCAGATCCGACGATGAGTGGCTGCGCCTTGCGCCGATTATCCGTGCGCAAGGCAAGGAATTGGCAAAACTGCGTGATCGCTATCGCGACGGCATTCCCAGACGCCCCGTCGCCGAGGATGCGGCCGATGCGGCCAAGCTCTATCGCGTGCTGGCCGAGATCGGCGGCGAAAGGCTGGTCGGCCGCGCGCCGGAAATGGCGCCCGGCACGTTCTGGCGGGAACCCCCGAAATGAGCGCCCCTGACACCGGCGATCGCACGCCTGGCGCGGTGGCCGACGGCCAATCCAGCTTTGCGACGGTGCTGACACCTGCGCTGACGGTCGCGGTCTCTCTGCTCGGGCTTTGCCTGCTGTGGGGTTTTGCAGCAAATGCCTGGCCGAGCCGCGCCTTTCCAGGGCCGGGACAGGTCTGGCAGGTGTTGCTCGCGGAGGCGGCGAGCGGCGACCTTTTTTACCATCTCGGCGCCACACTCGGCCGGGTTGCCGCGGCATACGTCATTGCCATGGTCGTCGGCTCGGTCGTCGGCGTTGCCCTCGGCAGTTACCGCAGCGCAGACCGATTCTTCAGTCCCTGGGTGATCCTGTTTCTCAACATTCCCGCGCTGGTGGTCATCGTGCTCGCCTATATCTGGTTCGGCCTCAACGAAGCGGCCGCGATTGGAGCGGTTGCCGTGAACAAGATCCCGAACGTCGTGGTGACGATGCGCGAAGGTGCCAAGGCGCTTGATCCGAGTTATGCCGAAATGGCCGCCGTCTACCGCTTCGGTCTCCTCGACCGCATCCGCCACGTCCTGCTGCCGCAATTGCAGCCCTATCTTGCCGCCGCCTCACGATCCGGCATCGCCCTCATCTGGAAGATCGTGCTGGTGGTCGAACTGCTCGGCCGCTCCAATGGTGTCGGCTTCCAGATCTATCTCTATTTCCAGCTTTTCGACGTCGCCGCCATTCTTGCCTACACGCTGGCTTTCGTGGCGGTGATGCTTGTCATCGAACTCCTTCTGGTGCAGCCCGTTGAACGACATGCAACCCGTTGGCGCCGTCGTCCCGCTTAGGGTCGACATCGCCGAAAAGACTTTCAGGTCCGCGCAGGGCGTCTCGATTACGGCGCTCCAAGACCTTTCCTTCGAGGTCCGGCAAGGCGAGTTCGCCTGCTTGCTGGGACCGTCGGGCTGCGGCAAGACCACGACGCTGCGCATCCTGCTTGGGTTGGACAAAGACTTTTCCGGCTCCTTCCAATTGCCTGAAGGCGGCCAGTTACCGGAGGGAAGCTTGAGCCGCATCGCCGCCGTATTCCAGGAGCCGATCCTGCTGCCTTGGCGGACGGTGGAGCAGAATGTCAGGCTGGCGCTGCCGAAAAGCCTGAGAACGAAGGACCTCGACGGGCTGTTCGACACGCTCGGTCTCGCCGGCATGCGCTCGCTCTACCCGGCGGAGCTTTCGCTCGGCCTTGCGCGCAGGGCAGCACTCGCCAGGGCCTTCGCCACCGAGCCGGCGGTGCTTTTCCTGGACGAACCCTTTGCCTCGCTCGACGAACGAACCGCCGAGCGGCTTCGGCACCTGCTTTTGACCGTGTGGTCGGCGCGGCCTACGACCGCCCTCATGGTGACGCACAATCTACGCGAGGCCTTGATGCTGTCGGATCGCATCATCGTACTCGCGCAGCGGCCGGCCCATGTGCTCGGCATGTTCGACGTAAGGCTGCCGCGGCACTATCGCAATCCACAGGTGATGAGCGACCTCTCGCGGTCGTTCCATCAAAAATTTCCGGGCGTGGCCTGATCGCCCAACAGTTCGCAATGCATATCGGGGGAAGCCATGCCGATCGATGGGGTACGACGCAAGCTTGTGAGCGGCTTCGCCTGCACCGCAGTCGGCGCCGCGATGCTGCCCTGTTGCCTCGGGCGGGCCGCTCTTGCCGCTGCCGGCGGCCTTGAATTCAAGGTCAGGAAGGTCGCCGACGGCGTCTTCGCGTTCCAGGGCGTGGATGAATTGATGAACGTAGCCAACCAGGGTGCGATCTCGAACCTGGGCGTCGTCGTCGGCACCGACGCCGTTGCCGTCATCGACAGCGGCGGCAGCTTGATCGAGGCGAACGCGCTCATCGCAGCGATCGGCAAAATAAGCACCAAGCCGGTTCGCTACCTGATCAACACCCACATGCACCCCGACCACATCTTCGGCAATGCGGCATTCCGGGAGATCGGCGCGACCATCGTCGGCCATCGCAATCTGCCGCGTGCGCTCGAGGCGCGCGGCGCATTCTACCTGCAAAGCTTTCGCCAACAGATTGGCGATACGCTCATGAAAGGGGTCGAGATCATACCGCCGATGATGCTGGTCGATGATCGCCTGCAGCTCGATCTCGGCGGGCGCGTGCTCGAATTGCGGGCATGGAAGGCGGCGCACACCGACAACGACCTGACCGTTTTCGACAGCGCGACCCAAACGCTGTTTGCCGGCGATCTCGTTTTCATCGGCTCCTTGCCGACGCTCGACGGGTCGCTGCTCGGCTGGCTGCGCCAGATGGATGCGCTCGCCGCGATCGGCGCCGCGCGCGTCGTGCCGGGCCATGGCCCGGTGCCGGCCGACTGGCCGGAAGCGCTGACGGCGGAACGGCGCTATTTCGAGGTTCTGGCGGGAGATCTTCGCAAGGCGATCGCCGACGGGATGCCACTCAGCGAGGCAGTCAAGACCGCCGGCGCAAGCGAACGGGGCAATTGGCGTCTGTTCGACGCCTATAACGAGCGCAATGCGACGGCCGCTTTTGCCGAACTCGAATGGGAATAGATCACACCGACAAGCGCTGGACGCGACGAGGTGGATCGATTTGCCAAGGCATCGTCAAAGGCTTATCCTCGACGCCAGCCTGGGCACCACCTCTCTGACATTGGTGGAGGCATTGGAATGCAAGACCATGCTTATCGGAGCCGGCAGCTAGCCTTGCCGCTCGCAGCTATCTTTGCCGCGATCATCCTGTCCGTCGGTACACTCCTCGGTTCCTCCGGAACCGCCAACGCACAGCAGACAACCGCGTCTTCGGACATGATCTGGCAGGATCTGAAAGGCGACGTGTTCGGCGATCGGGCAATTCTGGTCGATAGCGGCGTCGTCAGGATCGAGGCGCCGAAGCGGGCGCAGGATGCCGCCATCGTCCCCGTCGACATCTATATCAACCCCGCCAAGGCGCCCGACGGCATCAAATCCGTCACCTTGATCATCGACGTCAATCCGGCGCCGGTGGCTGCGACGTTCCAGATCGGCAAGGATGCCGGCGTGACGCATCTGTCGACGCGCGTGCGCGTCAACGACTATTCCTATTTGCGCGCCATTGCAGAAACGCAGGGCGGCGAACTCCATATGGCTCAGACCTTCGTCAAGGCGTCAGGCGGATGCTCGGCTCCGGCGGTCAAGAACCAGGATGAGGCGAAGGCGACGATGGGGCAGATGAAGCTGCGCCAGTTCCCGCCTCAAGAGACGATGACGAAGGCACAGGAATTGCAGCTGATGATCCGGCACCCGAACAATTCAGGCCTGCAGCGCAATCCGCTGACCCAGTATTTCATCCCCGCGCATTTTGTTCAGAAACTGTCGATCTCGCAGGCAGACCGGTCGATCCTCTCGATGGAAGGTGGAATATCGATTTCGGAAGATCCCAATTTCCGGTTCGATTTCAAGGCGCACGGCGACGGCGAAATCCAGGTCGAAGCGATCGATACCGATGGCAAGGTGTTTCGCAATCAATGGCCGCTGGAGGCCACGGGACTCTGAAGTCTCGAAGCCGCGTGCGCAACGCGTTCAAAAGCAGCGCACGTCTGCTTCCGCCTGCGCGCGCTTCAGTTCAGTGCCGGCGGCTTTCGCCGGCGCGCTTTCGCGAAACAGTCCCGAACGTTCCCCCGTCGTCAGGGACATGCTCTTGAAGGTCTCGGCCCTTTCATAATGCTCGAAGGGAACGATCGAGGCGATGACATCGATCGAGCAGGAACAGCTCTCCAACGCCCGACGGGTCTGGCCGTTCGTCTGCATGCAGCCGAGTACATACTCGACAACCGTCGCTGTCGGATAATCGCCGGCGGCGCCGGCCGGATTTGCGAATGCCAGGGCCGATGTAAGCAACAGCGGCAAGGCCGAAAAGCCGACATGTCTGATCATGCAGAATCCTCCTATTGGCCTGGACGCGATTTATCGAGCCTGATGGATCGGCCCCCTTCGGTCGAGACAGATCCACCACACCAGTTGGCCTCGTACCACCACCCCGGTCAAGCTCTCATGCCCGGCGTATAGTACCAAAGGAGCAATGCCTTGCCGGCCGGCAAAATGCCTCTCAGATGACGCGTTCATCCGCTCCGAATCCTGGTGTTGGCGTTCATTTCATGCCGCTCTTACTATCGCCACCCGGAGCGACGGGCGCATACTTAACGCCATAGGCTCTAGTGAATATTACTAAATAAAAATCGATACATTTGGCCAAAAAAATACGCAAAACATGGCAAGTTATATAAATCCTCCCTTTGTCACAGTCGATCAATAGCTTTATGTATGAGTTTTTTTATATTTATTTCTCTATATTGCAGTGCAACATAGACGGAAGTGATTTTTCTTGCCATCCGCCTGGGGATGACATAGCTTCATCCTGTTTCCGGCTTCAAGGGCGTCACCGTCATTAGGGAGCGGCGACAGTCTTTCGTAGGCCAAGTGGGATGGGCAGTAACGGTGCCCTCTGCTCATTCGGCTTAGGTCGTGACACGCTGCCGGAAATACTTCCCCCACATGAATCGCTTGGGCAAGCCCTCGTGGGCTCAACGGACGATTCGTCATTGTGAACCCTGGGAGGACTTTGATGCGTGTATTTGCGAAAACTGCCTACCTACTAACGACCGCGGCGCTCATGTCGTTCGGCGCGGTCCACATGACTTCGGCCAACGAAGAACTAATGAAAATGGCCGAAAATCCCAAGGACTGGGTGATGCAGACGGGTGACTACGCCAACACCCGTTTTTCCAAGCTTAACCAGATCACCAAGGACAATGTGAAGAACCTGCAGGTCAAGTGGAGCTTCTCCACTGGCGTGTTGCGCGGCCATGAAGGCGGGCCGCTGATCATCGGCGATGTGATGTATGTCCACGCGCCGTTCCCCAACACCGTCTACGCTCTCGATCTCAACAATGACGGAAAAATCCTCTGGAAATACGAGCCCAAGCAAGACCCGAATGTTATTGGAATCATGTGCTGCGACACGGTCAATCGTGGCGTCGCCTATGGTGACGGCAAGATCATTCTCAACCAGGCAGACACCACCGTCGTGGCGCTCGATGCCAAGACCGGCAAGGTCGTCTGGTCGATCAAGAACGGCGAGCAGACCGATGGTGGAAAGGGC
Source organism: Mesorhizobium sp. M0938 (assembly GCF_040319125.1). NCBI lineage: Bacteria > Pseudomonadati > Pseudomonadota > Alphaproteobacteria > Hyphomicrobiales > Phyllobacteriaceae > Mesorhizobium > Mesorhizobium sp. M0938. The sequence continues at coordinate 205,067 of NZ_JAMYNS010000005.1, read as the reverse complement.
GAATCCGGTACGTCAGCACCCGTAGTCATCAAGGACAAGGTGCTCGTCGGCGTCTCCGGCGCTGAATTCGGCGTTCGCGGCTGGTTGGCCGCCTACAATCTGGCAGATGGCAAGCTCGCCTGGAAAGCCTATTCGGAAGGTCCGGACGCAGACACCCTGATCGATCCCGAAAAGACCACCCATCTCGGCAAACCTGTCGGAAAGGATTCCGGCACGAACACCTGGGAAGGCGAACAGTGGAAGACAGGCGGCGGCACGACATGGGGATGGTATTCCTATGATCCCAAGCTGAACCTGGTTTATTATGGTACCGGCAATCCCTCGACATGGAACCCGGTCCAGCGCCCAGGCGACAATCGCTGGTCGATGACGATCATGGCTCGCGATGCGGATACTGGTGTTGCCAAATGGCTCTACCAGATGACCCCGCATGACGAGTGGGACTTTGACGGCATCAACGAAATGATTCTCGTTGATGGCATGGAGGTCGGCGGCGCCAAGCGCGACGTGCTGGTGCATTTCGACCGCAACGGCTTTGCCTACACCATGGATCGCGCCAATGGCGAGCTTCTCGTCGCCAAGAAATACGATCCGGCAGTGAACTGGGCGACGGAAGTCAACATGGACCCCAGCAGCGACCAATATGGCCGCCCGCAGGTCGTGGCCAAATATTCGACCCAGCAGAACGGCGAAGACACCAACACGACGGGCATTTGCCCGGCGGCGCTTGGAACCAAGGACCAGCAGCCGGCGGCCTATTCGCCGAAGACCGGCCTGTTCTACGTACCGACCAACCATGTCTGCATGGACTATGAGCCTTACAAGGTGAGCTACACCGCCGGCCAGCCCTATGTGGGCGCCACCGTGTCGATGTATCCTCCCCCTGGAGGTGAAGGCAACATGGGCAACTTCATTGCCTGGGATGCTGCCAAGGGCGAGATCGTCTGGTCGAAGCCCGAGCAGTTCTCGGTATGGTCGGGCGCGCTGGCAACCGACGGCGATGTCATCTTCTACGGCACGCTCGAAGGCTACATCAAGGCGGTCGATCATGACGGCAACGAACTCTACAAGTTCAAGACCCCGTCCGGCATCATCGGCAACGTCACGCCCTACGAGCACAACGGCAAGCAGTACATCGCCGTTCTGTCCGGCGTCGGCGGATGGGCCGGTATCGGTCTGGCAGGTGGACTGCTTTCGCCCGATAACGCCGCCGCCTGGCATGGCGCCGTCGATCAGGGCCGTGCGCAAGGCGACGAGGCCGCGGTCGTTGGGACTGCTGGTCTGGGTGCGGTCGGTGGCTACGCAGCACTTGCCGACTATACGACGCTGGGTGGCCAGCTCACCGTCTTCGGTCTCCCGGACTGATACACGGGAGCCTTAGGCATGCCTCGGGTCAGTGACCCAAAGGCTTGAAAACCGAGAGCCCGGATCACCGGGAAGCCAGGACCGGGCTCTCGATTTCGCCGCGCCCCAAACATCGATCAATGCTGCTTCACGACAGAAAACTCCGTGTGCGTGGCAAATGAAGGAAGACACTGAATGTCCGTTCGCATTGTAATTTCCGCTCTCGCCCTGGCTCTGCTGCCTCTGGCAGCCTTAAGTCTCGCACAAGCCCAGGACAGCGCGGAAAAAGCCAAGGTGGTGACGGAAGAGAACGGCAAGTATTTCGACGCGGAGGGAAATCCGACCTTCAAGATCGAAAACGGGACCGTGGATTGGTACACGTTCAGCGGTTACCGCCGCTATCATTCCGATTGCCATGTCTGTCACGGACCGGACGGTACAGGTTCGACCTATGCGCCGGCCTTGGTCAACAGCCTGAAAACCATGGATTACGCCACGTTCCTCTCGATCGTCGCCGAAGGCCGCAAGGATGTCGGCGGCGGCAAGGAGAACGTCATGCCTGCCTTTGGCGACAACAAGAACGTCTATTGCTACATGGACGATCTCTACGTCTATCTCCGTGCCCGCGCCGACGGTGCGGCGCCCCGCGGCAGGCCGCCGAAGAAAGCAGACAAGCCACAGGCAGCGAAGGATGCCGAAGCATCCTGTATGGGTGGATGAAATGATTGGCCGTGAAGCGTTGAAGCTGCGTTTTGTCTTGCCGATCCTCGGCGCACTCGCCTTGCTGCCTTCGAACGCCCAGGCGCAAGGCGCCGGGCTTGGTGCGGCGGGAGAACTGGTCGACCCCGACATTCTGCGCGTCTGCGCCGATCCTTCGAACATGCCCTTCACCGACAAGAGCGGCGAAGGCTTCGAAAACAGGCTGGCCGAACTGGTTGCCGCGAAAACCGGTCGGAAGTCCGTCGCCTACACATGGTTTCCTCTTGTTGCCGGCTTCGTGCGCAACACGCTGGCCGCCAACCGATGCGACATCATCATGGGCTATGCCCAGGGCGATGAGCTGGTGCAGAACACCAACGCCTACTATCGCTCCTCCTATGTGCTGGTGCACCCGAAGGGCAACGGCATGGAAGGCGTCGAGACGATCGAAGATCCCAAACTCACCGGCAAAAGGATCGGCGTCGTCGAAAGCACGCCGCCGACTGCCAACATGGCCGCCAACAAGCTCTTGCGAACGGCAAAAATATATCCGCTGGCCGTGGATACACGCCTCACCCCTTCCATGGGCGAGGTCATGATCAAGGACATGCTCGCCGGCAAGATCGACGCGGCGGTCATTTGGGGACCGATGGCAGGCTACTATGCCAAGCAACTCGGCGCCGATCTCACGATCGTTCCGCTGGTGAAGGAAAAGACCGGCTCGCGCATGTCCTACCGCATCACCATGGGCGTGCGTCTATCCGACCAGGAATGGAAGCGGACGCTCAACCGGGTGATCCGGGAAAACCAGGCGGAGATCACCAGGATTCTACTGGACTACAATGTGCCGCTGATCGACGAACACGACAATCCGATCACGCAATGACGATACCGGTATGGGGGACGATACCGGTATGAAGGGAAAGGAGACGATTTTGCTGGTGGCTGCGGGCCTCCTGGGTCTGACCCAACCGATGTGGGCTGGCGATATCGCCGAGCCCGGCGGCTACCGCATGGACGACTATCGGGCGCCGGTGCCGCAGACGCTGCAAGGTGCAAGGGTGGTGACGACGGCAGAGGCGGAGGCGCTGTGGCGGGAGAAGAAGGCTGTGTTCTTCGACGTCATGCCGAACACGCCGAAGCCGGCCAATTTGCCGGCAGGAACGATTTGGAGAGAGGCGACCAGAAAGGACATCCCGGGCAGCATCTGGCTGGCCAATGTCGGTTACGGCGCTATCTCCGAGGAGACCGCCAGCTATTTTCGCCAAGGCCTCGCGGCCGAAGCCGGTGCCGACAAATCGCGTGCTATCCTGTTCTACTGCATGACGAATTGCTGGATGTCCTGGAATGCCGCGAAACGGGCCATCGAATGGGGCTACAGTTCGGTGATCTGGTATCCGCTCGGCGCCGATGGATGGGGACGCGCAAACCTTCCGCTGGAGGAGAAGAAGCCTTACGTGATTGGCAATTGAGCATGAGCATTGTTATTTTCGATCGTCTTGTTTTTTGATTTTTCAGAACCTACCGTTTCATTTGTCCATTTTGAGAGCTGATGGACGAGCCATTGCAATGGTGCCCAGCAATGGTTGACTGAGAAAAGGATCGGCCCCCTTCGGGCTGGTAGAAGAGGAGAAATGCCATGAAGAAGAGCTGGACGAAACCGACCATGTGCCAAGTTGCTGCGGGCTTCGAAATTTCGCGGTATCTGCCTGCTGAAATTCCTCCCAAGAAGTAGGCCGCAGAGGTGCGTGTCCCCGGCAACGGGGACACGCACTTTCTTGCCGCGCAAGATCTTCATGGAAGGCGTTGGCGCGTTCGATGCGGGCGCGAAGCGATTCACGGCCAAAAATTTCCTGCTGGTTGAACGAGCCGCAGAGCGGGCATTGCAATGCGCTTGAAGATCATCGGCTCGGCGGCAGGCGGCGGCTTTCCGCAGTGGAATTGCAACTATCGCCTGAGCCGCGCGGCTCGCACCGGGGTGGCTGGCGTGCATTCGCGAACCCAATCGAGCATCGCCGCGTCAGTGGATGGGGCCGGCTGGGTTCTGTTCAACGCCTCACCCGATATCCGCCAGCAGATTGCGCAAACGCCTGAATTGCAGCCCGCGCACGATGCGCCGCTGCGGTCGACGCCTATCCGTGCGGTGGTGCTGACCAATGCCGATGTCGATCATGTCGCCGGCCTGCTCAGCCTGCGCGAGCGGCAGCCTTTCGCTATCTATGCAACGACACAGGTTCTGGCGACGCTGGACGCGAATTCGATTTTCAATGTTCTCGATCCGTCGCTCGTGCCGCGGCGCATCTTGCCGCCGGCAAATGAGCTGGCGATCTGCGACGCAGACGGCCACGACACCGGCGTGGCTGTCGAGAGCTTTCCCGTGCCCGGGAAGATAGCGCTCTATCTCGAGGAAAAAAGCCAGCCGGAGGCCAATTTCAGTTCCGACGCCGGCGACACGATCGGCGTGCGTATCGCCGGCGGCAGGCGCGGCTCCGTCTTCTATATTCCGGGCTGCGCGCGCATCGATGCGACCCTGCGTACGCGTCTGGCCGATGCCGCCTGCCTTCTGTTCGACGGCACGGTCTACACGGACGATGAGATGATTGCTGCCGGCGTCGGCCAAAAAACCGGGGCGCGCATGGGACATCTGGCAATGTCGGGAGACGCGGGCTCGATCGCCGGCTTGGCCGATGTGAGGATCGGCCGCCGTGTCTTCGTCCACATCAACAACACCAACCCTGTCCTGGACGAGAGTTCCGCCGAACACGCAGCAGTCAAAGCGGCCGGCTGGGAAGTCGCCTACGACGGGATGGAGATGAGATTTTGAGTGATTTCCACGACGCGGCCAGGAACGGCCTGTCCTCCAGCGGGCTCGAAGCCGTGCTGCGTCAGGTCGGTGCCGAACGCTATCACAACCGCCATCCTTTCCATCACAGGATGACCAGCGGTGCGCTGTCGAAGACGGAGATGCAGGCCTGGGCGCTGAACCGCTATTGCTACCAGGCTGTCATTCCGCGCAAGGATGCCATGATCCTCGCACATGCCGAGGACCCGGCGTTTCGCGCCGCCTGGCGCAAACGCATCGAAGACCATGACGGCGAGGACGGCTGGAGCGGTGGTATTGCACGCTGGCTGCATCTGGCGACGTCGCTCGGTCTCGATGCCGATGCGGTGAAGAGCGAAAGGCTGGCGCTGCCGGCGACGCGTTTCGCGGTCGGCGCTTACCTCTCCTTTTGCACCAACCGGACGCTGTTCGAGGCGGTCGCCTCATCGCTGACCGAGATGTTCTCGCCGCTCATCATCGGCGAGCGGGTGCCGGCGATGCTGGCCAAATACGAGTACATCACCGAGGATACGCTGGCCTATTTCAGCCGACGGCCCGAACAAGCCTCGCGCGATGCCGACTTCGCCCTTGCCTACGTGCTCGGCCATGCCGACACGGCGGAGCGCCAGCAGCAGGCGATCGATGCGCTGGTGTTCAAATGCGATATACTATGGACCATGCTCGACGCGCTTCAACACGCCTATGGCGAGCCGGGGAACATCCCGCCCGGCGCCTACCGTCCGGAGGCAGCCCCATGATGGCGCTGCGCGAAAGAGTTTTGGTGTCGCAGCAGTCGGTGCCTTCACTGCCGAAGCACGTGCGCATACAGTACGACCCCGTGCGGCAGGCCTTCGCCGTGCTTTCGCCGGAAAAGGTATTTTGGCCAAACGACATCAGCCTCGACATATTGCGCCGCTGCGACGGGCGGTCCACGGTCGGCCACATCATTGCCGACCTTGCCGCGGAATATGACGCCGAACAGGAGGCCGTGGCCGCCGACGTCGTCGCCTTCCTGCAGGAATGGTCGGACAAGCTGCTGGTGAAGCTATGAGCGAGCCCCTTCTCCCTCCGATCGGCATGCTGGCGGAATTGACGCATCGCTGCCCGCTGCAGTGCCCTTATTGCTCCAATCCGCTCGAATTGCTGAAGGCCAATCGCGAACTCGATACACAGACCTGGCTCGACCTGTTCTCGCAGGCCGCCGATCTCGGCATTCTCCAGGTGCATCTGTCCGGCGGTGAACCAACGCTGCGCCGCGACCTCGAGCAATTGATCGCCGGGCTTTCGGCGCGCGGCGTCTACACCAATCTGATCACCGCCGGCGTCGGCATTGCCGAAGGCCGCATCGAGGCGTTTACCGAAGCCGGGCTCGACCATCTGCAGCTGAGCTTTCAAGGCGCACGGCCGGCGACCACCGACCGCATCGGCAACCACAAGGGCGGCCACGAAAAGAAGCTGGAGACGGCACGCCGCGCCCGCGCGGCCGGCCTGCCGCTTACCATCAACGCGCCGATCCATCGCCACAACATCGAGGAAGTGCCCGAGTTCATCGATCTGGCGCTTTCGCTGGGCGCGGAGCGGCTTGAGATCGCCAACGTGCAGTATGCCGGCTGGGCACTGACCAATCGCGATCAACTGATGCCCGAGCGTGATGCGGTCGACCGGCAGGCGGAGATCGTCGCGGCGGCGCGCGAACGGCTCACCGGCATCATGAACATCGATTTCGTCACGCCGGATTATTTCGCCATCTATCCCAAACCGTGCATGGGCGGCTGGGCGCGCGACGCCTTCATGGTGACGCCGGACGGCACCGTGCTGCCATGCCATGCCGCACAGACCATCCCGTCGCTCAGCTTCGAGCGTTTTGGACCGCGCAGCCTGGCCGATATCTGGACCGATTCGCCGGCCTTCAACGCCTTTCGCGGCACCGACTGGATGCAGCAACCCTGCCGCAGTTGCGAGCGGCGTGAGATCGACTGGGGCGGCTGCCGCTGCCAGGCGATGGCGATCGCCGGCGACGCCGCCGCGACGGACCCGGCTTGCGCGAAATCGCCGATCCATGCGCGCATGGCAATGCTGATCGACGAAGCCCAGCGTGCCGCGGCAGTTCCTTCGCAGGACGAACAATTCGTCTATCGGCGGATCGGTGTGGTGACCGAGCCCGCCTGACGCGCTCTTCTATTCCATGGTCTCGCGCTCGCGCACGGCGTCGGCGAAAGCCAGCGCATCGCGATTGACCGCGACATTGTGCACGCGAAAGATCGAGGCGCCCTTCAACCGCAGGATGACGCTGGTCGCCGCTGTGCCGACGTCCCGCCCCTCGTCACTTCCGCCGACCAGGTGACGGGCAAGACGCTTGCGAGACGTGCCGACGAGTAATGGAAAACCGAGAGCGCGCAACTCCCCGAAGCGAGCCATCAGCTCAAGGTTTTCCTCACCATCCTTGGCAAAGGCGAAGCCCGGATCCAGCACGATGCGGTCGTCCGGAATGCCGGCGCCGCGCGCGATCTCCAGCGATCTGTTCAGGAACAGGAATTGGTCGGCGATCACATCCGCCAGTTTTTCGCGGCCGCGCCCGGTGTGCATGATGATGAGGCCGGCGCCGGTTTCCGCCGCGACATGCGCGATGTCGGGTTCGCGCTGCAGCCCATGCACGTCGTTGACGATATGTGCGCCGGCCGCGACCGCCAGACGCGCCGTCTCGGCCCGGTAGGTGTCGACCGAAACCAGGCTGCCGCCCTCGGACGACAGCGCCTCGATGACCGGGAGGATGCGTGATTGTTCCTCCCGCGCGGAAACAGCGCCGGCGCTGGGCCGGGTGGACTCGCCACCGACGTCGATGATCGCCGCGCCCTCGCCGATCATGCGCCGCGCCTGCTGGAGTGCCCGCTCCGGCCGATCGAATTCTCCCCCGTCGGAAAAACTGTCCGGCGTAACGTTCAAAATCCCCATCAGCAACGATTTCGCGCCAAGATCGAGATGCCGTCCATGAGCAAGCTGCCAGCGCGCCATGCATCAACCTTCCGTCTACCAGAAGCCATTCGCGACACGATTGTCACTCACACGAGTCCGGTTTCCCCATCTACCTACACTCATGCAATAAAAAGGAACGCAGCAATGACCAAGGAAACGACCAGCTTTACTTATACCACCTATATCGTCTCGACCCCGGGAAAGGTGTTCGAGGCCATAACGAAACCAGACCTCGCACGGCGCTACTGGGGCCACGAAAACGTCTCCGACTGGAAGCCCGGTTCGAGATGGGAGCATATCCGCGCCAACGATGAACGGACCGTCGAACTCGTCGGCGAGGTGGTCGAGGTCTCCCTGCCGACCCGTCTCGTCATCACCTGGGCAAACGCCTCGCAGGCGTCCGATCCGGCGAGCTACAGCCGGGTAACCTTCGAGCTTGAGGCGTATGAGGCCATGGTCCGGCTGACCGTCGTCCATGACGAACTCGAAGCCGGCAGCGGCATGGCGAATGGCATCAAAAAGGGGTGGCCGATCGTCCTCTCCAGCCTGAAATCCTTCCTCGAGACGGGTCAGGCGATCGATGTCTTCGCGAAGCCGCGCGCGTCCGAACTGGCGGCCTGACCCCCCACACAAGGAGCCGAGCACATGAGCACTCTCTACACCGGCGGATGCGCATGCGGCGCGGTTCGCTACGAGGCAAAGGCAGCCCCCATCTTCGAGAACCACTGCCACTGCCGCGATTGCCAGAAAAGAAGCGGCACCGGTCATGGATCCTATCTGACGTTTTCGTCGCGAGCGGACGTGACGATCACCGGCACGACGACGGAGTGGCGTGTCGCGGCGGACAACGCAAATGTGAAAATCCATTCCTTCTGCCCGGTCTGCGGAACCCCGGTCTACCTGACGTACACCGCGATGCCGGACCCGATCACGGTCCATGCCGCAAGTCTCGACGATCCGGGCCAGTTCAATCCGACCGTGGTGACCTACGGAATCCGAGCCCTCCCCTGGGACAAGATGGAGACCGGGCTGAAGACCTTCGACAAGATGCCATCAGGCTGACCGGCATCGGAGCTGACGGCTCCACGGCAATTCCGGTGGAGACCACTGGTCCGCGACTGGCCACACTCGAATCACGGTGACAGTGCATTTTTTGCCATGCTTGCTCGGCTGTGTGTGTGAGCGGAGCGTCGGCGATGCGGACGACCCTGTTTCCCCGGGAATGCTCTAGTAGCTTCCCCGGAATGCTCTAGTAGCGAATAGGTAGTCCAAGGCGGGCCCATTCGTCGGGCGGGATAGCAGGTCCGACACGGAAGGTGAAGGACGAGACACTTGTCGCATTGGTGTCGACCTCGCACCGGAAGCTCAAACGGTACCATGTTGTTCGCGCGTGGAAAGCGGCTTTCGGGACGTCGAGGACATTACCCGTCTTCAGCGGAACAAGTGGCACGAGGTCGGGAACATAAGAGGCGTCCAGCAGTTGCTGCTGCAATGCGCTGGCGCAGAGTTTGGCGGCCCGCTGATCGCGAGGCATGTCGGCCATCGAGGTCGTGGCGATTGCATCACCTGTAGCGCCCTGCGAATAGAGCCTGCGGACACCCGGAAGGTCCGAAAACGCCCGCGATGCAGCAACGGCCACGTCTGTGGAGCTTGGCCTCCTGGCGCTCCCACTTCCGGACCTCGATACCTTTGCAGGATTGGATTTCGGCGTATTTTCGGGTCTGGGCTTCGGCGCTTCCGCCAACGCGGGAAGCTCGATCTCGCCGTTGCCGCCGGAAGCAGCCAACGGCGGTGCTGCTGCGGCTGTTTGTTTGTCAGCGTCGGGGGCCCCCGCCTTCTGTTTGTCTGCTTGCTGGTTGCTTACGTCTTGGCTTGAAGTTGCCTGCTTCTCCACATCCTGTGTGGGCTCCGTGTCCTTCGCCGACCCGGCAGATTTGTTCTCTGCATCCTTAGGCACGACAGGCGGCTTCGAATCGTTATCCTTGGCCGGCGGCGGGGAGTTGTCTTGAGCGCTGCCGCCGTCCAGAGATTTCCTGGGGCCGGTATCCTTGTCGCCGAACTGAAAAACAGGCTTCAGGACCTCGATTGTCGACTGCTTTTGCGGCGGAGGTGGCTTTTCAACATTCTGCTCGGGCGGTTTTTCTACCTTCGCTTCCGGCGGCTTTTTGGCCTCGGGCTTCTTTGGAGACGGCGCTGGAGCAAGTTTCGATTTTGGCTGATCGGGCGGAGGCACGAGTGCGACATTTACCGCTTGCTCCTCCTGCGGCTGTTGGGGGTAACTGGGCAGGCTGTAGACCAAAAGCGCGGCGATGAACGCATGCAGGATCAGCGATGCGGGAAAGCCCCACAGCAAAGTCCAACGCCGCTCACGTATCTCGTCCTTCATCCTGACCGATGTGGGATGAAATAGCGGCGGCATCAAGCATAGCCGCCGGATTGGTGCAATTTAGCCGCTGGACAGGTTAGTCAACCACGCGCGGGCCGTCAAAGCGCGCGCACGGTCGGACTGAGGTTGTGTCCATGAAGCTGCCACCTGTTGCGACACGCGCACCCCCGAGGAAACTTCTGGCACCAAGCTCGAGGCAGGGCGAACCCAGTTGCGGGGCCACGTTTTGCGCTCAAAGCCCGATTTCCTCGTTTCCTGTCGCTACCGCCTCCGCCGGAGTTTGAGTCGCGATGCGCATGCTCGGGAAGCAAGTTCTTTAGGCGTTAGCGCAGCTGATCCTTGCATCCTGCTGGTCGCTACTGATCGGGCAAAAACAATCACCTGTTGAGCGAGCGATGCTCCGTCACTTGCCGCCGCCTACGGCATCACGGTAGCGCGAGAGGAACAGATCGATATTCCAAACGACAATCATCTCCGCCATGTGGTGCGGTAGAGGTGCGCTGGCTCTTAACAAAACTAAATACCTGCGGAGGTGACAAGGACTGCCGTTGCATGGGAAAATGTTGAATAGAAAAGGCCCAAGGCCGGAGAAAACCCGTGATTTTCATGACCACCCGGCAAAAGCATGTAGCTGCTGCGCCTGACGCGATTATTCGGGTTCTTCTCGTCGAGGATGACGCCGAAATTGCAGCAATGTTGATCGAGATGCTGGCCGAGAATGGCTTTCAGGCGATGGCGACCGAATCCGCCACAGACATGGACCGTGTGATGCGCCGACAAGCCTTCGACCTGATCATCCTCGACGCCATGCTGCCCGGCGAGGATGGTTTCAACATCTGCCGGCGGCTGCGTGCATCGGCTGTGACACCGATCATCATGTTGACGGCGCTCGGAGATGATGTCGATCGCATCATTGGGCTCGAACTCGGCGCAGACGACTACATTACAAAACCGTTCAACCCCCGGGAACTGATTGCGCGCATCCGTAGCTTGATGCGCCGCTCGTCCTATGGCGCTGAGCGCCGCGAACGCCGACAGCCGCTGACTTTTGCCGGATGGCGCATCGATCCTGTGTCACGCGAACTGCGTAGCCCCGAAAACGTCCATGTCTCCATGACCACAGCAGAATTCGACGTGCTGTTGGCATTTTGCCTCAACCCAGGGCGAGTGCTGACACGCGAGCAATTGCTTGCCCTCACCCATGCCGGTCTCGCCGGCCCTGTCGAGCGCAGTATCGACGTTCATGTCAGCCGTGTTCGTCAGAAGATCGAACCGAATGTCCGAGAGCCCAGCTTCATCAAGACGGTTCGGCTGGGCGGCTATATGTTCACCCCAGAAGTAGATCCGCTATGATCGCTACCTGGTTTCGATCTGGCCCGATTCGCAGGCAGATTACCGCTCTGGCCATAGGCCCCATAGTTCTACTGGCGCTTGTCGTCATCCTGATCCAGCCATTGGCGCCCACGGCCCATGAAAGCACCTCCTACGCGGAGAGGATCGCGATCACAATCGAGACCGTCATCGGCCAGGTGCAGGTATCCGATGCACCCGGCCAGATCGCCGCAATCCTCGAAGCGGTCAGCAAGACAGGGCTGAGCGTCGAGGTCGTATCGGCGGACGAACTCAATGGCCCGCCCCAGGACGTGGTTGCCACCGGAGATGTACGAAAGCTCGTTCAGGGAATTCTTTCCCCTTCGCTGCGCGCGGTGCTACGCGACAAAACTCGGGACGGCGAGCTTTCCAATGTTCTCGTCACGCAGGTGAACAACGATACCGCCCTGGCTTTCGCGCCCACGCCCAGCGGTCCGGATCCACTGATCAGCGATAAGCAGATCAGTTTCATGCTGAAGGCATTGGTGGCCATCCTGCCGGTCATGCTGTCATCCTACTTTGCCGGGTGCATGATAACACGGCCGTTGACGCGCTTTGCCGATGCAGCGCGGTCGCTCGACCCGGACCAAGGCCGGGATCGTCCGTTCGAGGGGGGCGGATCGCTGGAGATGCGAGTGCTCGCGACGTCGCTCAACGACATGCGCGACCGCCTCCGCAGGATGATCAACGACCGCACCCACATGTTACGGGCCATCAGCCACGACTTGCGAACACCACTGACGCGGCTGCGGCTCAGAGCTGAGCACTCAGTCCAACCTGATCTGCGCATCGCGATGCTGAGGGATATAGAGCGCATCAACGACATGATTGAGGAAACGCTGACCTACCTCAGCAGGAATGTTAACGCAGAGGCACTGGTAAAGGCCGATCTTCCGAGCCTCGTTGAAACCGTTTGCGCAGATTTCGCCGATGTTGGTTTTACGGTGACCTACGAGGGGCCGGATCGCTTTGCCTATCTGTGTAAGCCGCGAGCTCTAACGCGTGCCATCTCGAATTTGGTCGATAACGGCACGAAGTTTGCCGGCGCGGTTGCAGTGCGGCTTGTCACCTATTCAGATGGAGCCGTGCAGATTGTTGTTGCCGACAGCGGCCCAGGCATTTCGGCGAATCTGCGCGAAAAGGTGCTTGAGCCATTCTTCAAGGCGAGCAGCGCTCGCCCCGCCAACGGCCCCGGGGGATTTGGCCTCGGCCTCTCCATTGTCAACGACATTGTGCGCGGCCACGGCGGCTCGATGCAATTGCTCGCCGGAACCCCAAGCGGCTTGACGGTCCGCGTCAATTTACCGGCAACGATCGACAGCACAGCCACATCAGTGGAATCGCGAAAAGCTGGCAGCCAGCAACCGTTGCCGAAGTTTGAGCCGATAGTTCTGTGGCCTTTTGCCCCCGAATATTCGGCGGCGAGCAAGGCTGCTATCAAGGCTCTGATGGCCAGCAATATCTCTTAACATCACTTGAAATATGCCACCGATTTCTTCGGTAGCCTCTCCTTGATGGGCGATTTTGTTCGCCGCGAAATCATGGAGAGTCGACTTGTCAGACACGATTTCATTCTTTCGGGCCTGGATGTCGAATCCGCTCGGCGTTGCGTCGATCGTTCCGTCCGGGCAAGCCCTCGCGGAAGGAATTACCAGGGAGATTGGCTTCGACCAGGCTCCTGTCATCGAGCTTGGGCCAGGCACCGGTGTATTCACCCGGCAATTGATAGCCAACGGCGTGCCGGAGGGCCGGTTGGTGTTGATCGAGTACGACGCCAACTTCGCGACCTTGCTGAGAAGCAGGTTTCCAAAGGCGACCGTATTGCAAGCGGGTGCTGCAGCGGCGTTGGGCGAGCAGTTCAAGGTCGGGAAAGCCGGTGCGGTGGTCAGCGGTCTGCCCATGCTCTCGATGCCGACGCGGCAGGCGTTCGCCATACTCGACGGGGCATTCCGTAATCTCCGTCAGGGAGGTGCGTTCTATCAGTTCACTTACAGCATGCGCTGCCCAGTTTCGAACTACGTGCTCGATCAAGTGGACCTCAAGGCCCAGAGGATCAGATGGGTTCTCGCCAACGTGCCTCCAGCACAGATCTATCGGTTTACCAAAAGGCGGCCACGTGGCGCCGAACAGGTGTGACCCGTCATGGACCAGTCCCTTTTTGCAGCCATCGTCGGTTGCGGCATGGTCGGCCTCGTGCTCTTCACCTTCGCCGAAAAGTTCGTGCCGATGTTTCCGTCATCGGCTTTCCTGATTTTCGTCGGAGTAGCCGTAGCGGCAGATCCCACCGACGCCTGGTTGTTTTGGCTCTCGACCACAGCGGGCTCCACGCTCGGCGCCGTGGCGATGTATTCGCTGGGACGATTTGTCGACGCTCAAAGGATTCGTCGTTCATTCAGCGCTTCGGCCGATACGCACTTTTGCCGATGAGTCGCTACGATCATCTTGTAATGGTTTACCGACGCAGACAATTTCCCATCACGCTTTTTGGCCAGGTCATACCTGTCGTCCGCAACTATCTGGCGCTCTCCGCGGGCACGGCCGGCGTTACCTTCCTGCCCTTCCTTGCAGCAACGATGATCGGCGTAACGCTTTGGAATACGCCCTTTATCATTCTTGGATACCTCCTGAGCACCTGGGCAGAGAGCAGCTTCCCTCAAATCGACGCGGAAGCATTCTTCCAATGATGATCGTTGGAATATTCACATAAGCAAGAGACTTTTCTTGATTCAATTCCGCCCGAGGCGAGAGTCGATGCTCATGGTTACGAGTAATATTATTATTAGGCAAACGACCCGCTATACGAAAACTGCCATCTGGCTGCACTGGGTCACCGCTGTTCTCATGCTGTTCATGCTATTTATCGGTCAGGGTTATATGAAAGTGCCACGTGGCGCATCTCTCGCAGGATGGGCACCTTCGACCCATGCGTCATTTGGGATTGTGATATTGCTGCTTGGCTTGGCGCGTCTGCTATGGCGACTAGGAAATCCACCACCTGCCCTGCCCCGAACGGTGCCCCGCTGGCAGGTTTTGGTATCGCACGCCACCCATTGGGCGTTTTACGCATTGATGGTTGCCATTCCGGCGACGGGACTCCTGGCCATTGTGCCATATGGCGCTGAACGGCTGAATGTTGAGCACGTAACGTTCTTCAAATTGTTTCCAGTCGCCTTCATGCCCAACCTGGGACATTGGACAGGCAATGTGCACTGGCTCTTGTTTAGAGTGGCGAAATTATTGGTGATCGTGCACATCTTGGCTGCTCTGAAACACCAGTTCTGGAACAAGGACGGACTTTTGGCACGACTGCGTCCGATGTGATTGCAGGTCGGGCCAAGGAAGCAACGTAACGTCGCGCTCCTTTCGTCACGTTGAAGAAAGGCAATCCCGTTCTGAGCACGCGGAACTGGCGACCCGAAGAAGAGACCTGATTAGTGCAGACCCAAAAAGCATTGCCCGCTGGCTCACGCTACCCTGAAGTAACGCATTAGCGATACGGACCTCTAAGGTTCGATCTTTCGACACTTAGGCAAAGGCGATTTATCAGCCGGACAAGTTCTTCGCCTTGTTCAGCGACGATCTGGCCGCGCTCGTGCGGATACGCGTCTGAAAGAGACCTCCATAACCGGGATTGCCGATCACAAAGATCAGTCAGTTCCGAACATTGCTGCACCGTCAATTTCAAAAGATCACGTGCCGTCACCGGTCCGATGCCAGAGGGCGTCGTCGCCCCAAGGGAAAAATAGCCCGGCGGCACGCTGCCTTTCGCATTTGTAACGGTTTTGCGACAGATGACATCGAACAGCTGGTCGACGGCCTGTTTAGCGCCGGCGACGCGAGAAGGATGGTCCGTATCGGCCGCGGCATGCGGCAGAAGCTCAAGCTTGGCACCGTGTCTTTCGACAAGATCGAGATAAGGCAGCATGGGGCCGGACAGGCTGCCGGTCGAGGCATCCTTGAACAGATCGGCATCGATCGCGGCGTGGCGTAGCCGGCCCGAGGACAAGGCGTCATCCAGAGCCTCGATATCGACAAGCTCGCCGCGGTCGTAGTTGACCAGCACCGCGCCGCTCTTCATGCGGGACAGGACTTCCGCGCCGACGAGCCCGGCATTGGTGTAGCGGCCGGTCTGCCCATCCTGCTTGCCCAGGCCGACATGGACGCTGAGCACGTCGGCACCATCGGCCGCCTCGGCCGGGCTTGACGCATACGCAAAACCCTCGGCCTCGATCCAGTCCCAATGCCGCGGCCGTGCATGGATCACCACGCGCATGCCGAAGGCGCGGGCAAGCTTGGCGACCTCCCTGCCGATATTGCCGTAGCCGATGATCGCGATCGTCTTGCCTTCGAGCTTTTCGGTCGGGAAGTCGCGCAGATCCCTGCCGGTGTCGAAGGCGCCGCGCCCCACCCGGTCGTGAAGCATGTCGACCGGCAGGTCCGGCAGCACTTTCAGGATCGCCTTCATCACCATCTGCGCGGTGGCGCGGCTGTTGATGCCGGGCGTGTTCATCAGTACCGCGGTGCCACCCTCGCCGCTGCCGCCGCCCCATGAGTGCGAACCCATATTGCCGGTACCGGCGCCGATCCGCACGCCGGCCAGCGGAAAGACGGTTTCGGCAGGCAGGAAGGTCGCGGCGGCGATGACGGCGTCATAGCGTCCGTCACCGGCGGCTTCGATCAGCTCTTCCCGGGTGCTGAGGTCCGGCTGATAGAAAAAATGCACCCGGCCCTGCTCCAGGCCCGCGCTGTCTCCAAGGGCAGCGGCGTGGAAGCGGCCGCCTTTGGCTTCGATATGTGCTCGAACTTCACTCG
Organism: Mesorhizobium sp. M0938; assembly: GCF_040319125.1. NCBI lineage: Bacteria > Pseudomonadati > Pseudomonadota > Alphaproteobacteria > Hyphomicrobiales > Phyllobacteriaceae > Mesorhizobium > Mesorhizobium sp. M0938. Next base: position 188,661 of record NZ_JAMYNS010000005.1, on the reverse strand, counting down.
GGTCAGGCTTGCCGTCGGGCCCGAAGCGCAGGCCGACAAGATCGCAGATCAGCACGGCGTAGGCGCTTTGCGGATCGATTGGCTCCGCGGGCTGAGTATAGGTGTTTGCGGTCACGTCGGTTTCCCCATGCAAGAACGGAAAGGCATGCTGGTGTAGCAGCGCGCTCTGAACAATCAGAACCTATCCGCCCGGAAGGGCATAAGATCGATCGCCGGCGGCAGACCGGCGGCAAGCTGCGACACGATCTTGCCGGTAACGGCGCCTCCGATGAGGCCCTGATGGCCGTGGCCGAAGGCGTAGATGACGTTCTTGGCACGCGACGCCCGGTCGATGACCGGAATGCTATCGGGCGTGCCGGGACGATGGCCCATCCAGCGCGTGACCTCGCCGACCTCCAGCTTCCTGAACATCGGCCTCGCCTGCGTCAGGAGAACATCCGCCCGGTTCATGTTCGCGGGCGCCTTCAGTCCGGCGAACTCGACATTGCCGGCGATCCGCAGGCCATCCTCCATTGGCGAAGCGACGAACTTGCGGTCGGCCGAAATGGTCTGGATGCGCAGGCCCGTATCGGCACCCCTGACCATGACGTGGTAGCCGCGCTCGGTCTCGAGCGGAATGCTGTCGCCGAGCTTGCGGGCAAGATCGCCCGACCAGGCGCCGGCGCAAAGCACCACGGTCTCGACCGGCATGCGCCCGCCACCTTCCAGCCGCAGCGCCGAGGGTTCATTCGCCGCCATCTCGAAGCCGATCACTTTCTCCCTGATGAAGCGGGCACCCTGTCGTGCCGCGTACTCGGCAAGCTTGGCGACAAGCCGGCCGGGATTAGAACACTGCCCCTGTTCGGGCAGATAGACCGCACTCTTGAAGATCGGCGCCAGGGCTGGTTCGAGCTGGCGGATTTCGTCGGCATCGAGGATGTCGACCTTGACGCCATGCTCGCGACGCAGCCCCAGGCCATAGGCGCCCTTCGACGGTCCATCGGCCGTCTCGTGGACGAAGAGCTGGCCGCGCTTCTGCAAAAGGTCCTCGCAGCCGGCGGCCTTGATCAATGGCTCGTAGCACTCGAATGTATAGCGGTGCAGCGACCGCATCGCCGCCGATATCTCCTCGACGCGAGGCTTGCGGCTGGCGGCCAGGAAGCGCAGCAGCCAAGGCAGCGCGTGCGGCAGGTAGGCCAGCCGGACGATCAATGGTCCTTCCGGATCCATCAGCCATTTCGGCACGTTGCGCAGCACGCCCGGCATCGAATTGGGGATGCAGGATCCTGGGCAGATGCCGCCGGCATTGCCGAAGGAACACTGCTCCTCCGACCCCGGCAAGGCTGGATCGACCACTTCGACGGCAAAACCCTGCTCAAGCAAATAGTTTGCGGTGCAAACGCCGATGATGCCGGCGCCGATGACCGTCACCTTGCCACGCCGGGTGCTTGCCGATGTCATGATGATCGATCCGCTGATCAGGGTGCGATTGCGCTCGGCGTGCCGGCGCGGAAGGCCGGCAGCGAACGCGCCACCATCTGCTGCAGCATGCGGAAATCGGAGAGATAGGCCATGAAGCGGTAACCCAGCTTTCGCATGTCGACACCATAAGCGACCGAGCCGCAATGGATGCCCGGAATGACGCCGGCTTCCTTGCACTTAGCGGCGATGTATTCGATCGCCTCGTAAACTGCCGGATAGCGCGGATCGAAGCCGGGCGCCTCGCCCATAGTGACCGCAAGGTCCGACGGGCCGACGAAAATGGCATCGAGGTTCGGCGTCTTCAGTATTTCTTCCAGGTTCTTCACCGCCTGGTCGCTCTCGATCATCGCCATGGTGATGATAGTGTCGTTGGCGTGCTGGAAATAATCCGCGCCGGCGTAGAGCGATGCGCGCAGCGGGCCGACGCTGCGGCCGCCCTTGGGGAAGTAGCGGCAGGCCTTGACGAAGGCATCCGCTTCCTCGGCGGTGTTGACCATTGGGCAGATCACACCATAGGCGCCGGCATCGAGCACCTTGCCGATGATCGCCGGATCGTTCCACGGCACGCGCACCATCGGCGTCGTATCCGTTGTCGAGATTGCCTGCAGCATCGGCACCGCGTCGACATAGTCGGTCGCGCCATGCTGGAGGTCGACGGTGAGCGCGTCCCAGCCCTGCTGGGCCATCAGCTCCGCCGAGATCGACGACGGGATGCCGAGCCAGCCCGTCACCACTTCGCCACCAGCGGCCCAGATATCCTTCACCTTGTTCGTGCGCATAGTTTTGAGTCCTTTGCTATTGTCGGGAATTCAAAATCAGGTCCGCCGCCTTTTCAGCGATTGCGATCGTCGTGATGTTGGTGTTGGCGGCGACGATCGTCGGCATGATCGAGGCGTCGACAACGCGCAGGCCCTGCACGCTGCGCACGCGGCACTCGGCATCAAGCACCGCCAGCGGATCGCCGTCGGCGCCCATCTTGCAGGTGCCGGAGACATGCCAGCCCGACCAGACGGATTGCTTGACCCAATCGGCGATCAGCTCTTCGTTGTTGAGCATTGTGTGGATACGGTCGGTGGTGCCAAACTTGCGCCTGAGCAAGGTCTCGCGGAAGAAGGGCGCATAGTCGAACAGATAGGCAGCGGTCGCTGTCTTGACCCAGTTCCACGGCTTGCGGACGCTGAGCGCGCGGGCTTCGTCGCTGTAGCCGGCAAGGAACCATGTGTTGACATGCTGCCGCACCTCAGGCGCTTCCATGATCCTGCAAATGCGCCTGAAGCCGTCGACCAGGCGCATCAAATCGCGTCCGTCGGAGGCCATGTTCAGATCGACGATCGGCTCATCGGTCTGGACCGCCGACTTCAAGGTGACGGTGCCGCGCGAATAGGATTTGTTGACACAGACATTGAGCGCGCCCATCGCCTTGCCAAGTGGGTGCCAGCCGGCGCGGTTGACCGGCATCAGGAGCATGTCACCGGGATGGCAGCCGGCATGGTTCGAGGAGTATCTGACGCCCAGAAAGATGTGCCGCCGCTGACCAGGCTTGAGGCGCGCGGATTTCTTGAAATGCGCGCCGACGGCCAGATGCGGATGATCGGTCAGGTTCTCGCCGACGCCCGGGCGGTCGGCGACCACGTCGATGCCCAGCCGCTTCAGCTGCGCCGCCGGCCCGATGCCGGCGCGAAGCAGGATGGCTGGCGAGTGCAGGGCACCGGCTGAAACGATCGTCTCGTTGGCGTTGTAAATCCTCGTATGGCCATCAATGGTCACCCTGACCCCGGTGAAGCGGGTCCCCTCGCTCACCAGCCCTTCGACGAAAGCGTTGGCGAAGATGTGCAGGTTCTTGCGAGCGCGCACCTCGGCGTCGAGATAGCCGATCGCCGTCGACACGCGACGGTCGTTCTCATTCGACAAAGGCAACGGGAACGATCCGTCCTCGAAACTGCCATTGTAGTCGGATCGGTAGGGATACTCGGCTTCCGTCTGCTTGAGGACGGATTTGGTGAACCCGGCCCAGTCCTGCGGAAAAACGCGGCGGATCGGAATCCGCCCGGTCTTATTGTGAAGTTCGCCATCGAAATCGAGGTCGCGCTCAAGCTTCTTGAGGTAGGGCAGCATGCCGTCCCACCCCCATCCTGGAAGGCCGAGCTGTTGCCACTCGTCATAGTCGTGCGGCAGGCCGCGCACCGCGAACTGACCATTGATGCTGGAGCCACCGCCCATCACCTTGGCCTGTTCGAGCTTGGCCGTCTTGACCACTTGCGCGTTCTGCTTCGGCGAGCGGTTGAAGACGCGCAGCTCCGTCCAGTGGTATTTCGGGTCGAAGTAGGAAAGGCCGGGATAGCTGTCCGCGATCACATCGGGAACATCGTCCGGAGGCGTATCCGGCCCCGCTTCGAAAAGCGCCACCTGCCGGGTGCCGTTTTCCGAAAGACGGCTGGCAAGCACGGCTCCGGCCGAGCCGCCACCGACGATGACGTAATCGAATTGCATAGGAATGCGCTCGCTTCAGGCGTAATTGGCCCAGACGGCCTTTTGGCGCAGGAACGCCTCGATACCGGCACGACCCATATCCTTGCCGAAGCCGGAGCCCTTGTAGCCGCCGGCCGGATAGGTGAATTCCGGGCCACGTCCGTGTTGGTTGATCCAGACCATGCCGGCCTCGATCGAATCCGCGGCCTTGAGTGCCTTCTTCAGGTCCGTGGTGTGGACGCTGGCGGCAAGCCCATAGACCGGGTGCGCCGCCTGGGCGAGGCCATCCTCGAGATCGGCAAAGGTGCGCACCGTCAAGACCGGACCAAAAAACTCTTCCTTGAACCCGACATTGTCGTCGGCGACGTTCTCCAGGATCGTCGGTGCATAGAAACTGCCCTCGTTGCGGCCCTCCAGCACCGTTCCGCCGGTGACGACGGAGGCACCCTGACTGATGCTGCCGCGGACCATCATGTCGATGCGCTCAAGCTGTTTGCGGCTGATGATCGGAGCGAAGGTCGTCGCCTCGTCCCAGGTCGGTCCGGCCTTGATGGCCTTGGTCCGCGCGATGACGAGTTCGACAAGCTGGTCCGCTATCTTGTCCTCGACGATCAGCCGAGAGCCCGCCGTGCAGACCTGACCAGCATTGTCCATGAAGGCCGCCGCGACGCGGCCGGCTACTGCGTCGATATCCCCGGCATCGGCCAGCACCAGTTGCGGGCTTTTGCCGCCGAGCTCGAGTGTGACGGGCTTGATACCGGACTGGGCCGCCAGCGTCATGATCGCCGCACCCGTCTGCGTCGAACCAGTGAACGAGATCTTCAGGATGTCGGGATGGCGCACGATCGCCGCCCCGGTCGTGTGACCGTAGCCATTGACGACATTGAACAGTCCTGCCGGAACGCCGGCTTGGGCAGCAAGCTCCGCCAGCGCCAGCAGGCTGTGTGGGGTCAGTTCGGATGTCTTCATCACCACGGCATTGCCGGCGGCCAGCGCAGGGGCAAATTTCCAGGCAGCCGTGATCATCGGGAAGTTCCAGGGAACGATCGCCCCGACAATGCCATAAGGCTCGTGCTTGACGATGCTGAGCGCATTCGCCTCGGTCGAGGTGACCGCGCCTTCAATCTTGTCGCAGAACTCGGCGTAGTAGCGCACGACGCCAGCCGTGCGCACCGCATCGCGGGTGATGGTCATCGAGATCAGCCGGCTCGACCCTATCGCTTCCAGCTGCCCAAGGTAGGTGGCATTTTGTTCGATCAATGCCGCGAAACGCATGAGCACCGCAGTGCGATCGCGCGGCGCGATCTTCGCCCAGCGGCTTAGCGCCAGTGCCTTCTTCGCGGCGTCGACCGCTTGTTGCACCGCGGCTTGGCCACCGTCGGTGATCAGGCCCATGTGCTGAAGGTCGGAGGGCCTGAGGACCTCGATCTCGGTACCGGGCAATTCCATGAATTGGCCACCGATGTGATGCCCCCTTGGGACAGCGATTGTGGCGGGATCGAAACTCAGCGTCATTGATATCTTTCCTTCTGCGGCCAGATCGAGAGGTCCGCATGAACCGGCGCGGTCCCTTTGCCGGCGATGGCCTGTTTTGGTGTGAAGCAGCGTGCCTTCAGCACGCCTTCTTTGCTTCACGAGCCTCGAGGAACGGTCGAAGCAGATCCGCCGATTCATGGAAGCGTCCGACAAAACTCTGTAGACGCGGGTGTTCGGGATGCAGCAGCACCTTGGAGGGCGGCCCCTGCTCGGCGACCAGCCCCTGATCGAGAAACACCACCCGATTGGCAACCTCGAAGGCAAAGCCCAGCTCATGGGTGACGATCACCATGGTCATGCCGCTCTTGGCCAGTTCGACCATCGCCTTCATGACTTCGCCGACCAGTTCAGGATCGAGCGCTGAGGTCGGCTCGTCGAACAGCATCACCTTCGGCTGCATGGCCATGGCCCTGGCAATCGCGACGCGCTGCTGCTGGCCACCGGAAAGCTGGCGCGGGTACTTTTCCACATGCTGCGCCAGACCCATCAGGTCGAGCAGCTTCAGCGCCGTCTGACGAGCCTGTTCCTTCGGTTCTTTCTTGACGATGACCGGGCCTTCCATGACGTTTTCGAGCGCCGTCATGTGCGGAAACAGATTGAACTGCTGGAACACCATGCCGGTCTTCGAGCGTATCCGGTTGACTTCCTGATTGGGTATCTGGGAACCGGACAAGCCGTCGGCTTGCTTGTGAAACAGAACCTCGTCGTCGATGACGATGCTGCCGCTGCTTGGCATGTTGAGCAGGTTGATGCAGCGCAGCAGTGATGTCTTGCCCGACCCGCTGGCGCCGATCAGCACGACCACCTCGCCTTCGATGACCGAGAGGTCGATGCCGTTCAGCACGCGCTTGTCGCCGAACTTGAGGCAGATGCGGTCCAGCCGCAGCACCGGCTTGCCGTTCTTCTCCGGCGCAGGGGCATTCGATTGGATGCTCATTTTACGCTGGCCCCGCTCTTTTCGAGTTTCCGGGACAGCAGCGTCAGTGGAACCAGGATAATCAGGAAGATGGCGCCGACGGCGGTGTAAACTTCCATCGGCCGATAGGTGAAGCTCGAGATGTAGCTGGCTTGGTAGAGAAGGTCGGGGACCGTTATCATCGACAGCAATGTCGTGTTCTTCATCTGGATGATCGACTGACCGGCGAGCGGCGGGATCATCTTGCGAAAAGCCTGCGGCAGTATGATCCGGCGCATGCGCTGGCCATAGGACATGCCGATGGCAGTTGCCGCATCGGTCTGGCCGGGGTCGACCGACTGGACGCCGGCGCGCAGAATTTCGGCGTAAAAAGAGCCGACGTAACAGCTCAGTCCGATGAAGCCGGCCCAGAATTTCGTGACATTTATGCCGGCGAAGATCGGAAAGGCGTAATAGACCCACAAAAGTGTGACGAGCAGCGGAATGTTGCGGAAGAACTCGACGTAGATCTGGCCAAGAACGATCAGCGGCCGGAAGGTGCTCAGCTGGATAAGCCCGATGAACAGGCCAATCAGCATGCCCGCAGCGATCGTGATCACGGTGAAGTAGAGCGTCATCAGGAGGCCCTGCCAGAGCAGCCCGATATTGTTGGTTATGACGGTATAATCAAACATGGTGTCCTCACTGGTGCGATGCACGTCCAGTGGTGGCCTGACCGCCGCGCCACGTGGCGGTCAGGCTGCTGCAATCAGAAGGAGAAGCCTGCCGGAAGGATCGACAGATCGATGCCGCGGGCTTCCCAGGAGCGGGCAAGCTTGCCCTGGGCAAGGCCGAGCGAACGCTCCTGCAGGACCCAGTTCGTAAGGAAGTTGATGAAGCCGGCATTGCCGGGCTTGCGTGCAACGGCAAGCGTTGCCGGATTGCGCAGGATCGGCTCGGGAAGCGAGACATTGCCGATCTTCTGGTTGGTGATCTGCAGCGCATCGAAAACGGACAACACAACGCCATCGGCGCGGCCAGCCTGGAGCTCCATCAACGCCAGGCCACGATCTTCCACCGGCGTGATCTTGGCCTTCGGCAGCAACGCTTCGGCAACGACCTGCATAGTGCTGCCCTTCTGCACGACGACGGTCTTGTCAGGCGAGTTAAGCTCGGCCCAGGTCTTGACCGGCTTATCGGGGGGCGTCAGCACGGCCCAGGCGTCGGTGAACAGCGGCTCCCACAGATAATCGACGACAAGACCGCGCTTCGGGTTCGGATTGACGCCAATGGCGATGTCGATCTTGTTGGACTGGAAGTCGGCGGCCAGATTGCCCCAGGTCGTCTCGACAGGCTCGAGCTTGACCCCGAGCTGGGTCGCGATCTCGCCGAGGAATTCGTAATAGAAGCCGCTCCACTGGCCCGTCGCCGGATCCTTGATGTAGCCCGGCTCTTCACCGGTCATTACCGGAACCTTCAGCACGCCACTGGCGCGGATCTGATCGATGACAGCCGACGGGCTGTCGTCCGCCGAAGCGGCGATGGGCGCCGACAGCAGGCCGAGACCGATGGTCAAGGCGGCTATGAACGTACGAATGACAGTGAGTTTCATTTCATTCCCCTTTTCTGAGTTGTTGATTGGTTAGCGGCTTAGGAAGCCCTGCGAGAGAGGATCGTCTTTCTCGAAGAAGATGGTCTGGGTCGAGGTGATGAAGGCGGCGCCTTCGATCTCGACAACCACGGCTTCACGACCTTCGGCCTGGACGCGGCCCTGCAGACGTGCCTCGAACGGAATGCCGAATATGTTCCTGGCATGGTAGGTCTGGTCGGGGCCGATCAGCCCCTTCTGCAGCAGATATGTCAGGCGCGCGGAGGTCCCGGTGCCGCAGGGCGAGCGATCGAACTTGTTGGATTCCAGGACAAGAAAATGCGTCGCCGAACTCTCGCTGTCGGCATCGTAGAAAAGCACGCTCGGCGCGGCCGGCCCCGCCAGCAGTGGCAGGTGCTGCGTTGCCGCCTTGATCGCGTCCTTGATCCTTGCACCGGCTTGCATCAAGGCCGACGCATTGTCCGGAATCAGTTTGAACCCGAGTGGGGCCGCGTCCACGAGCGCGTACCACATGCCGGCATAGACGATCGCGGCATTGACCTTGCCGACACCCTCTGCGGATACGTTCAGACGCTCCAGCCCAACATAGCTTGGGACATTGGCTATCCGCACGCGGTCAAGCGAGCCATCTTCTTTCCAATTGAGATGCACCGTGACGATGCCGGCCGGTGTTTCCAGCGTGAAACTACTGCCCATGTCAGCATTAATCTGCCCGGTGAAGGCCAGCGTCCTGGCAAAGCCGATTGTGCCGTGACCGCACATGTCGAGATAGACGTAGGACGAGATGAAGAACGCGCCGTAATCGGCAACATCCGACGGGACCGGCACGAGGCCGACCATGGCTGCATGGCCCCGCGGCTCATGCAGCAGTGCCGGGCGAAGATGATCGAAATGCTGGCGGAAATGGTCTCGTTTCCCGCGCACGCTCGAACCGATGAGCTTCGGGACACCGCTCAGGATGACTCGCGTGGGGTGACCGGCCGTGTGGGAATCGATGACGCTGAACGCTGACGAGAAGGTGGACACGGACTAACCCTCTCCGAAGGCGTCGCGAATGCCGGCCCGCATGCTCTGCCAGATTTCCCGAATGAGGTTTTCGGTCATCGCCTTGGCACTTTCGCCATCGCCGTCGGTGATCGCGTCATAGATACGCGCCGTGTCATCTAGCGAGAGCTGGATGATCTTGGGGTCCTGCTCATAGGCGTGATAACGGTACCGCAAGGCCTGCTTTTCCAACCCGCCGAGCAGGCGCGTCAGCGTCTTGTTGCCGGCCAGGGTGTAGGTCAGGAGAGAACCGCGCACGTCGACGATGAAGAACTGCCGCGCATCGTTTCTAGCCTGGGCCTGCTTCAGCTCCGACAGCAGGTTCTTAAACTCGGCCTTCTTTTCGATGTCGGCGGATTCGGCTGCCTGTTTAGCAACCAGTCCCTCCAGCTCGATCCGACAGGTGTAGACCTCATCGAAATCGCGCTGCGACATCGGTGAGACCCAGATGCCGCGCCTTGCCTCGCGCATCACAAGACCGTCCCGCTCGAGCAGCCTCAGCGCCTCGCGCACGGGTGACCGGCTGACGCCGTAGCGTGCGGCAACCATCTCCTCGGTCAATCGCTCCCGGGACTTGAGGCGACCGAAGATAATCTCCTCCTCCAGCATCTCGGCGAGATTCTCAGGGATGGCGACCGACAATTTTTGGATGCGCGCTAAAATCATGTCGACACCATACTGTATACAATGTACTGGTCAAGCCATCACGGAGATTTTCTTCCCACGTGTAATCTGCCGGCGGCTTTTCCGTGGGACCGCTAGGAAGGGCTAGGACATGTATCCAGAGACGATCGAGTTGCTGATTGACGGCGCGTGGTGCCAGGGATCGGACGGCAAGTCCGAACCGTTGATCAATCCCGCCACCGAAGAAGTGCTGACAACCGTGCCGCACGCTACGAAGGCAGATCTCGACCGCGCTCTTGCGGCCTCAGCCAAAGGCTTCAAGCTATGGAAGGCCATGACAGCGATGCAGCGCTGGGCGATTATGGATAAGGCCGCCGACCTGATCGAGCAGCGCAAGGACACTATCGCCCGTATACTGACGATGGAGAACGGCAAGGCGCTGGCCGAGGCCACCGGCGAGGTGCAGTTCGCCGCCGATGCGACCCGCTGGTATGCGGAAGAAGGCAAGCGCGCCTACGGGCGCATCGTCCCTGCCCGGCTGCCCGGCGTACGGCAGATGGTCTTCAAGGAGCCGGTTGGCCCCGTCGTTGCGTTCGCGGCCTGGAATTTTCCGGCCAGCAATGTCATCCGCAAGATTTCAGGTGCGCTTGGCGCCGGCTGCTCGATTATCCTGAAGCCTGCCGAGGAAACGCCTGGAACCGCCGTGGCCATCGCCCGCTGCTTCCAGGATGCTGGGCTTCCGGCAGGCGTCCTCAACATTGTTTTCGGCGAACCTGCGCAGGTTTCGTCCTACCTGATCGCCTCACCGATCCCCAGGAAGGTCTCCCTGACCGGTTCGACGGCGGTTGGAAAGCTCTTGCAGAAACAGGCCGCGGACACCTTGAAGCGCTGCACCATGGAACTTGGCGGCCACGCCCCTGTCATCGTCTATGAGGATGCCGACCTCGAAAAGACACTCGATACGGTCGTCACATTCAAGTTCCGCAATGCCGGCCAGGTGTGCACCTCGCCGACCCGCTTCTATGTGCATGAGGCCGTCTACGACCGCTTCATAGACGGCTTTGCCTCCCGCACAGAAAAGCTGAGGATCGGAGACGGCCTCGACGCAAACGTCCAGATGGGCCCGATGATCGCGCCGCGGCGGCTGGATGCCATGGACGCTTTCGTCAGCGATGCAACCGCGAAAGGCGCGACGGTCGTCACTGGCGGCAAGCGGATCGGCAACAAGGGCTATTTCTACGCGCCGACATTGCTGAAGGGCGTGCCGGACACCGCGCGCATCATGTCGGAGGAGCCGTTTGGGCCGATCGCACCGACCACCGCCTTCTCAACCTTCGATGACATGATCGAGCGGGCAAACTCGCTTCCTTACGGGCTGGCATCCTTTGTCTTCACCCGCAACCTCACCCTTGCCCAAAAGACCGAGGCGGCGCTGGAAGCCGGCATGGTCGGCGTCAACCATATGATGGTGTCGACACCGGAAACGCCGTTCGGCGGCGTCAATGAATCCGGCTATGGCTCGGAAAGCGGCATCGAAGGCCTCGATGCATATCTGCGGACAAAATTCGTAACCGAGATGTAGGGTGCAGCAATCGATGGCGGTCCTCGGGCAGCCCACCATAATCAATGCATTCAGCGGGATCTACGGAGGGCGCCATTGCCTTGGCTAATCCAGCCAAGGAATATATCAACTTGTTGATAAATAACGATAATGATGCCTCCGGGAGGATGTCCTCAAATAGCTATTTTTATTGTGGGCACAGGTCAGACATCCTTCCCCTATCGTTCCGTATGGTTCCGCGAACCAGCTTACCCAATGCGCGCTGCTCGGCAATTTAGGAGTCGGACAGGCGGCACGTGGCTGAGTTGGCCGAACTGCGAGCTACTCATCCTGCTTTCGGCAATCTCGTGAGATTAGGCGGTCAGGGGGCTGACGCACATCGTCCGAAGTATCGCTTAGATGAGGGTCTTCCAAGCGCTCTGGTGAATATTAGCACATTTGATAGTATCGCTCTCACTCCGCCAGCCAAGGCACTGTAGCATGTCGGAAAAGCGTCGAGTAGGGCCTCCAATCGTGGCCCTTGCCAAGGGCGTTCTGAGCAAGGACGACAGTAGTGTGTCCGACGTTCGCAGCGAGCGGCGCGTTATGACAGCTCTCTGTTATGATCTGGTCGGATCAACCGACCTGCTCGCAGTTCTGGATATCGAGGACTATGAAGAACTGATGTCGGCCTTTCGGCGTGCGGCAAGACAGGCAATCTCATCGTGCTCGGGCGTTGTCGTCGGCGAGGCCGGCGACGGCGGTGTCGCACTTTTTCCAGCAGAGATGGAGGCAAAGGACGCGGCTTCGCAAGCGATCCGGGCAGGACTCGAAATCATTGAAGCGTGCAAGCGGGTCGGGCTGGAGAAAGACCATACGGACCTACATGTTCGGGTCGGGATTGCTACATCCATGACCCTCGTTCACGGGGACGGCGGTGACCCGGCGCATGCCAGCGTCACGGGCCCTGCTTTGGCCATGGCGACGCGGCTCCAGGCTATGGCTCAGCCGGATGCAATATTGGTGTCCGATGAGACCCGAAATCTGGCGCGGCGGTCCCATGTTTTCAGTTTTCGCGGCATTCACGTGATTAAGGGTTTCGCGGAGCCGGAGCGGACTTGGCGTGCCATCAGCCACAAGCGGGATGTTGACCGCTTCTTCGCCTTCGGGCGCTTGAACAATACGTTTATAGGCCGTGGGGACGAACTGGCCACCATCGCCGCATGTTGGCATGATGCGGTCGCCGGCAAGGGCGGCGTCATTTTAGTCCAGGGTGAGGCCGGTATCGGCAAGTCTCGCCTGCTATATGAAGTCCGCAAGAGGACACGCTTTCAGCGGGCAAAATTGCTGCTTTTTCAATGTCAGCCCGGCGGCTCCCACTCAGCCCTTTATCCTCTGCTGCAAAATGTTCGGAGTGACCTGGCTGGCAAAGAGGGTCGGCTGGAGACTTCAGACGTAGCGGAGGTCTTCGCAAATCAAGGCGTTCACGATGACGAAGTGGTCGACATCTTCTCGTTTCTACTAGGGGCTGAAGGATCGAATCCCGCTCTGAAGGAGGCTGATCTCAAGGTCATCCGGGAGAAAGCCAGCTGGGCAGTTCGCAGAAGCATAGAAGCCATATGCGAACACGGACCACTCATCCTGGTGGTCGAAGACATACATTGGATCGACCTCACGTCGAGGCAATTGCTGGCGGAACTTGCACTCTTCATTCATCGGGTGCCCGTGCTTCTCATAATGACTGCGCGACCTGGATCTGAGACTTATTCAGGGTTCCGGGACTTGCCGCATATTACTCTGAAGCCGCTCGATCGCGAGGAAACGCGACAGGCAATCATGGCCATGCGGCCGGAAATCGGGTCAGCAACGCATTCGGAACTCATCAGCATGGTGGAGGAGGTAACCGGGGGCGTGCCTCTTTTCATCGAGGAAATTTGCCAATGGATCGCCGAGAATGCGGCCTCCATAACGGATCGCCTTGCGCCAGCCGGTTCATCAAGCCGAATATCGGTGTTTGAAAGTATCCTTCAAGCCAGGCTGGAAGCCTTGGGCCCTGCAAAGGATGTGGCACGAGCGGCCGCCGTCGCCGGCAATCGTTTCAATCTGGAATTGCTCCAGAAGCTGTCGCCGGAATACAGTGACGAGACGATCGCGAATGCACTGGACACCCTCATCGAGGCGGGATTCCTGATTCGGGTCAGGCCTTCCGGCGAGCCCGACTATGGATTTCGTCATGCCCTGATCCGGGAGACAATCTACAGTGCATTGCTGCGGAGGAGACGGCAGGCCCTCCATCAGTCGCTTTTCTCAGCTGTCGGCCGCGACCGAAATCTGGCCCCGTGGCTGGGTACGGCTGAACTGGCAGAACATGCTGAACGCGCTGGCCTTATCGAGGAGGCGATCGATCAGTTCATCGCAGCCGGCCGGGAAAGTTACGTCCGCTCTGCAATGGCCGAGGCGAGACAGATTCTCGACCATGCCATGACCCTTTGCCAGCGAGTGAGAGGGCCCGACAAGCAGGATGTTTTGCGCCTCGCCGCGATGATGCCGCTCGGGCCGATACTTACAGCCACGGAAGGTCCAAACTCGCTGCCGGCACGCAAACTTTACGAGGACGGGGTAGAGATCGCCAGGCGGCGGCCACTCGCCGAGCGCGCGAAGTGGTTTCCGATCTACTGGGGTTGGTGGTTCACCGGCCCCACCATCGACGGGGAACGCGCACGAACCGTCCTCACCGACCTGAGGGATGTCGACGACCCCGAAGTGCAGTTTCAGGCCAGACACTGCGTTTGGGCAATCGAATTCAATCTTGGGCATCACAAGAACTGCATCGCCGCGGTCGACGAAGGACTTGCGCTCTATGGGACGGGCCAAAGATTAGGGAATGCCACTCTGTTCGGCGGCCACGACGCCAGGGTCTGCGGCCTGTCGCATAGGGGTCTCTCTCAATGGTTTACCGGCCGGGCCGCAAGCGCAGTTCGGTCGCTGGCTGAAGCCAGGCGCTGGGCAATGCAAACGGCGCATGTTGGTAGTGTCGCCCATGTCTACATCAACGAAGCGATGCTTGATTGCTATCGCCGCGATTTCTCGGCGCTGCGAGACGTCATCGCCGATATCCGCGAATTGACGAAGCGCCACCATCTGCCCTCCCTTGCCGCCCTGGCGCAAATTCTCGAAGGCTGGTGCGAAGGAAATGCTGCTCGGGTAGAACAAGGCAGGGACCAGATTAAGGAGGGCCTTGCGATCCACGGCGAACTCCAGACGCCGGAAGACTATCCTGTCTACTACGGCATGCTGGCGGAGCTTCTGGCCCGGACAGGCGAGACCGACGAGGCCCTTACGCTTGTCTCTTCCGCGGCTGCGGAAGCCGAAGCAGGCGGCAGTCTTTCTTGGCTCGCCGAACTCTATCGGCGAAAGGCCCATCTCCTTCTACTTAGAGGTTCCTCAGGCATGGATGTTGTTGCCGCGCTCTCCAAAAGCCTGGCTACCGCCGATGAGCAAAACGCGGTGCCAATCCTGCTCAATGCATACGAGATGCTCGAAACATCGGGCGTATCAGAGGAACTATCCCGGCAGTACCGCAGTCGCGTCGAAGTGGCGAAATCAACCATCGAGCAAGGCGCGGCGTTGTTCGTCAATCTAGAACCGAGCCTGCGCCACTAGCCCGCGCGGAGATCAGGAAGCCTCCATGCTGGAACGATACGAGCGCTCGGGTCCTCCGCCGCGCGAAGCATTCATGCGGCTAATGACGATGCGCGAGGTCTTGGGGATCACACGGATTGCAGACATCACAGGTCTCGACGTGCTCGACATACCCGTGGTTCAGGCGGTCAGGCCTTTCTCCCTTTTAAATTCCGTTTCGCAAGGCAAGGGGCCGACCAGAACCGACGCTGCGGTATCGGCCATTCTCGAGGCCGCAGAGTCCTACTTTGCCGAGCGCCTGGCGCACTACGACCCCATCGCGGCCTCCGCAGACTCCCTGAATATTCCTCCTGAAAGATTCGAAGCCCATCTCCAGCCTGGTGTCGACCCGGGCTGGCGCAGGAGGGAAATAGCTTGGATCCATGCCGAGGATATCCTCAAGGGTGGTCTGCAGGATTGGGTTCCATTCGAGCTTGTACACACTGCCTACGTGTTCCCGCCGCGGCCCCATGAGGAAATCTTCGCTTCATCGACGTCCGGCCTGGCTGCCTCCTTCGAGGAAACGGACTCTATCCTGCACGGGATAATGGAATGCATCGAGCGCGACGCACTCACGCGGGCGGAGCGAATCCATGGCTTTTTCCAGCGCCGTCGAATTGACCCGAGGACGATCGACGATCCAACGGTTGCGAGCCTTCTCGAAAGCCTGGAAGCCAAAGGCCTGCTAGTGGGGCTTTGGCACGCCCCCTCACCGCTGGGGCTACCGGTGATCTGGTGCCATCTCATGGAGGATCGGCCGCCGGAAACTGCAATTCTTCACCATCCGGCAGAGGGCTCGGCTGCAGGTTTCGATGCCGCGTCCGCGATCGTTCACGCAATCTACGAGGCGGCGCAGTCGCGACTGACGGCGATCTCCGGCGCCCGTGATGACCTGACGCGCGCGTCCTATCCAAAATATCCTGATTGGCAAAAAATTGCGGCGCACCGACGCCTCCTGTCGGACGGCCCCCGCGACGTACATTTCCATGCGATTGCCGGGCAGAATTGCACCAGCGCGGGAAATAGGATGTCCGCTCTTCTCGCACAGATCGAGGGCGCAGGAATCGATACAGTGTACATGATTCAGCTCGATACGAGACCGCTCGGCGACCTGTCGGTCGTCAGGATCGTCATACCGGCCTTAACGCCCCTCTTGCATGGCTAGGCAAATGCGTCCCAAGCTGGTCTTTGCCGGTCCCACCCTGTCACAGGGCGAAGTGCTGGAAGTGGTGGAGGCGATCTGCCTTCCGCCGGCTGTGCAGGGTTCGATCATTGCGGCTGTGCAGCATTTTGATCCGAGTGCGATAGTCATCATCGACGGCGGCTTTCAATCGGAGCCGGCGGTCAGGCACAAGGAAATCCTTTGGGCAATAGCGAAAGGTGTTCCGGTAATAGGCGCGGCGAGCATGGGGGCTCTTCGCGCTGCAGAACTCTTTCCATACATGCTGGGAGTGGGGCTCATCTACCGGTGGTATCGTCGTTTTGCGTTTGCGCCTGACGATGCAGTGGCCGTGCTGCACGGACCATGGGGGGTAAACTCCGCGCCCATAACCCACGCGCTGATCGATCTTCGCATGACGGTTCGCAGGGCCTGCCGTCGAGGCATCATTTCGACTGAATACAGAATCAGCCTGGAGCGCGCCGCGCGAGCTCTCAATTTTCGCGAGCGCACGCTCGCCCGCATGGTCGGTGACGCCTTGTCATGCGAAGGTGATCTTGTTGTCGAGAAATATCAGGAGATCCTCGCCGCAGCTTTCGTTCAGCAAAAGAAGCAGGATGCGCGTGATGCGCTCCGGCTATTGCATCACGGTTTATTCAAAGAGCCCGCACCCCTGCCGGATTTCCAATTGACGGCGGCTTTCTTTAAGGATCTCGACGAAGCCGGGTTAGAGATTTGAAAGCATCAGGGCGAGCATTCTCAATCTCAATTTACAATACGTGAGATTTTGCTAATGTATTAAAATGAGAGGGGCTGAGCTACTAGGAACGCTCGATCGATCCAACGACCAGAGTCGCTCCGTCGGTACGCGCTTCCTGCTATTTCCGCAGGTGCCCCACCTTGCCGATTACGGCACACCCGAGACCGTCTGGATATCGACCCCGCCGGGCCGGTTACGCTCCGGTCCGGAGGACCATCGCATCTATGTCCGAGATCCGCTCCTCGACAAGGAACCTTACGAGTATCCCTATCTGCCGCCCTTCGTTGGCGAGGTCTTCCCGTCGGCGGAACCCGCCTACGACGGTCACTTCGACCAGATTTCATTGAATTCACGTCAGTTCCTGGCGACACACGCCTTCGGGGCGGTCAGCCGGGTCCTGGACATCTGGGAAAGCTACCTCGGGCGGCCGATTACCTGGTACTTCGCCGAAACCTATGAGCGGCTGGAGATCATTCCGTGGGTCGACTGGAACAACGCCCAGTCTGGCTACGGTTATCTGGAACTCGGCGTGGACAGGGCGCCCGACGGTCGAAATTATCCCTATGCCCTCAACTTCGATACGATTGCGCATGAGGTCGGCCATGCGATTCTGTTTTCCCTTTTTGGGGTGCCGGCAAATGGATTGAAGACCGGCGACTTCGCCTCGTTCCATGAGGCGAGCGCCGACATAACGTCGCTTCTGTCCTTCCTGCATTTCGACAGCGGTCTCGACCGGCTGCTGCGCCACTGCAACGGCAACCTCCTCGTCATGAACGAGCTCAACCGCATTGCCGAACTGATCGGCGACCGGCAGATTCGCCTCGCCAGCAATTCGCGCCGCATGTCTGAAGTCTCCGACGAAATCCATGACAGGTCGCGGCCTTTCACGGGGGCGGTATTCGACACGATCGTAGACACCTACCACGCGAATCTCGTGGGTGATGGACTAGCCGACGAACGGCTTCTCGATATCGACATCAGGGATATCGACGAGGCCGCCATGCAGCGCATCTCGGATTTCACGGCGCTGGCCTTCCGTGCCAGGCCGTTCCTGTTCAAGAGCGCGCTTACCCGGGCGCGTGACGATGTGGCGCTGACCCTCGCCCGGACCTGGTCCAGCCTCGAAGCGGACGATCTGACTTTTGAGAATGCCGCGATGGCCATTGCCGAAGCCGGCAGCCGCATCGCGCCGGCGCTGGGCGCTAAGTTCGAGGAAAACTTCAGGTGGCGAGAAATTTCATGAACTGAATTGTCAAAGCGAGGAGGACTGACATGAGTGACGACTATCACCGTCCGACACTGACATTCCCCAACGGTGCATACAATGCAACGCAGGTCAGGCTCTACGGAATTGAGGCGGAAATTGGTATTTCCATTCCCGGACAGGCCAGCGAAATCTCGAACACCAACATTTATGTCCAAACAGCACATGGCGTTAGCGCCGACGAACGGGAAGTCAACGCGGCGAAAGAAGTACTTAAGAAAGCCACATCGAATAAGATCCGCCGCAGCATAATGCTCGGCCAAGGCACCTTGCCTAGTATACCGATAAGAGCCAGCTTCAGTATTAAATTGGATATAAAGGAATTTGGCACAGCCGTTGTGACTGTGACTGCACAAACATATATGCTGGGCAGCAAGCCAGAGAAAGAGCTTTCTTGCGGGTTGATTGTCGGCTACGCCTACGAAGGTCATACATTTGACCTGCCAAAACCCAAGATAATGCTAGTTAATAAGTTCCCAGAATTGGAGATTCCAAAGGATGACTCTGACTACAAATTGAAAGAAGATGCAGGTTATGCTGTCTGGATCGTTGATAAACTCGACCAATGCGTGGAGATTGAAATCAACCAAGGCTTTGTCGAACAGCTTGTTCTGGAGGCTAACCTTCCGGGCAAGCGCTCACCGACCATGTATGCTGCGAGGCAGGCGCTCGGGCACCGCAGTGGCAGGCTGAGTGAGTAGTGATAGATCCTGCTACTTCGCGGCCCGTCGAGAGGTTGTGTCAGCCGGCCCGAGCTTGGTGCAGTCGGAAACGATAACCTCGCGGAGCTTGGGGCGCCGAGCTGGCTGCGGCGCTCCCCAACCAACTTCGGGGCTTGGCGCCCAGGCTCGGGTCCCGGGTCGCTTCGTTTGCGAACGTTCGGAGACATGCTCCAGAACGGCGGCATTGGGCCGGAAGCGGACGGGCCCGGTTCCGGGACGAACTAGCCAGAAGGTGGCATTCCGCTGGCGCCCCATCTTGGCCGCAACGACGTTGCTTGCGATGCCGCAGTGTTGCCGTCCATTTGAATCCGGCCGGCGTGGTAATGCCCATATCGGTCTCCTTCGACCAATATGAATCATAAGCCGTCCACCAAAGGAATCCTGAATCCTTTAAATCGCGACTGGCTTTAGCGCGGTGGCGGGGCAGCCACAGGGTGGACATTTCAGCCCACATGGAAAATGATCATGTTGCCATGCACAATACCGCAGTGCTCTGATCTCGACGGAAAAGCCTGAACGTAGAAGCGGATCAACCGACCTCCGGGTCCAGCGAACGAGGACGCAATTGGACAACCCAGAGAATGGTCAATTGTATCGCGACGCGGGCCGGCGACGCCGTCGATCGGCCGGCTTGCTTGCCCGCGCCGCCGTGTCGGCGGCATTCCTGTTCGGCATGGCTTTCACCAGCAATGCGTTTGCGCAGGACCAGCAGCTACCCGTGGTGACGGCGGCCAAGCCGGTGGTCCGTGAAATCGTCGAAGACGACGAGTTCGTCGGGCGCTTCGAAGCCGTCGACCAGGTTGCCATCCGTTCGCGCGTCAGCGGCTATCTGGACAAGGTCAGCTTCCAGGACGGCGCCCTGGTCAACAAGGGCGACCTGCTCTTCACAATCGACCAGCGTCCGTACCAGGCGGCTTATGATGCCGCCAAGTCGCAAGTGGACGTCGCCAAGTCCCTGCTCGAATTCTCCAAGATGCAGCTGGATCGCGCCGACGAACTCGCCAAGACCGGCAATATCTCAACCGCGACGGTCGACGACCGCCGGCGGGAATACCTCTCGGCGCAGGCGCAGATGCAGGGCGCGACGGCGGCGCTGACGACGGCCAGCCTGAACATGGAATTCACCGAGATCAAGGCGCCCTTGTCCGGCCGCATCGACCGCCGGCTGGTGTCGGTCGGCAACCTCGTGCAGCCGGATTCCACCTTGCTGACGACCATCGTTACGCGCGATCCGATCGACTTCTATTTCGACGTCGATGAGCGCCTGTATTTCAGCTATGCCCGCGACGCGAAGGAACGCGGCGGCAGCATGCAGGAAGGCGCCGGCGGGCTCGAGGTGGTGGTTCGCGTCGCCGACCGCGCGGAGGCGGTATTCAAAGGCAAGCTCGATTTTGCCGAGAACCGGATCGACAACGCGACCGGCACCATGCGGGTGCGTGCAACGTTTCCCAACGCCGACGGCGTTCTCCAGCCAGGCATGTTCGGGCGCATCAACGTGCCGGGGTCGCTGCCGCATAGCGGCGTGCTGGTGCCCGACGAGGCGATCGGCGCCGATCAGGATCGCCGCATCGTGTTCCTGGTGGATGAGTCCGGGATGGTCTCGGCGAAGCCCGTGCGCACCGGCCCGCTTCTCGACGGCTACCGGGTGATCCGCGGGGGCCTGACCGGCGACGAGACGATCATCGTCAACGGGCTGATGCACGCCAGGCCCGGCACCAAGGTGAAGGTCGAGATGGTGACGTTGCCGCCCAAGGCCGAGACCGCCGGGTTGCCGCAATGAGGTTCGCACATTTCTTCGTCGACCGTCCGATCTTCGCATCGGTCGTTTCCATCGTCCTGCTGATCCTGGGCGGGATTGCTTATACCCAGCTGCCGATCGCGCAATATCCCGAGATCGCGCCGCCGACCATCGTCGTTCGCGCGCAGTATCCGGGCGCCGACGCCGAGACGGTCGCAGCGACGGTGGCAACGCCGATCGAGCAGGAGATCAACGGCGTCGAAGGCATGCTCTACATGTCGTCCTATTCGTCGGGCGACGGGGCGATGGCGCTGACCATCACCTTCAAGCTGGGCACCGATCTCGACCAGGCGCAGGTGCTGGTGCAGAACCGCGTGTCGGTTGCCGAGCCGCGCCTGCCCGAAGAAGTCCGCCGCCTCGGCATCACCACCATCAAGAGCTCGCCCGACCTCATGATGGTCGTGCACATGCTGTCGCCCGACAATACCTACGACCAGCTCTACGTCTCGAACTACGCCCGCTCGCGGGTGCGCGACATACTGCTCAGGTTGGACGGCGTCGGCGATCTCATCATCTTCGGCGAACGCGAATATTCGCTGCGCATCTGGCTCGATCCGGAGAAACTGTCCGCCCTGGGGATGACCTCGGGCGATGTGGTTCAGGCGCTGCGCGACCAGAACGTCCAGGTGTCGGGCGGCTCGATCGGCGCGCCGCCGACCAACACCGGCACGGCGTTCCAGTATACGGTCACCACGCAAGGCCGCTTCAACGACGCACGCGACTTCCGATACGTGATCGTCAAATCGACCGACGACGGCCGCCTGATCTCGCTGCAGGACGTGGCGCGCATCGAGCTCGGCGCCAAGGATTACGTCACCAACTCCTATCTCAACGGCAAACCGGCGGTGGCGCTCGCCATCTTTCAGCGGCCGGACACCAATGCGCTCGCCGCAGCCGCGGAGATTCAAGACAAGATGAAGGAGCTTTCCCGCGACTTCCCGAAGGGGTTGAGCTACGACATCGTCTACAATCCAACCGAGTTCGTCGCCGAGTCGATCCAGGAGGTCTACAAGACGATCCTCGAGGCAATGCTGCTGGTAATCATCGTCATCATCGTCTTCCTGCAATCGTGGCGCATGGCGATCGTGCCGATCGTGGCGATCCCCGTGTCGCTGATCGGCACGCTGGCGGTGCTTTACGCCGCCGGTTTCTCCCTCAACATGCTGACGCTGTTCGGCCTCGTTCTGGCGATCGGCATCGTCGTCGACGATGCGATCGTCGTGGTCGAGAACGTCGAGCGCAATATCGCCAGAGGGCTGGCGCCCAATCCGGCGTCGCACCTGACCATGGACGAAGTCGGAACGGCGGTCATCGCGATCTCGCTGGTTCTGATAGCCGTGTTCATACCGACAGCCTTCATCCCCGGCATTTCTGGGCAGTTCTACCTGCAATTTGCGATCACCATAGCGGTGTCGACGGCGATCTCGGCATTCAATTCGCTGACACTTTCGCCGGCGCTGGCCGCACTGCTGTTCAAGCCGCACCACGCCGCGGCGGCGCCGCCGCGCTTTTTCCTGGCACGGTTCGGACGGGCGCTCGCCGACGGCTTTAACAGCGGCTTCGACAGGGTCGCCCACTGGTATTCGAGCATCGTCCGCGTGCTGGTCGGCTCGTGGATAACGATGGCCGCCATGCTGGCCGTTTTCGCGGCCCTCATCTACGCCACGGTCTACATGGTGCAGGCGGTGCCGCGCGGTTTCATTCCGTCGCTCGACCAGGGCTATGCGATCGTCGTCGTCCAGTTGCCGGAAGGCGCCTCGCTGTCGAGGACCGATGCGGTCATCCAGCAGGCGTCGCAGATCATCCAGAAAACGCCAGGCGTCGACTACGCAGTCGCCTTCGCCGGCTTCTCCGGCGCGACCTTCACCAACGCCAGCAACGCGGGCGTGATCTTCGCCAGGTTCAAGCCGTTTGACGAGCGACTGAAAGCCGGCCAGTCGGCGACCCAGGTCATCGGCAATCTGTTCGGCAGCCTGCAAAGCATCAAGGAAGCCTTCATTATCGCACTGCCGCCGCCGCCGATCCGCGGCGTCGGCAATGCCGGCGGCTTCAAGCTGCAGATCCAGGAGCGCAACAGCGCCGACATGCGGCAGATCTTGGCGCTTGCCAACGAAATCGCCGGCAATGCCAACAAGACGCCGGGGTTGACGGGCGTGTTCACCACGTTCTCCACGTCGAGCCCGCAATTCTTCCTGGCGATCGATCGCGACAAGGCGCGCATCCTGAACGTGCCGATCCCCAACATCTTCGAGACGCTGTCGATCAACTTGGGCACCGCCTACGTCAACGACTTCAACGCTTTCGGGCGCGTCTACCAGGTGCGGGCGCAGGCCGACCAGGCGTTCCGCCTCGATCGCGCCGACATCTTGAAACTGAAGGTGCGCTCGGCGACCGGCGCGCTGGTTCCGCTCGGCACCTTGATCGAGATCCGCGACGTCACCGGCCCGGCGCTGGTCCAGCGCTACAACATGTACGTCTCGGTGCCGCTGCAGGGCAACGCCGCGCCCGGCGTCTCCACGGGCGACGCGCTGGCATTGATGGAAGGCATCACGGCAAAGACGCTGCCGGCCGGTACCTCCTATGAATGGACCGAGCTCGCCTATCAGGAGCGCACCACCGGCAATGCCGCTGTCTATATCTTCGGACTGTCGGTGCTGTTCGTGTTCCTCGCGCTGGCGGCGCAATATGAAAGCTGGGTGCTGCCGTTCGCCATTGTGCTGGTGGTGCCGCTCGGCGTGCTCGCGGCGTTGCTCGGCGTGTCGTTCCGAGGGCTGGACAACAACATCCTCGTGCAGATCGGCCTCATCGTGCTGATCGGGCTTGCCGCCAAGAACGCGATCCTGATCGTCGAATTCGCGCGGCAGGCGCAGGACCGCGGCCTGTCGGCCGCCGAGGCTGCCGTCGAAGCCTGCCGGCTCAGGCTGCGGCCGATCCTGATGACCGCCTTCTCGTTCATCCTCGGCGTCGTGCCGCTGATGATCGCAACCGGCCCGGGCGCAGAAATGCGCCAGTCGCTCGGCACCGCGGTGTTCTCCGGCATGCTCGGCGTCACCTTCGTCGGTCTGTTCCTGACGCCGGTGTTCTACGTCACGCTCAGGTCGCTGTTTTCACGGCGCAAGCCCCGTGCCGAGGCCGAGCCTTCGGGGCCGCTAGAGGCGCCGTCGGAGACGGCCGCCGAGTAGGGTTGCGAATTCGCGGCGTCGGGTGGGCCCGGAGGGCATAGAACACCTTCGAAATATCAACGGTTTGGAGTGTCAAACCGTATCGAAACCGTCCATTGCTTCTGTTGGATTTTCTCCAAATTGTCAAACCTGTCTGAGAATGACCCGCTTGCTGTGCCGGGGCTTAGCCGCAGCACCCGACCTAGCCGAGTGCACTACAGGCATGGCATATCGAGTCTATGAAGGAGAGCACGAGCCGGTCGTCACGTTGGCCACGTTCGAGGAGACACAGGCACTTCTCGCCTCGCAGGCCCCGCGGCGCGATCATCAGTTTTGATGCAGGACCGTCTCGGCAATGAGCCGGGTCATATTCGGGCCGAGGGTCGTGCCGGCTCCTGCGCGGATGCCGAGGGAGGGTTGGCCATGGCAAGCTCGGCAGTACGGGTCGCTTGCAATCATTCCGGGCGTCTGCTCAGGCGGCTATAGCAACGCTTGCGGCACGCTCCGTGCTTGAAGGCTACCCGCCGCTCAACCAGCCAGCCTGAAGTAAAACGTCTGACGGGCCGGCGGTTAGCCGCCGCCGCCCATGGTCACTGACATGAAGGCTCGGAAGGCCGCCGCCGCCGGGTCGATTGGTCTGTCACGCGACCAGGCCAGGCCAACATCCATAGTGGGGATCGGCTCGACAAGCCCGCGCACTTCGATGCGCTGCCCCTCCAAGGACCAGGGGCGGTAAACCATGTCGGACAGGACAGTGACCCCCATGCCGGCAGCCACGAGCGACCGCACGGCCTCGACCGAACTGGTGGCAAGGACGGCGCGGAGCGAAAGGCCCGCGGCATCCCAGTAACGGGCGGCCGTCGTGCGTGCCTCGTCCACCGTCAGCATGACATAATCTTCCGCCGCCACATCGGCGAGGCTGATTTCCTGCCGCGCAAGTAGGTGATGATCAGCCGAAAGCCAGAGCCGGCGGTTCGACCGCATCAAGACCTCCTGCGCCAATTCCTCGGTGTGCTCCAGGTTGGACACCAGCATCACGGCCATGTCGATGTCCCCGCACATCAAGCCGCTTTCGAGAGCGTCTCGGGGCAGTTCCAGCACCTCGACCTCGATCTCGGGATAGGTCTTTCGAAACCGCGCGTAGTGGCGCGACATGTAGTAGCCGACGACCGTGTAGGTCATGCCCAGCCGCAGCTTGCCCGCCAGGCCTTTCCTATCGCGCAACGGGCTTCGGACGGCGGCTGCGACGGCTCCGGTGATAACACGCGCATGTTCAAGAAACCGCGCGCCCTCCATCGTCAATCTGACGCCAGCGTGGTTCCGCTCCAAAAGCCGTACGCCCAGGTCAGCTTCAAGCGTCTTTATCGCCGCAGTGACCGCCGATTGTGAGATGTTGAGTTCCACCGCGGCATGACTGACCTGTCCGCTCTCGGCGGTCGCAATAAAATAATCAAGCTGTTTCAAGGTGATGGTCATGGTGCGCTCCGGCCCAGAACCATTATCTGTTTTTTTGATATGACAATCAATAAACTACTATTTCACAAATGCCTTTGCATGCGCAAAAATGCTGCAATGCCGCAAAGACGGCATCTTCGAGGGGTAATAATGCGATGGCGGTGACGCTAAACTGTGACATGGGCGAAAGCTTTGGCCTATACAAGGTTGGCGATGATGTGGGCATGATGCCGATCATCGACGTTGCCAATGTCGCATGTGGTTTTCATGCCTCCGATCCGGATCACATGCACGCCGCCGTCCGCAGCGCCAAGGCGAGTGGCGTAAAGATCGGCGCCCATCCAGGCTTGCCAGACCTTCAGGGTTTCGGCCGGCGCGAGATGCGGTTGACCCGCGACGAAGTCAGGAACACCATCATTTACCAGGTGGGAGCGCTTGCCGGCTTCCTCAAGGCCGAGGGTGTGGAACTCCACCATATCAAGCCGCATGGCAGCCTTTACTTCATGGCCATGCAGCAGGAGGCAATCGCCCACGGCGTGTGCGACGCGGCAGAGGTTTTCGGCGTGCCCCTCTTCGGCATGACGGGCACCCTGCACGAGAAGATCTATCAAGAGCGCGGTATCCCATTCGTCGCCGAGTTCTATGCCGATCTCGACTACGATGCCTCCGGCAAGCTGATCCTGACACGCGTTCATGACGCCAAGGACCCCGCACAGATGGCCGAGCGTTGCGTACGCGCCATCAGCAAGCGCGAGGGTACGGCAGAGGACGGCAGTTTCTTCCCCGTACGCTGCGAAACCATCTGCGTGCATTCCGATACGCCGAACGCCATCGAAATAGCCAGGGCCGTGCGCACCGCAATCGCCCCTTGGCACTGAACTCGACCGAACCCGCCCGCGCAGGCGGTTCCAAATTAGTCTGTCTGCAGTTTTCCGGAGCTTTTTATGGCCCAGATTCTTTCGCCTCTTCCCGGCACTTTTTATCGGAGCGCTTCGCCAGACCAGCCGCCCTACAAGGCGGATGGCGACGCGGTTTCCGCCGGAGACGTAATCGGTCTCATCGAAGTGATGAAGTCGTTCCACGAAGTGAGGGCCGAGACGGCCGGTACGAACATCCGCTTCATTGCCGACAATGAGGACCCCATCATGGCCGGCGCACCTATTGCGGATCTCGACTGATGCTGAAAAAGCTTCTGGTTGCCAACCGGGGCGAGATAGCGGTCAGGATCATCCGGGCCGCACAAGATCTGGGCATCCCCACCGTGGCGGTGTACTCGGCCGCAGACGCGGGATCGCTCCACGTCCAGCTTGCGGACGAAGCGGTCAACATCGGCCCACCAGCAGCAAAGAAGTCCTATCTCAACGTCGAAGCAATTCTGAGGGCTGCCGGCGACACCGGTTGCGACAGCGTTCATCCTGGCTATGGTTTCCTTGCTGAGAATGCCGCGTTTTCCGACGCGGTCACAGGCGCTGGATTGGTCTTCGTCGGCCCGTCGGGAGATGCGATCCGGATGATGGGAGACAAGGTCTCGGCGCGATCGGCCGCTGCCGCTGCAGGTGTCCCTGTGGTGCCCGGCTCGGCTGGCCGGGTCGAGGGCCTCAAGGCTGGCCACGAGGTGCTGACGGAAACCGGTTTTCCGGTGATGATCAAGGCTGCGGCGGGCGGCGGCGGGCGGGGCATCCGCATTGCGAACTCGCTCGCCGAGTTCGAACAAGCCTTTCCTCAGGCCGAAGCAGAAGCCCTCGCCGCCTTTGGCGACGGTGGTCTCTACATGGAAAAGGTTATCGGTAAGGCCCGCCATATCGAGGTGCAGGTGCTGGCGGACGGAAGCGATGCCATCCACTGCTACGAGCGGGAGTGCTCGCTGCAGCGGCGACGCCAGAAGGTCTGGGAGGAGGCGCCGTCGCGCGCACTTTCCGACAGGCTGCGCGAGGAGCTCTGCGCTTCGGCGGTCGCTTTGGCCAAGGCGGTCAAATACTCTGGTGCCGGCACGGTGGAGTATCTTTATGACGATGAAGCAGACCGCTTTTACTTCATCGAGATGAACACCCGTATCCAGGTTGAGCACCCGGTCACCGAGGCGATCACCGGCATCGACCTCGTTGCGGAGATGCTTCGCATCGCCGGCGGCGAGAAGCTGCGGATTCGGCAAGGCGATGTCTCCGTCAAGGGGCATGCGATCGAAGTCCGGCTCAATGCCGAAGACCCGGCGAAGGAGTTCGCTCCATTCCCCGGGCAGGTGGCCGAGCTTCGCATTCCCGGCGGTCCGGGCGTACGCTTCGATTCGATGCTCTACCAAGGCTATCAGGTGCCGCCCTTTTATGACTCGCTGCTTGCCAAGCTGATCGTGCATGCAGAGACGCGCGAGGCGGCGATAGTGCGCCTGATCCGCGCGCTCAACGAGTTGAAGATCGGCGGGCTCAAGACCACCAAGCCGCTGTTTCTTGCGCTCGCCGCAGATCCTGCGGTGCGGACAGGAGACGTGCATACCCGCTGGCTGGAAGGCTGGCTCATCGAAAACGCCGCAGCTTTGGCGGGCTAAAGGAGGACCGATGTCGATACGATTCAACTTCGGCGGCGACGAGCATATCTTCGGTGAGGTGTCCGAAGATATGTCGCTCACCTCCTTCTTTACCGGCCTTTCGATGACCAATGCGGTGCGTACGGCAGGCATCCGAGGTGTCACCGAGATCTGCCCAGCCAACGCCAGCTTCCAAATTCGCTTCAACCCAGACATCGTCAAGCCGCAGGATTTGCTCAGCGAACTGAAGTCGATGGAAGAGGCGGCCTCAAAGGCGGACCCGGTGCTGAAGACCCGGATCATCGAACTGCCCGTTTATTTCCAGGATCCGTGGACGCGTGAAACCTGCTTGCGCTTCCGCGAGCGCCATCAGGACCCGTCCTCCACCGATCTTGAATATTCGGCACGCATCAACGGCTACGCCACGGTGGAAGAGTTTATCACGGCCTATTCCGGCCAGCCCTGGTTCGTATCCATGGTCGGCTTCGTCGCTGGACTGCCCTTCCTATACCAGATGGTCGAGCGCAAGAAACAGATTCAGGCGCCGAAATACTTGCGCCCACGCACCGACACTCCCAAGCTCACCATTGGCCATGGCGGCTGCTTTGCAGCGATCTATTCGGTGCGCGGCGCTGGCGGCTACCAGATGTATGGCATAACCCCGGCGCCGATCTACGACCCAACCAGGAAGGTGCGCTACCTCTCCGATGACATGTGCCTGTTCAAGCCAGGCGACATCGTCAAGTTCAAGGCCATTGGCCGCGATGACTACGACGCGACGCTGGAGGAAATCGAAGCCAATCGGTGGCAGCCGACGGTTCGCGAGTGCACCTTCAGCCTAAAGGACTTCAACAGCGATATTTACGGCACCAATGCAAAGCTGATGGAGCTTATCAATGGCCGTTAAGGTAATCTCTCCCGGTCTCTCCACTTCCGTACAGGACCTTGGCCGACCAGGCCACTATCATGTCGGCATTCCCGAAGGCGGCGGCATGGACCGCTTTGCCACACGCATCGCAAACCTGCTTGTCGGCAACGATCCGGGTGCTGCGGTGCTCGAAGCCACCTTCATGGGCCCCGAACTCGAATTCACCCAATCCGCAGTCGTCGCCGTCACGGGAGGAGAACTCCCACCCAAACTTAATGGCGAGGAACGGCCGACCTGGGAAAGTTTTCCGGTGAAGGCGGGTGACCGGCTTTCCTTTGGCTTCCTCAAGGGCGGCGCGCGCGCTTATCTGGCCGTCTCCGGCGGCGTCGACGTACCGATGGTTCTCGGTTCGCGCTCGACTTATATTCTGGGCGCACTCGGCGGCCATCAGGGCCGCACGCTGAAGGCGGGTGATGAGCTTCCCGTCGGCGAAGGTTCTGGCAAAGCCGGTCTTTCACTGCCTGCAAATCTGCGCCGCGCGCGGAATAGTTTGGCGGAACTCAGAGTGCTTCCCGGCATGTACTGGCATCGGATCACTGAAGCTGCCGGCAATCGGTTCTTTGAGGAAACCTGGAAGGTCGCGCCCGAAGCTGACCGCATCGGCTATCGCTTCCGTGGCGGAACGCCGCTGGAGTTCGTTGAGCGCGAGCAGCCTTTCGGTGCGGGCTCCGACCCCTCGAACATCGTCGATGCGTGCTATCCTTACGGATCCGTCCAGGTGCCGAGTGGCACAGAGCCGATCGTTCTTCACCGGGACGCGGTTTCGGGTGGCGGGTACATGATGCTGGGCGTGGTAATATCGGCCGACATGGACCTGATCGCCCAGCTCCAGCCGCACACCCCGGCGCGCTTCGTTCCGGTGACGCTGGAAGACGCGCTTGCCGCGCGAACCGAACAGCGCGCCGCGCTGGCGCGTGCTGAAGGGCATCTGGCCGGCTGACGTCAGCCGGGAAAATGCCGGCGGAGGAGCCGGAGGCGAGGAGATCGGTCGGCCAAAACCGACCGCGCGTGGCGGAAGACAAAATCCGGTGCGCGAAACGACAAGACGTCGCCGGGCAACGGCGTGAATTTGGCATCCGAGCAGTCCGCTAGAGACCGCCGGAACCGACAGGGGAAGACATTTGCAACGTGACTGGCCGCAAGGCCGGATGCTTCGCGCCTTTCCGTCGGTAAAAAGAAGGAAAGGGACATGAGTCATCTGAGCGCGGAGAACGTCTCGGTATCGTTTGCGGGGCTGAAGGCCCTGTCATCGGTAGACCTCCAAATTACGCCCGGCCGCATCAGTGGCCTCATCGGCCCGAATGGCGCCGGCAAGACCACGCTCGTCAACGTGCTGACCGGCTTCCAGGCACCGACGGAAGGCACCATCAAGCTCGACGGGGCAGCACTCACGGGTCTCAAGCCGCATCAGGTCCGGCGGCGCGGCATCGCCCGCACGTTCCAGGGCGGGCGGCTCTTCCGCGACTTGCCTGTGCTGGACAATTTGGAGGTAACCGGCGTTGGTCTGGGAATGAGCCGGCGCGCTGCCATCGCCGAAGCGGAAGCGATGCTCGACTGGATAGGCATCGGTGCGCTGGGCACCCGCATCGCCGGAACGTTGCCATATACGGACGAGCGCCGCGTCGCCATTGGCCGCGCCCTGATGGGACGGCCCGCATATATCCTGCTCGACGAGCCCGCGGCTGGCATGAGCGCGCTGGAGGCGCGGGAGCTTTCGGCCCTGATAAGACACATCGCCGCCGATCTCGGCTGTGGTGTCCTGCTCATCGAGCACAATGTCGGGCTGGTGCTCGGCCTTTGCGAGCATATCGTCGTGCTCGATTCCGGAGCGATCATCGAGGAAGGCCCGCCTGCCGCGATCCGCGACAGCGAGAAGGTGCGCCACGCCTATATGGGCACGGCCGCGAACACCGACCTGCCTGTGCTGGAGGCGATGGAATGAGCCTGCTCGCCCTTTCCGATATCACCATCCGCTACAGCCGTCTCACGGCGGTCCGCAATGTCTCCTTCTCCATGGACGAGGGAGAAATCCTGTTCATCACCGGCCCGAACGGAGCCGGGAAGTCTTCACTGCTGCGCGCGATCGCCGGTGTTACGCCGGTTGCGGGCGGCCGGATCGACCTTGCAGGTCATGAGATCACCGGCCAGGCGCCAGAGAACATCGCCCGGCTCGGATTCTCCATGGTGCCGGAGGGGCGCGATGTCTTCGGCTCGCTGACGACCGAAGAGAACCTTCTGGTCGGAACCGGCATGCACGCCCGCGAACGTGGCTGGCGCAGCCGAGCTGCCGACGAACTCGAAGCCGTCTACGCAACCTTCCCGATGCTGAAAGAGAGGCGGCACGGGCAGGCGGGATTGCTGTCCGGCGGGCAGCAGCAAATGCTGGTCATCGGACGCGCGCTGATGACCAATCCGCGGCTTGTGGCCATCGACGAGCCTTCGCTGGGCCTCGCCCCCAACATCAACGACCAGGTCTATGAGCGGCTGATCGCGCTGCGTGCGCAGCGCCAGCTCACGCTTCTGATCGTTGAGCAGAGCTCGGCCCGGGCGATGATGGTGGGCGGGCGGATGATCCTGATGCGTGGGGGACAGATCGTGCTCGATGGTGACGCCCGGACGCTCGGCAACGGCGAGGCGATCCAGGCTGCTTATTTCGGTTACGAGGACCACTGAGATGCTCCAGATCCTGTTCGACGCACTCTCGCTTGGTTCGCTCTACGCGCTTGGGGCGCTTGGCATTGCTCTCATCTTCGGCGTCATGCGGCTCGTGAACTTCGCGCATGGCGACGTCATCGCCTTCTGCGTCTTCGCGCTGCTGTGGCCGTCAACAGACGCCATGGCCATCGTCTTCGCTGGCCAATTGCCGTGGTATCTGCTGGTGCCCTTCGTGCTCCTCTGCGGGGCCGGGCTGTCGGTGCTGTGCGAAATCGTCGTCTTCAGGCGGTTCCGGCAGGCAAATCCGGCAACCATGATGATCGCCTCCTTCGCGCTCGGTTTCGTAATTCGCTACTTCCTGCTCATGCTTTTCTCCAGTCGGCCGAAATCGATCTCGCTGCTGCCCGAACTGTCCCAACCGGTGGAGATCCTTGGTGCCCGGCTTCCCCTCCTCCAGCTCATAACGATCGTCACTACGATGGTCATCCTGATCGGCCTGACACTGTTCCTGCGTCAAACCCGCTTCGGCCTGGAGATGCGGGCGGCGGCCGAGAACTTCTCGATGGCCCGCATGCTGGGTGTGCGTGCGAACCGGGTTATCATGGGCGCGTTCGCCCTCTCCGGCGCGTTGGCCGCCGCCATTGCGCTGATCTTTGGCGCCCAGACAGGCACGCTGGACATCCAGATGGGCGCCTCGATCATGTTGGCGGCCTTCATCGCCACCGTCATTGGCGGCCTCGGCAGCCTCGGGGGGGCCGTGCTCGCCGGCTTCCTGCTGGGCGCCGCCTCGGTGATCATGCAGGTCATGCTGCCCATCGACGCCCGGCCATTCCGCGATGCCTTTGTCTATGGAGCGGTCATCCTCGTTCTCCTCTTTCGCCCGCAAGGGCTCATTGCCGCGCGCGGCACCAAGGAAAGGGTCTGATTTCATGGCTGTCGCCGTCTCCCTTGCCAACTCTACCGCTGCCGGTGCCGCGGCTGCCGAGCGAAAGCCCGCCCGCTTCGCGCTTGCCCGCCGCACAATCCTGACACCGGTCCTGCTTTCTCTGCTGCTGCTGGCCATCGCGCTGATCACGGTGATGACCGGATCGCGGCCCTTCAACCAGACGGTGATCGACGTGTTCGTCCGTGTCATCCTCGTCGTAGGCCTATACATCTTTATCGGAAATTCGGGCGTTCTCAGCTTCGGGCATATCGGCTTCACCTGCCTTGGCGCCTACGCGGCCGCGTGGCTCACCATCAATCCGATGATGAAACGCGGTTCGCTGCCGGGACTGCCCGAATGGCTGCTGGCGACCCGTTTGCCGTACTGGCAATCGGCTGTGCTGGCGGCGTTGTTTGCCGCCCTCGCCGCTCTCATTTTCGGGCGGGTGCTGATGCGGCTATCGGGCATCGCAGCATCGATCGCGACCTTCGCGATGCTCGCCATGATCAACACAATTTATTCCAACTGGGAGAGCGTGACCGGAGCGACCTCATCGGTCGTCGGCATTCCGATCGTGCGCGTGATCTGGCCGTATCTCATCGGGGCCGTAGTCGCAATCTTCATCGCGTGGGCGCATGCGATCTCCCGGTCCGGCCTGGCCCTTCGTGCTGCCCGCGACGAGTCCACCGCCGCGGCGGCTTCCGGAGTCGACATTCCCAGGGAAAGACTGGTGGCGTTCGTCGTATCAGGCGCGGTCATGGGGCTGGGCGGTGCGCTCATGGCTCATTCCGTCGGCGTGGTCACACCCGATACATTCTATCTCGGTCTCACCTTCATCACCCTTTCCATGCTCGTCGTCGGCGGCATGGGCAGCCTGTCGGGGGGTGTGGTGGGTGTCGTCCTGCTGTCCGCCCTCATCCAGGCGCTGCGCTGGCTGGAGGCAGGCGTATCGCTCGGCGAGTCCACTTTCGCCCTCCCGAAAGGGGTTCAGGAAATAGCCCTCGGCGTCATCATGATCGTGATCCTCGCGCTTCGCCCATCCGGACTCATGGGCAACCGCGAGCTCACCTTACCCCGCAGCAGTCGCAACAAGTGACCGGCGGCACAAGCCCGACCGGAAAACAAAAAAGGAGACGTGCATGACATACAAAATGAGAATTGTCGCAACCGCTCTGGCCTCGATATCCATTGCATACCCGGCCCTGGCCGACGACGAGACTATCGTCATTGGCTTCGCCACCGCGGAGTCGGGCTTCATGGAAGCCTATGACAAGCCTGCCCAGGAGGCCGCCTTGATTCGCATCGACGAGATCAATGCGGCTGGCGGTCTGCTTGGAAAGCAGATCAAGGTTGTCAAAGCCGACACCAAGTCCGACCGGGCCGAAGGCGCCAAGGCGGGCCTCTCCGTGCTCGACCAGGGCGCCGATCTCGTGGTCGTCTCCTGCGACTACGACTTCGGATCGCCGGCTGCGCTCGCGGCCGAGGACGCGGGCAATATCTCCTTCTTCCTGTGCGCGGAATCGGTCAAGGCCGGTATCCAGGGTGTCGGCCCGCACAGCTTCTCTGCGTCGGTGCTGGCGGCCGTGCAGGGCGCGACCATGGCCGAGTGGGCATTCAAGGAAAAGGGCGCAAAGGACTTCTACCGTCTGCTCGATACCTGGACGGCCTACAACAAGGGCATCTGCGACGGCTTCGACTGGATGATGCCGAAGCTCGAAGCGCAGGGCGCGAAGCTTGTCGGTGAAGACACCTTCAAGAACGAGGACGCCTCCATCGCCGCGCAGGTCACCCGCATCAAGTCTCTGCCGAAGGAGCCGGATGCGATCATGCTTTGCACGATGATGCCGGGCGCTGTCTCGGCCATCAAGCAGCTTCGCGCCGCGGGTATCAACTCCATGATCCTGAACGGCTCGGGCGTCGACGGTAGCTATTGGCTCTCGGCTGTACCTGATCTGACGAACTTCTACGTCCCCGTTCAGGGATCGATCTATGGCGACGATCCCAATCCGGCCGTGCTGAAGTTCAATGCCGCGTACAAGGAGAAGACAGGCGCCGATCCCTCGAGCCAGTATGTTTTTCCGGGTTACGTCATGGTCGACGTCTGGGCCAAGGCGGTGGAGCGTGCAGGCACGACCGACGCCGACGCGGTCGTCGCGGAACTGGAAAAGATGAAGAATGAGCCGACGCTGTTCGGGCCTCGCACCTTCACGCCCGAACTGCATCACCAGAACCAGACGCGGTACCTGATCGTCGAGACCAAGGCCGGCAAGCCGGGTGTTGTAGGCAACTGGACAATTTCCGAGCCGGTACCGATGGAAGCCTTGCTCAAGTAGGAGAAGATGGGCCGGATAATCCGGCCCTTGATATGCGAAAGGCCCTGTTGCTTTGGGACGACCGGGCCTTTCCTCTTTTGAGGATCTTGCTTTGAAAAAAAGAGGGCGGCCCGCTTGGACCGCCCTCACTGCCCGATGAATTCAGATTTTCGCTACCCTCGCGCTTTGCGGTAGGAATCCTTGAGCGCTATGAGCTCCCCCGAAAAAGCGAAGATATCGCAGCCGTCGACTTCGATTTGCTGCCCCGCTGCCGTGGTGCCGACGAAGCGCCATGATGAAAGCCCGGTGTCGCCCATCACGACGTGTCGTCCCCTGGTCCACACGGCTTTCGGGAAGGCATCGAACAGCGCTGCATAGGCGACGCGCACGGCGTCACGCCCCGTATGCTTGCGCCCTTCGGCATCGGGGCCGGCCGAGCCGTGGAAAGCGCAATTCTCAGCCATGCAGTCCATCAGTGCGCCCACGTCGCGGGCGTTCCAGGCCGCGAGGAACCGGTCGAGCACGGCGAGCCGCCTGGCTGCGAGGTCACCAGCCTCAACGACCTCGACCTCCAGGAAGGCGAGCGGCGCATCGCCGGCATTGATGACGTTGTGAGCCACACCCGTCCGCCGCGAATAGGGCACCCCTTGGGTGAGAGCGGCTTGCGATTGCGCGCCGTCCGGGCCTTCGAGACCGAGCTTGCCGTCCGTAAGCGGCACGATGACGTAGTCATGGCCATGGATGTGCCAGCCGGTCTCGGCCCCGGTGGCAAACCGCCATTCGGTGACCCGGAAGCGTTCGTCGTCGATATGGACGACCGGTTCGGCTTTCATGCGGGTCATTCAAGTCCCTCCTTGGCAACCGCACCGGTCAGGCGCTCAAGCGTCCGGCCCATGCGCGTCATGATTTCCTTCACATCGTCTTCTGTCGAGATCATCGGCGGACAGAGCGCGAGCTGGTCGCCGATGGCGCGGAAGATGAGGCCCTCTTCGTGGCCGATCCCTCCTGCGATAGTCCCTGCGCGCCCAATCTTGGCGAAGGGGCGTTTCGTCGCCTTGTCTGCCACCAGCTCAACGGCGCCGATAAGACCGGTGCCCCGCGCTTCGCCGACAAGCGGGTGATCGGTGAATGAGCGGATGCCGGCCTGGAAC
The DNA here is from genome assembly GCF_040319125.1 of Mesorhizobium sp. M0938. Taxonomy (NCBI): domain Bacteria; kingdom Pseudomonadati; phylum Pseudomonadota; class Alphaproteobacteria; order Hyphomicrobiales; family Phyllobacteriaceae; genus Mesorhizobium; species Mesorhizobium sp. M0938. Next base: position 152,991 of record NZ_JAMYNS010000005.1, on the reverse strand, counting down.
GACGTCTCAAGGCGGGCCGCGTTTCCGATCAGGTCCCGCTCCTCGAAGATGGCGAGGTTTTCGAGACCCACCGCCGTGGCAACCGGATGACCTGACGCCGTGAAGCCGTGGCCGAAATTGCCGATCGTTGCGGTGTTGTCGGCGATCGCCTGATAGATCGCCTCCGAGAACATCACCGCGGCCAGCGGCATGTAGGAGGAGGTAATCTGCTTGGAAAGCGTCATGATATCGGGCGTGAAGCTGAATTTCTGGCAGCCAAAGGGCGTGCCGAGCCGCCCGAAACCACAGATCACCTCGTCTGCTATCAGAATGATATCATTTGCCCGGCAGATTTTCTCCACGCCTTCCCAGTACCCGACCGGCGGTGGCAGAACGCCGCCGGCTGCCATAAGCGGCTCTCCTATGAAGGCTGCGATGGTGTCAGCCCCTTCTTCCGCGATCACCGCTTCCAGCTCGGCGAGCAGACGCGCCGTGAAGGCGGCTTCGTCTTCGCCTTCCATGCCGAAACGATAGAAGTGCGGGCAGGTCAGGTGGCGAACGGGAATCGCCGGTAGATCGAAGTCGCGATGGTTGATCGGCAGGCCCGTCAGGCTGCCGGAGGCGACGGTGATGCCGTGATAGCCCTTGGTCCGTGCCAGGAATTTCTTCTTTTTGGGCCGGCCCAGCGCGTTGTTCATGAACCACATCATCTTGACGATGGTGTCGTTGGCTTCCGAACCCGACGACGTGAAGAAGACACGCGTCAGGTTTTCCGGCGTCATCTCCACGAGTTTCTCCGCGAGCCGGATGGACGGCTCATGCGCCTTGGAGGAGAAGGTGTGGTAGTATGGCAGCTTCAGCATTTGCTGATAGGCAGCGTCGGCCAACCGCTTTTCCGAAAAGCCAACGGCCACCGACCATAGCCCCGCGAGCCCTTCGATGTATTCCTTGCCGCGCTCGTCATACACTCGGATGCCGTCGCCGCGGCTGATGATCAGCGGCCCGGTTTGTTCGTGCTGACGCAGGTTGGTGTAGGGGTGCATTGTGGTGGCGATGTCGGCGGCGGCGAGAGAGTTGGAAAGCGCGTCCATGGAAGTCCTCAGCGGCTTGTGGAATGGTTCGGGCAGTGAGTTCGAGATGGTCCTCGATCCCGTGCGTGGAGCTTTCACGATCCGGAAAAATGAATCATGGGAGGCTTTTGGAATGGGTGTCGATGATCCGCCGCATCAGCGCGGCGACGTCGCGCGCATTCGGCGGATCGGAGTGGATGCAGACGGTGTCGAAGTCGACCGGGCGGATCGTGCCGTCTGTCGTGACGAGTTCGCGTCGGGTAAGCGCCCCCACCATTCGGTGCTCGGCGAGCGTCAGGTCGATGGCCGACTGTACGCGCGGGATGATCAGGCTGCCGCCGGGAGCGTAGGCAAGATCGGGAAAGAACTCGCCCACGAAGGCAATGCCGAGTTCAGCTGCTGCCGTCTCGTGACAGGTTCCCGCCATGCCGAAGAGCGGGATGCCGAACGGCTTGACCGCCGCGGCAATCGCCCGCGCAGTGTCCATGTCGTGCGCGGCCATGCCGTAGATGATGCCATGCGGTTTGACATGGCTGAGTTGCCCGCCCTCGGCGGCCAGCATTCCTGTCAGCGCACCGATTTGGTAGAGGAAGGCGGCTGTCAGTTCCTCCGGCTGAAGTTTCATTTCGCGCCGACCGAACCCCTCGCGATCGGGAAGGGAGGGATGCGCGCCAACCTGCTTTCCATGAGAAAGCGCGAGCCGCACGGTCTTCAGCATCGTCCATGGATCGGAGGCGTGGAAGCCGCAGGCGATGTTGGCGCAATCGATATGAGGCATGATGCCGGCATCGTCGCCGAAGCGCCAGTTGCCGTAACTTTCCCCCATGTCGCAGTTCAGGGTGACCATGGTTTGCTCGCCTCAACCCAGAGTGTTTGCTGCCCAGCCGGGGGCGATGTGCGGGAATTCCGGCGGTGGTTCGCGCTCGTGCAGCAGTCGAAGCACGCGCGGCGGCGTCAGTGGCAGTCGCTGCACCGGCTTGCCGATGGCGCGCGCCACCGCACAGCCGATCGCGGCGCCCACGGCCAGGATCGGGACCTCGCCCGCGCCCTTGGTACCTAGAGGCCCCATCGACGGTGCGCCCTCGTAGAGGTCGGCGGCGACTGGAACCACGTCCTGCACCAGCGGCAGGCGATAGGTCTCGAAATCGTCCTGCGCGATGCGTCCGTCGGCGGTGAGCGTCACCTCCTCATGCAACGCATACCCCAGCCCCTGCACCACGCCGCCCTGTATCTGGCCCAGGATGGCGCGTGGGTTGAGCGCGCGGCCGACATCTTGAACCACGCGATAGGCCAGCACCTCGACATGACCGGTGTCCGGATCAACCGCCACCTCGGCCTCGTGAACGACGAAGACGGGGATGTCGAGCGCATCGATGAAATGCCCCATGGCGCAGCCGGACATTGCCGGAGTGTTCCTGGCGGTAAAGGCTCCGCTTCCTATGATCGGGCCGGTGGTGGCCTGCGCATGGGCGACGACGGTGGGGATCGACATGCCGGAACCGGGACGTCCGGTGATCTCGACACGACCGTCCCGCAGCACCAGGTCTTCCGGTCGGGTCTGGAGCATCTCGCCGGCGGTCCGCAGCAGCTTCTCCCGCACCTCTGCACAGGCGGCGATGCTCGCTGCACCAATGGACACGGTGGTGCGCCCACCGCCAACGCCGACATCGAGGCCAGCGGCATCTGTGTCGGCTTCGCGCACGATCACCTGGTCGGGAGCGAGGCCAAGCTGCCCAGCCACCATCTGCGGCAGGGATTGTACCATCGTGCCCGATCCGATCTCCACACCCGACGTGACCAGCGTTGCGCTGCCGTCGGCGTTCAAGTTCACCGTTGCAGCCGAGGGTCCGACAAACACGAACCATGTGCCGACCGTGGTCGCAATTCCATAGAGCCTGCCGTCGGCCTTCGCTTCTGATGTGCCGGTACTGGCACGCAACGCCTCCATACGATCGAGCATCGGACCCAGCACGTCGGCCTCGAAAACCTGGCCCGTGGCACCGAGATCACCATCTCCCAGGACATTTTTCTTCCGGAACTCCATTGGGTCGAAGCCTAGCGCATCGCAGATTTCGTCGGTGTGTCGCTCCAACGCGAATGTGTTGTAGACGCCGTTGCAAGCTCGGAAAGCACCGTTGGGTGGTGTGTTGGTGTATACGGCGCGGCTGACGAGCCGCGTTGCGCCAACCCTGTAATTGCCGCCCAGCGTGTGCGCCGTCATCGTCGTCAGGAAGACCTGCTCACCGCCATACGCACCGCAATCCATCAGCACGACCGCCTCGCGCCCAGCGATGTATCCTTCGGCGGTGACCGCGGACCGAATGCGGATTTCCGCATTCTCGCGGCAGAGGCAGGTTGCCATCTCTTCCTGCCGGGTGTTTTCTAGAACCACCGTGCGCCCGGTCATCCGCGCCAGAAGTGCCGTGATAGGCTCGATGGACGCATCGAATTTCAGGCCGAACCCGCCACCGACAGGAGGTACAGTGACCCGCACACGCCCGGGTAGAAGCTGCATGACCCTTCCGGTGACGTTGCGCACGGTCCAAGGCACCTGCGTCGAGGTCTGGACGTGAGCACGGCCGTCCTCCCAGGAGCCGATGGCAACGCGCGGTTCGAAGGGTACATGGCTCTGCCGACCGACGGTGAAGCTGCTCTCGACAACGCGTATATCGGGACGGGCGAAGGCCGCATCGACGTCACCGCGGCTGGATTTTGCCTCCCATACGATGTTACCGGCACGTGCACCGCCCTCCGTGATCACCTCATAGCCGCGCCAGCCCTCGTGGACGAGGCGGGCGGCGGGCTGGAGCGCTTCGGCCATGGTGAACACCGGTGCCAGCGGCTCGACCTCGAGCACGATGGCGGCAAGTGCCGCCCGCGCCTGCTTTTCCGTCTCGGCGGCGATGACGGCGATTGGCTCGCCGTGATAGCGGATCGTGTCGATCGCCAAGAGCGGATGATCGGCAATGCCGATGCCGTAGAGCCCTGGCGCATCGGCGCCGGTAGCCACCGCGCGCACGCCAGGACAGCGAAGTGCCGCCGAAACGTCGAGCTTGCGGATACGCCCCGCGGGAATGGTCGACCGCAGCAGCACGGCATGCAACATGTCGGGGCGAATCCGGTCGTTGGTGTATTTCGTCCGCCCGCGCAGCTTGTCCTGCGCATCGCGGCGGGGAAGATTCATCACCGTGGCGGACAGCTCAGACATGGATGCCTCCCACCAACTGGCCAGCCTTCCGCGCTTGGTCGAGGTATTCGGCCACGGCGTCGACGATCCGCTCATATCCCGTGCAGCGGCAGATGTTGCCGACCATCGCCGCCTTGATTTCGGGACGGCTCGCATGCGGATTGTCACGCACGAACGCCGAAAGGCTCATGACCATTCCCGGAAAACACATGCCGCATTGCACGGCATCGGCCGCCTCGAAACTGACCTGGAGCGGGTGCAGCGCCTGGTTTCCAGAACTCATTCCCTCGATGGTCGTCACCGCGCATCCCTGGACGAGTCCAACCGGCTTCAGGCAGGACGGCACGGCTTCGTCGTCGACATGCACCGTGCACGCGCCGCAAAAGCCTTCGCGGCACACGGCTTTGGTCCCCGTCAGGAATCGTTCGTGCCGCAAGATGTCGACGAGCGGCGTCATCGGATCGCCATCAAAGCGGCAGTCCTCGCCATTCAGCTGGAATGTCACGGTCATGCCAGGCCCCCGGTCTTGAGAAGTGCGGCAACACTGCGCTTGACCAGCGGCGGAAGAACCTGGCGCCGGTACCAACCCTCCGCTTCCTTGCCGTCGCGGCCCTGAAAATCATTGTGCTCCAGTGCAAGCTCGGCGGCGCGTTCCGGATCGAGCGCGGAGGCCGGGCCTGCCCTCATGGCCTGTTCGAGCGTCGTCCAGCGCCGCGCTACCGGCTCCACCGAGCCGACGGCGATGCGACATCGTTTGTCCTTGTCCACCCCGAGGGAGACGATGGCGACCGGATAGTCGCCGGCTTTCCGAAGCGGTAGCCGGATATGAGCACTTGCGACCAGGTCGCGGCGCAGATGAATTCTCGTCACAATCGCTTCGGCCAGCAGCGTATGCCTGTCTTTGAGGAAATCCGAAATACCGAGGAGTTTTGGGCCTTCGAACGTCTCCAGTTCCACCGTCGCCTCACAGACGAGAAGCGCAGGGGCGAGATCGGCGGCGGCAAAGTCGAGAGCACAAAGGTTGCCGCCCACGGTGGCGACCCTTCGGATGCCGGGATTGGCCGCACCGTCCGCCGCGGCAACCAGACCTTCGAAGCCCACTGCCCCGTGCAACGCGCGGCCAAGGACTGCATGGGTAACGGCTGCGCCTATCACGACATGGTCCGGTTCGATTTCGACCTTAGACAAGGCCGGTATTCGGTGGAGTGCGACCACCGCCTCTGGAAGGTCGACCCCGCGCCGTGGATCACGCATCATCCAGGTGCCGCCGGCAAGCACCGCCGCACCTTGCCGGCGTGCGGCCATTGCCTCTTGAATAGTGCTGGCTGCGGCGAACGATCGTTCCACGCTTGGTGCCATCTGTCATACCCCTCGGAAGCAGCCAACTTTCGCGGCGCTGCAGCATTGTTGCTCCAGCTTTAGGCTCCTGTGAAATAGTAATTCTTTGAGTATGGCATCGAAAAAACAGATAACTCTGGCGTCCCTACGAGCGCCCGCAAGATTTGCGGTGCGCTCTTTGGCACTCAGGCCCAGTGAGCGACCGTCCTTTTCTCAAAGCTCTCACGGAACTGGGCGGTGGTTTTAGGGAGGAGTTCGCCAGTCTCCCAGTCGAGGATCACGGCATAATGCCGAACCGCATCGAGCGCATCGATCTCGCCGGAGCGGTATTTGCGCGCGATCTCCTCAGGATCCATGCGTGCCCAGTCCTTCCGTTTCGCCCGGATGTCGGCGCGGCAAGCTTCGGTTGCCGTCTCGTCGATTTCGTACTGGCACAGGTCGCGGTCGATTTCGCGGATCACCACGCCGTAGTCAATCTTGGCGCGCTCCAGAGAAACGTAGTCGTCGATCACGTCCTCCATCACCTTGCGGGGTTCGCGCTCCAGTGGATCGCCGAAACCGCCGCCGCCGGCCGTCGGGCGAGCGAACTGGTCGCCTGTGTGGACGGAGTAATCGGAGAACACGGAGCCGAGCCAGATCTCGGTCTCTTCTCCCGCGCGCTTCATGGTCAGGCCGTGGGGCATCGACGGCAGGCCTCCTTCGACACCCCAGACGACAGCGCGCTCGCGGTCGCAAATATAGGACATGACTGCGTTTTCAGCCTCAAGCAACAAAGAGGTTTTCTGTACGCCGACGCCGCCCCGCCATTTGCCGGGCCCGGCTGAATCCTGCTTGATCTGGAACTCGATCGTCCGAGTCGGGTTCACCCGCTCGTTGCCTTCGTTGGGTTGCGACATCAGCCCGGTTCCGAAGCAGGCGGTGGTGACATCTGCACCATCCTTGCCGTTACGCCCGCCCCAGCCGCCGGGCAGCCATTCGTAGAACATGAAGATCGGCTTTTCGGGTTTGCGCGCGTCCCGTCCCCCGGCCAGCAGATATTCGAGGTTGAAGGCGCAGGCGATAGCGCGTTCGGGCATGATCTTCGACCACATCTCGAAGATCGCGTTCATGATCTTTTCGAACGGCATCAGGAACCCGGTCACCGCCACCGGCCATTCCGCGCTGACGATGCTGTTCTTTGGCGCGGTCACCTCGATCATCCGGTAAAACCCACTGTTGAGTGGAAGGTCCGGGAAGAAGGTCTTCATGCCGGCGACCACGGCCGAGAAGGTCGCGCCCGGGGCTGAATTGTACATCGAGGCAATGGTCGAATGGCTTCCCGTAAAATCGTAGTGGATCGTGTCACCCTTGATCGTCATCTTGATGCGGATCGGGATCATGCCTTCGCCGGCACCGAGATCCCGGTCGATGTAGTCGACCGTCTCCCAGGTGCCGTCGGGCAGCTCCGTGAGACGCTTTCGCACGGCACGTTCGACGTAATCCTGAACCTCCTCCATACCGCGCATGACTTGGCCGCGCCCATACTTCTTGACCAGCCGCAACAGTTCGCGCTCGGCAGCCTGCGTCGCCTGCGCCTGGGAATGGATGTCGCCAATGATCGATGCCGGATCGCGCGTGTTGGCCGCAATCATGTTGGCGACGTCGGAGCAGAAGCGGCCGCGCTGGAAAAGGCGCAACGGCGTGATCCGCAGGCCTTCGCGGAACATGTCTCGGGCGGTGACGTCGAAGGAACCCGGCACCGAGCCGCCGAGATCCGACCAGTGTCCGTTCGACTGAGAAAAGCCGATCAGTTTGTCTTCGTCGAAGATCGGCCGGACGAGCCGAACATCGCTGAAATGCGTACCGCCGGCATAGGGATCGTTGATTGCGTAGACGTCGCCGGGTGCCATATCGCCTTCGAAGACTCGGATCACCTCCTTGCACGTGTTGTGCAGTGTACCGACATGGACCGCGATGTCGTAGTTGCCCTGGGCGACCGAGTTGCCATCGGCGTCGTGCAGGGCGTTCGAAAAGTCTCGGTTGTAGATGACGAAGGAATAGCAGGTGCGAAGCATCTGTTCGGCCATCTGGTCGACGGTGGTGATGAAGGAGTTCTTCAGCACCTCGAACGTTACCGGATCGAGGCCAGGGCTCGTTTCAATCAGCTTTGTCATGTCTCAGCCTTTCGTCACGATGAGAATGTTCAGGAAGCCATCGACGGTCGCGCTCATTCCCGGCGGAACCACGGTGGTGGAATCGAACTGTTCGACAATGGCGGGCCCTGTGAAGGCAGCGCCGGCGCTGAGCTGCTCACGCTCATATACGGCCGCGTCATGAGATGCGCCGTCGAACCAGACGCTGCGGCGGCCGACCGGCTGTGGCTTATGCGGCAAGACTTCATGCCGCGGTATCTCGGCTTTCGGGACGATGCCGATCGCCTTGACCGCGATGCGGAAGATCGACACCGGCGCCTCTTCGCGGCGATAGTTGAACTCGCGTTCGTGCTCGTTGTGGAATGCCTCGATCAGCGAGCAGATGCTCTCGATCCGCGCCGGGGCTGACACCGCAAGCGAGCGCCACTGGCCCTGGTACATCATCTCGACCGTACGCTGCAGCGCCATGTCTTCCTGCGCCACGCCCTCATGGGCCAGGCGCTCGACAGCCTGTTTTTCCATCAGGACAAACGCCGACTGCATCTCGGCGGGCGAGACAGTCGAAGCATCGGCCATGAAGCTTTCGGAGAAATCGTGTTGCACGTCGACGAGAAGGCAACCGAGCGCGGAGGTGACGCCGGGATTGGGCGGCACGATCACGGTTGGAATCGAAAGCTCCTTTGCCACGGCCGCTCCGTGCAAAGCGCCTGCACCGCCGAATGCGACGAGTGCAAAGTCTCGTGGATCATAGCCTCGGCTGATGGAGAGAAGCCGGACGGCATTGCCCATATTTGCGTTGGCGACGGCGATGATCGCCTCGGCCGCTTGGTGGAGTTCCATGCCGAAGGGTGCCGCCACAGTCTCCTGCACCGCCTGGGCGGCCAGAGCGGGGTCGAGCGTGATCTTGCCGCCTGCAAGGCTGGTGCCGAGACGGCCGAGCACGACATTGGCATCGGTGTTGGTGGCGGTGCGGTTGCCATTCTTGTAGCAGGCCGGGCCTGGAAAGGCGCCGGCGGACTGCGGTCCGTTGCGCAAGCTGCCGCCCTCGTCCTGCCATGCCAACGACCCGCCGCCCGCACCGATGGTCAGCACCTCGATGGAGGGGAAGCGGATCGGATATCCGAATTCGATGTACCAGTCTTTTGTGATGCGCGACTCCCCGTTCCATGCGAGCGAGACGTCGGTGCTGGTGCCGCCCATGTCGAAGCCGATCGAGTTTGGGAAGCCACAGAGATTTCCGATGAAGCGGCTTGCGATCGCGCCGGCAGCAATGCCCGATCCTGCGAGCCGGGCTGAGAAATCCCTGACGCTTGCGGGTGTCATGACCCCGCCACCGCTGTGCAGCAACAGGAGATCTCGCTTGTATCCAGCCGCGGCAAGCTTTTCTCCGAGACGCGACACGTAGTCGACGACGACAGGGGCGCAGACGGCGTTCGCCATGGTGGTGGAAAAACGCTCGTGCTCGAAGATTTCCGGCATTACCTCCGAGGAGATCGAGACCGGCAGATCCGGCATGGCCTCCTTCAGGATCTCACGCATGCGGCGCTCGTTGGCGCCGTTGACATAGGAGTTCATGAAGCAGATGGCGATGGACTTGACCTGCCGTTTCACGAGAATTTCCGCGACGCGGTGCGCGGCCTCTTCGTCCAGCGCTTCCAGGATCGTGCCCTCGGCACTGACCCGTTCCCGGACTGTCAGCCGGTCGCGGCGCGGGATATAGGGCTTGGCGACATCCTTGTAGGTGTCCCAGAGGTCTTCCTTGTTGGCGCGGCGGATCTCGACAACGTCACGGAAACCCTCGGTGCAGACCATTGCGGTGCGTGGCAGGCGGCGGGTGATCAGCGCATTGGTGGCGACCGTCGTACCGTGAGAGAACATCGTCACCTGCGAAAGATCGATGCGGCCCTGCTCCACGCCATTCATGATGGCCTGCATGGGATCGTCAGGCGTGGAGGCGGTCTTTTCGATGCGGATCGCGCCGCTGTCTTCATCCATGATGCAGATGTCGGTGAAGGTCCCTCCGACATCGACGGCAACTCTTATTCTGCTCATGACAGTTCCTTCGCAGGGTCTTTGCGGGCAAGGCCCGGCTTTCGCCGCCCCTTGCCGGGATGACGTCGTAAAACATGGTGGAATTGGCCCGGATTTCGTCGGGTCTAGTGCCGCTGTCTTGAGGTCGAAGCGCGGCCTGCCCGGTTCGCTGCCTCGCGACGGGTATCCGTCGGTGCGCAGCCGAACCGCGTCCGGTAGTGCTTGCAAAACTGAGACTGGTCGGCGAAGCCCCAGCGGTAAGCGATCTCGGCAACGCTGCTGATGTTGGTCACCGACATCAGCTCCTCGGCGCAAAGTTCAAGCCGGGCGTCGCGGATGAAGCCGTTGATCGACTGGTTGCTGTCCTGAAAAAGAACCTGCAGGTAACGCAGGGAGATGCCGCAGGCATCGGCCACCGCCTGCGGGCCGAGGCCGGAATTCTTCAGGTTGTCGCGAATATACTGCTCGGCACGATGCAAATGGCCGGCCCGGATCGACGAGATGCTGCTGTCCAGCACGCGATCATCGCTCACGATCGACAGGCACAGCATTTCCAGGATGTGCCTGCCCATCATCTCGCGAGCGACTTCAGTGATCTCATCGAGATGGCCGATCGTGGTTCGCACCGTGTCGAGGAAGAGCGCGGCGACGCCTTGGGTTGCGTCGAAACTGAGTGCACTGAGCCGTTCGGCGGATCCGATCCGTGCCCGAACGCTCGATGACGGCACCTTCAGGACCCACAGCGCGTTTGGCTTGCCGTGCCAGAATTCGTAGGGCGCATCTCCCCTCTCAACGAGGAAGCCCCCCGGACTGCAATTGACGGTTCTCGACCCTTGCGAGAAATTCACCTCCGACATCTCCGGGATGGTGATGAGCAGGCTGGCGTCACGCTCGTTGAGGAAATGGCGGCGATGGCGGCGATAGCTTACCGCATCGCAGCGCATTTTAGACACGCTGACGAGCCCGAGAGAGAAGGTTTCCAGCGTGCCTGAAAATTCACGACGGTTCCGATACTCGGTGTCGAGCGGAAAATAGGCTTCGGTAACAGCGGCTTGCCAGGCATCACCGCCTGCGGGACCGCCGATCGAATCGACGACGTATTTCATTCCCCGACCTTTCTGGTTGGCCCCCGGTTAGCCCGGTGTTTTCTGAAGATTACAGGAATCCGCCCGCGTGTATTGGTCAAAAACGAACAAACTTATGTGGTCGTTGGCAGCTGCCTCTATTCGCTGGCTGGCCAACCAGTGCCCAAGCCGGGGCTGATCCGTGTCGTCGAGGGCGGCGCTGCCGTCGAGGTCGAAGTCTGGGGCTGTCGGCCGATGCCTTCCGCCGCTTCGTCGCGGTTATCCCGCCCCCGCTCGGCATCGGCACCATCGAGCCCGAGGACGACAATTCGGCCAAGGGTTTCCTAGTCGAAACCGCTGGCCTCGGCGGTGCATCCGACATCTCGTCCTTCGGCACGCCGTTGTCGGTTCTGGTCGCCCCAGGCAGGCCGAATTCCTTGAAAACGCTTTCGAACACGGTGAAAGCATAGACCTCCTTGGTGGTGTGAAGCGCTCTCCGCGCTCGCCGCCTCGGAAAGGCATCAGTTCGTCATCAAGGCAGCCGTTGAACTCACAGCGAGATTTGATCCGGGATCGCTACCATTGCGCCGGAATTTAGTGGTTATTCATAGCGTTAGCAAAATCTGGCAACGGGATCCTGTTTTGCTCGCACCCCTCCAATTCGGCGGTCCCGATCGGCCGGTGGTTCGCATTGAGTCAGTGCGGCTATAAGCAGAGAACAATCTAGTTCCTCAGGGAACGAAACCCCTAGGTCACTCTGAGTTGCCATACGAAGCGACTTCAATCTTGCTGTCTTCGCGGCGCGTTCGGCGCGCTCAGCCTCAGCCATCACCTTCGCGGAGCGACTAACATTCCTATTTTCCAGCCAACACATCTGTTCGATCCCGCGAAAATTTCTTCTCGGACGCTTGCCGTAGTTTTCCAGACAAATCTGCGTGAACATCAAGGCCAGTTCGGATCCGATTCCGCCTTTTCTCTTCGCCATGCCTTCTGTGCCGTCATGCCCTGACTGATTGAGATTGTCGCCCTTCGTTGTGATGAAGTCGGTTCGATCGGTGACGGTAAAACCCGCGCTGCCGCCAAGTGCGGGCCGATCGCCTTAGGAATGGCTGTTGGCTTGGCGCGCGTCGCCAAAGTCGACCCTTGGCTGCCTGACTCGACTCCAGTCGGCAACGGATGCATTGTTGCCTCGGGGAGTGGGAGGAGTGGACAAATCTCGCTACGACAACCGGTCTGGCCAGTGGCGAAATCGCGCTAGACACCGCCGACGCTGGCGACCTTCATGCAATGCAGCCTGGTGGGCGTCGATTGCTGCGGCAAGCGCAATCCTGATTGGCCCTGATCGCCCTCAAAGGCGGATCACCTTAGGCGCACTGCAAGCGTTCATTGCCGCCACCCTAGGTGCCATAGCCACCACGCCAGCACCACCGCGATGGCAGATGTAACGGCAATGATCGCGACGAAGCGAGCGCGCTGCACTGAAGCTGTACGGTGGCGCCTTTTAGTTCTTTCATAGGCGCTGTAAATGCGGCGACCATCCTCCTCAAAGCGGTCGCTGTTTGGGTAAGCCTTCTTGGGCTTTTGTCGCGGTCGAAGTATTCCCATAGCACCAGCCCCTCCCTCCAGCCGATATTATCCTGTTGCTGCTCGCTCGTCACCGGCCTAGCGTCGGCCCTCGGCATAGCCGTGGGGAAGGCAGATCGCGGGCTGGAAAATGCGGAAAGTAGTCGTCTCTCTTGGTGTGCTCCTAGTTATAGCGGCGGGGGCGATTGGCGCGATGTTCGCTACGTCGACAGGGGTTCTCTATCATCAGGCGAAGAGCCCAGCGGGTGGATCCACCTGCCACTATTTCACGGGAATAGGCACGTTCACGACGCCTAGCTATGCGGTGACTGGCTGCCCGCAGTTTATCAGCATTGGGTTCTAGGCGGCTCTAGTCCCTCGTTCGAATGATGCTATCGCATTGGCTCCCGCGCATTTTACTTCCACCGACGTCGACACGTCGGGTTAACAGGGGAAGTCCATGGACACACTCATGACGACGGCCCGGCAGTTTTGCCAAGACGATTCAGGCGCTGCTATGGTCGAATATTCGATCCTCGTCGGCATCATCGCCGCCGCCGCGATTCTCGCAATTCTAGCCATCGGTGGCTGGGTCACTGGTCGCTTTACTGGCCTCTGCGCCGCACTCGAAGCATCGCCGCTCGGCACTTGCAACGCCGGCACCGGTGTTGGTACCTGATCTGACAAGCGCGCTCTAGCGCTCATGGGCATTTGGAAAAGGGTCGGTGTTTCTCGCCGACCCTTTTTCGACCGGGGGAAGCATGCGTTTTGACGACACAGCGAAGCTCGCCAGCACAGTCGGCGTGATCACCATCGGCTTTGTGGTTGCCGACCTTGTGTGGGCGCCTCGCTCCAACGTCAGCCTTGACCCGAGAAGCTACATCGAGTTCGCCAAAGTGATGGCAATGCTCGCCGTCGTCTATGCGATCATGCTGGTGGTCGATCGCCGGATTGCCGGGGACAAAGCCAGGATCGCCCGCATTATTGCTGGCGCCTCGGGTGGCGTGAAATCACTGGTCTGGAATGCTGTCCTGTTCATTCCGCTCGGCTTCGCGTCGGTCTATTTCATGTACCTGGCCGCCGCGACGAGCCAGCCCTTGATGGATCAACCCCTGGCGGTGATCGATGGGCAGATCGGGTTCCGCTGGCGGGCATTCCTCGAGTTGACCAACTCCTATCCGCTCGTCGCCAAGGCCTTGGTCTTCGCCTACCACTCAGTCGGGCCGCAACTGCCGCTGCTGTTCCTTTTCCTGGCCTTCACCGGGCAGCGCCTGCGATTGACCGAGTTCATGGCGATGCTGGCAATCTCTTCGGTGATTACTGCGGTAGTCATGGCCTATGTGCCGGCCGCCGGCGCCTACGCCTATTTCCAGCCAAGCGCGGCCGATTATAGCAACTTCACCGCCCGCGCAGGGATGTGGCATTTCAACGAACTGATGCGGATCCGGTCCGGCGAGCCGTTCAGCTTGCTCGTTACTCACGCCGAAGGCCTGGTGACGTTCCCCTCCTATCATACCGCGCTCGGCATGATGGTCGTCTACGCGCTCCGAGACACGCGCGCCGCAATGTGGCCGGTTGCTGCCTTGAACGCTGTGATGATCGTCTCGACGCTGCCCGAAGGCGGCCATCACCTGATCGATGTCATCGCCGGCGCAGGCATCGGGCTGGTCACGATCCTTGCGGTTCGGTCCTTGCAGGCGCGCCGACGGACTTCGCTGCGATTGATGACATCGGAAGATCGCCTATAGTGAAAACCGCGCCATTGAACCCGGCGCGATTGCGATAATGGGAGTGTCCGTCTTTATGAGCTTCCGAGCAGGCCTGTTATCGGCCGAGAGAGAGTCGGCGTTCGTCGTCCCGGCCTCTTTCTACACGAACGATACAGCAACCAGAGCCTCAAAGCCGGCAGACGAGGTTTCCTGCACGTTATAGATGGCAGTGGCACTCAGGCAAGTTGCATGGGCCGCTGCCCGCACGCATGGCAGCCAACGTGCCTGTCGGACTGGCCCTTCGGCGTCCAGCGAGACACCAGAGAATGACATAGCTCCTGTCGATGGTTCGACGCCGCTTGCCGATGCGCCAACGCAGCCATCGGCGCTTACTGTGAGCGTGCTGATCGTCAATTCCCGCGGCCGTTTTGACATCGACGCGCGAATTCGAGGCAGAGCCGGTGATCGTATACACATCGATGACCGAGCGGGAATGTGCGCCCGACCCGTCGCGATAATGGGAATACTGCCGCCCCTCGCAATCTCGCGAAAGACGACGCCAGTCTACCATGGTGTTGCCGACCTGGCCAGCGATGGTGCCGTTGGTGCCGTCGATGCCACGGAAACGATCGTTCTCTGCGTGGCAGCTACTCACACTGTGCGGGCAAACGACGACAATCTTGTTTCCGGCACTTGCCGGTTTTTCAGTTACATTTCAGGTTGGCACTCCGCCGTGGACCCTCAGGTAGCTATAAATCTGAAACGCTATCGTGCAGATCGCTGCGAGCGAGATCGGCACGCCAAACGGCACAACGCCTTTGCGATCCAGGTGCTGAACGTAGAGGCGGAAGGCGCCCGCGGGCAGGATGAACGGATTTTTCACGATCAACGCCGTGGCGAGGGCGAAAAGAAGCAGCAGCACGGAAAACACGAGGAGGCCGCTGCCGCCGATCAGAACCGGCACCACCGCCATCAGCTTGACATCGCCGGCCCCGATCTTGCGCATGGCCCAGAACGGAAAGAGCGCAACAAACAACAAGAGACCCCCAAGCGCGCTCAAGCCCATGTCCCACCACGATCCGGATTGAACCGACAGAAGCTGCAGCGACCCCAAACCCAGGCAAAGCAGCAGCAGCACATTCTGGTTGGATATCTTTTGGGTGGTGAAGTCGAGCCAGGCGACCCTTGCCAGCAGAGGAATGGCTAGTCCCTTCAGCAGCGATGCGGCGAGCAACATGCTATCGCCTATCGCTCGAGATTCTTCACGCTGGACGACAGGAGCTGCAGATTGTTGGCCACGGTCGGATCATTGGGCGCCAGCTCATAAGCCTTGAGGAAATTGCTGCGCGCGTCCTGCAGCTTGCCGCGCAGCAGATACGAATAGCCGACATTGTTGTAATATTCGGGTGTCGCGCCTAACAGCCGGAAGGCTCGGGCGTAGGCCCGGTCGGAGAGGTCGAAGCGGCGGATGCGATCGCTGCAGGCGGCTAGGCCCATCCAGGCACCACCATCATTGGGCGCCAGTTGCGTCGCCTTGTAGAACAGGGCGCCGGCATTGCCGTAGTTTTCCGCGCGGAACTGGTTCTTGGCTTCGGCAACCGCCTGGTCCGAGGCATAATACTCGACGTCGCTGACCGTCTTCAGCCCGTCGAAGGCATCGCCAAAGGCCGTCACGTCGCCTTTCGCTGGCTCGTTGGTACGGACGACGCCGCTGGCACCAGCCCCATTCGCCTGACAGCCGGAAAGCACGATAAGCAGCAGGCTTGCTACGGCTGCGAGGCGCATTGGCCCTGTCATTTCGTCCCCCAAAAGAGTTCTCCGACTCCGTATCTCGACCAAAGCACATGATAGTCTAGAAGAAAATGCCCCTCATTCGAATGATCACCGGCAACATGATGACCATCAACACGACCGGGAAGATGCAGAGCCCCAATGGAATCATCATCTTGACCGGCAAAGCATTGGCGCGCTCTTCGGCACTCAGAATTCTCTGGCTGCGCATTTCGTCGCTGTAGACGCGCAAGGCGTCGGTGAGACTGGTGCCAAGTTCTTCCGACTGCCTGAAAAGCACAGCCAGCGCCCGCGCCTCGTCAAGACCAATGCGGTCAGCGAGTTCGCGCAAGGCCTCGCGCAACGGCTTGCCGGCGCGCAACTGCAAAGTCATGATCGAAAGCTGGATGCCGAGCCATCTGTGGGTGCCAGCCAGTTCACCGCTGACACGCTCGACGGCCGCCTCGAGGCTCATGCCGGCGTCGGCGCAGGTTATCATCATGTCCATGAAATCGGGAAAGCCACGACGATAGATCCGCTTTTGTGCCTTCTCGAAGCGATCGAGCAGAACGCTTGGAACCACGATGCAGGCGAGCCCAAACAAAGCGGAGCCGGCAAAGGCTACGAAAGCGGGCAATTCCGGCGGGAGGACTCGCGACAGTAGCGCATAGGCAGCCAGAAAGCCGACACAGACCGCGCCAAGTCGCGACAAGGTGTAAATCAGTGGCGCGCTTGACTGATAAAAGCCGGCGCGAAAGAGCTTCGCGTCCAAGGCGCTGGGCTCGTCCCGCTCCTTTTCGATCGATCGAAAATATGCCTCCACTGGCCGCTGCGCTGCGATCTTGGCAAGTTGTTCCTGTCCAACGAGCGAACGGCGATCGGCAATACCTTCGGCCATCAGGCTTTGTGTGACCAGCTTCCGCGTCTGCAGCGCCGGCAAAAACACGAGCGCGCCGAACAGAAAGAGTGCCACCGACGCCACGAAAACGGCAATGGAAACCAACATACTCAGGTTCTGGAGGTTCGAAAACAAGTTACGCTTCGCTCCTGTCAGAAATCAAAATTGACCATTCGATACATAATGAAATCGCCCAACAGCGCCCATGTCCCGAATATCAGGAACACAGGCAGGATGACCGGATTGTTCCAGACGGTTCCGTAGTAGGCTGGGGCAAGTATCTGAAGGATCAGGAACATCGCGACCGGGAACAGTGAGATGATCCATGCCGACACTCGGCCTTCGGACGAAAGCGCCCTGATTTTCATTCGCAGTTTCTGCCTCTCGCGCAACACTGACGACAAATTGTGTAGAATCTCGGTGAGATTGCCGCCGGTCTTGGCTTGAATGGACAGCGACACCGAAACCAGATGAAGACCTTCGAAGCCGACGCGTTGTGAAAGCTTGCGCACGGCTTGTTCAATGCTGAGTCCAAAGGTGATTTCGTCGGAAACGATGCCGAATTCGGTGCCGAGCGGATCAGGCATTTCGCGGGCGACGAGACCAATCGCCACCGAAGCCGGATGTCCGGCGCGCAGTGAACGAACGATCATGTCCAGCGCATCCGGAAGTTGTTTGGCGAATTTCTGGATCCGCTTGTTGCGGGCGCGCCGAAGAACAAGCAGCGGCAGTACAAATCCGACCACCAGAAAAACGATGAGCGACACCAAGGTCGAGAAACCCAGAAAGATCGACAACAGCGACGCCAATCCCAGGCCAGCGAGCAGGAAGGTCGCGGCGAAAGACAGCGGGTTTCCGGTGATACCGGACTGGGTATAGAGCCTGTTCAACCCGATCAGGCCAAAGAGAAAGTCGCCCGAGTCCGTCAGCCCGCGTTCGCGCAGCAATCCTTGCAAGGTCAGTTGGGCCGGAACCTCATCAACCAGACGCTTCATCCGGCGGTTAATCGTTCTGACTCGCGAGCGGCGCTTGGCAAGGGAAAAATACAGCGCCTCGCCAGCGAGAATCGTCGAGGCGGCCGCGAGCACATAAATGAAGTAGAGCAAAGTCTGACCGGTGGGCATCAGAGCGCAACCTGCGGATTGAAGGCGTCCTTGGCAAAATGGTGGCCAAGCGTCGCCGCCTCCGGGGCAAAGCGGGGACGAACGCCGGTGGCGCGAAAATCGCCGACGATTTTGCCCTCCGGCGTCACCTCCCGGCGGACAAAATGGTAAATTTCTTGAAGCTGGACGACATTGCCCTCCATGCCGGTCAGTTCGGAGATTGAAACGACCCGCCTTCCACCGTCCGAAAGACGCTGCGTCTGCACGATGATGTCGATGGCCGATGCAATCTGTGCCCGAATTGAGTCATGGGTCATCGGCATGCCGGCCATGCCGACCATCTGCTCGAGGCGGGAGATCGCGTCGCGTGGCGTGTTGGCATGGATGGTGGTCATCGAACCTTCATGGCCGGTGTTCATCGCCTGCAGCATGTCGAAGGCTTCCTCGCCGCGAACCTCACCGACGATAATGCGGTCGGGCCGCATGCGCAGCGCGTTCTTCAGCAACTCGCGCTGACGAACCTCGCCCTTGCCCTCGACATTCGGGGGGCGCGTCTCAAGCCGGCCGACATGCGGCTGCTGCAATTGCAGTTCCGCGGCATCCTCGATGGTGATCAGGCGCTCCTTGGCCGGGATGTAGCCAGACAGAGCATTGAGCAATGTCGTCTTGCCGCTGCCGGTGCCCCCCGAAACCAGGATCGACTTGCGCGACTGAACCGCGATCCGCAGCAGGTCGATCATCGGCTGGCGAATCGAATTGAGCGCCATCAGGCGCTCGAGTGAATAGGGATTCTTGGAGAATTTGCGGATCGACACCAGTGGGCCATCCACCGAGATCGGCCGCACCGCGATGTTGACGCGGGACCCGTCTTCCAGGCGCGCATCCGCCATCGGCGCCGATTCATCGACGCGCCTGCCGATCGCAGAGACGATCTTGTTGATGACGCGCAGAAGGTGCGCCTCGTCGCGGAAGCGGATCGCCGTCTCCTCGATCACGCCGCGCCGTTCGATGAAGACGCGCTTGTGGGTATTGATCAATATGTCGGTGATCGAGTCGTCCTTGAGCAGCGGTTCGATCGGCCCAAGGCCCAGCATCTCGTCGGCTGTCTCACTGGTCAGCCTGTCGAGCTCACGCGCGTTCAGCGGCACGTTGCGGCCGCGAACGAACTCGCGCACGATCGGCCGGATCTCGTTCAGGATCTCGTCCTTCGATGCTGTTTCAAGCGCGGCAAGATTGAAGCGGTCGATCAGATGGCGGTGGAGCTCGACCTTGAGCGTCAGGAAATCGTCACCTTCCGATTCGATGTCGGCTGCAAGGGAAAGCGCCGCGGCTGGCAACGTCACGATCGGCTCAACCTTTGGCTCGACCCGCGGTTCGCTTGGCCCCTTGGTGAATCGGCCCAACATGATGCTTTTTCCCCGTTTAATCCCCACACCGAAACTAAGCGTTAACCACGGATGACACAAGCGCCAGCCACGCACCATGCAATTTAATACTTCAGAGATAGTTAAGATCAAGCATCAGAAAACGCGAAGTTTATTTGGTCAGCGACGCTGTCCTAATGGAACACGAGGACTCGCACAGTGCTTTTCTGCCACAAAGCCGTCATGGAGCCCGCCTAAGGCCTTAGATATAAAGGAATATGCACTGTCACTAATGCTGCCCCAATTCCGCCATACCCACGGCCAAATTGTGAACGAATGGTTAAGAGGGGTAGAAAAATCAGCCGAATCAATGTCTTGGTCATCGCTTAAGCAGAGATATTATTGCACCCGCCATGTATAGGATAGTTAAGGATCGGTTAATCCCGTTTGACTCTGATTTTCGTCGGGACTTAGATCGAGATGACGGGGGATGCTCAGGTATGGACTTCATCCTTGGCTCGTCTCGTCGGGTTCGAACCTCCAAAGGGAGAAATTGGCATGAAAAAGCTCATGACGATGACCCGGCAGTTCCGCGACGACGAAGACGGCGCTGCCATGGTCGAATATTCCATACTTGTCGGCATTATCGCCGCAGCGGCGATACTTGCTATCCTGGCGATCGGCGGCTGGGTGACCGGTCGTTTTACCGGCCTATGCGCCGCTCTGGAAGCGTCGCCACTCGGCACATGCAACGCCGGCACTGGTGTTGGTACCTAATCGCCTGATCACGCTCAGGCCCGGGTCGCATACGATCCGGGCCTGAATCTAATCGCGACGGGTGAATTCCCGCACTTTAGACTTGGGGTTGGGGCTATGCGCGCGAATACACTTATCATGATCGTTCTTGCGGGCGTGTTCGGCGTCCTGGCGGTGGTGCTCGCCAATGTCTGGCTGGCCAGCCAGCGTAGTGCTATTGCGGAAGCCAACGGAATCCAGCGCGATACGGTTGTGGTGGCAGCGGTAGCGCTGAAGTTCGGCGACACACTTACCGTCGACAAACTGCGCGAAATCGCCTGGCCGGCGGGTGCGGTTCCGGCCGGAGCTTTTAAGACGACGAAGGAGGCGCTGGCCGGCGAAGGCACCAAGCAAGCGCTGCAGGCGATCAGCGTCAACGAGCCTGTTCTCGCCACCAAGATCACCGGCCCCGGCCAGCGTGCCACGCTCTCGGCAGTGCTTGGCGAAGGTATGAAGGCCGTCTCTATCAGGGTCAACGACGTGCTCGGCGTCGCCGGATTTGTCTTTCCTGGCGATCGTGTCGACGTGCTGCTGACGCGCACAATGCGCGGCGATGGTGGCGCGGATAGGAGTTTTGTCGACGTGCTGTTGCAGAGCATGAAAGTACTCGCGGTCGACCAGGTCGCCGACGAAAGCACGGAGAGTCCGACGGTGGTGAAATCGGTCACGCTCGAGGCCAGCACCAGGGACGCCCAGAAGCTTACACTGGCCGCCGGTGCGGGCCAGCTGTCGTTGGCGCTCCGCCAGGCAGCTGCCAGCGAGGGCGAGACGACCCAACGCATCACGCTTTCCGACCTGACCGGCGACACGCCCGCCGACGTCGCCGCCAAGGAGGCCGAACTCGCCAAGCAGGCAATAGCCGAGGCTGAGGCCGCAGCCGAGCGCAAGCGCGCGGATGACAAGATCAATGGTCTTACCCAGGCCGTGGAACGTGTGGGTAGCAGGCTCGACCTGTTGAGCAGCACAAAACCTGCTCCGGCAGTGGCCTCAGCACCCCAGGTGCAAGAAGTAGTTAAGGAAGTGATCAAATATGTGCAGCCGGAGCCGCCGGCGCGTGCGACAATCGGCGTTTTCAGGGGTGTGAAGCTCGAATCCTACGACGTGCCGCGACAAAAATTACGCTAGGGTATTAGGGGGGTAGTCTAGATGCGAATGTTCCGGGGACCACTGGCGGCTGCCGCGCTGGCCTGTTCGGTCATGCTATTGCCGATCGATCTTGCTGCTCATGCAGCCGACCGCAGGATCGATGTATCGAACCCCAGCGTTCACCGTATTTTCCTGCCCATGTCGCAGTCGGTGACGATCCAGGTGAACGCCACTCTCGGCGACATCGTCGTCGGCGACGAGAAGATCGCCGACGCCCAGCCAATGACCGACCGGACGCTTTATGTCATCGGCAAGAGCGCGGGCACCACCACCGTCAACCTCTTTTCCGAAGACAAGCGCTCGCTTGGCGTGATCCAGATCGAGGTCGGCGTTGACGTGAGCGACATGGCGCAAGCGATCCGGCAGGTGGCTCCCAGCGCGCGCATTGATATCGGATCGGTCAACGGCAAGGTTAGGCTTGGCGGCCACGTCAAGGACGGCGCCACGCTGGCGGCGATCATGCAGGTTGCCCAGCAATATGGCCCTGACGCGATCATAAACGCCGTGACCGTCGACGACAGCCAGCAGGTTAACCTGGAAGTGCGGGTGCTGGAGGCCAAGCGCAATGCTGGCCGCGATCTTGGCGTCTCAATCAGGAGCACCAATGGCAGCGGCACGACCCGAACCGGAACCGGCATAGCCGCCGTCGACGAAGACAATGTGGTGCTGGGGCCGGGGGACCTGGTCAGCGGCGTCCTATCGAACACCAACCCGTTCGCGGCGCTGATCGCCCGCGTCATCGACAGCAACATCAAGGTCGACGTGATCATCGAGGCTCTCGAGGCCAAGGGCGTGGTGCGCACCCTTGCCGAACCCAACCTCACCACTCTTTCCGGTGAGGTCGCCAGCTTCAATGCCGGTGGCGAAGTGCCTATCCGCCGCCTCGTCGACGACGAGGTCGTGATCGAATACAAGCAGTTCGGCGTCAATCTGCTGTTCACGCCCATTGTGCTCAACGACGACAAGATCAACATCAGACTGGCGCCGGAAGTCAGCGACCTGACCGGCTTCACCAACGCCGGAGACCCGATCTTTACCAACCGCAAGCTGTCGACCGTCGTCGAATTGCGCGACGGCCAGAGCTTCGCGGTCGGCGGGCTTTTATCGAGCAAGAACACCAAGATCCAGAGGCAGGTGCCGTGGCTCGGCCAAGTGCCGATCGTCGGGACGCTGTTCCGGAATTCGAGCAACCAGAAGGAAGAGACCGAACTGGTTGTGATCGTGACGCCGCGTATCGTGCGACCGGTAAAGCCCGGCGAACAACTGGCGACGCCGTTCGACAAGACACGGCCCGCAAACGACCCGGAGCTCTTCATCCTCGGTCAGCTCGAAGTGACCAAGGACATGGTTCGCAAATATGAGCTCGGCCAAGGCGTGATCGGCCCCTATGGCCACATGCTCGACCTGAAATCCAAGGACAAAATGATCTATGTCAAGAAATAGCGCTTTGATCCTGCTTTTGTGCGCCGGCGTGCTGACGGGCTGCGCCGCCGACTACCTGAACAATTACGACACGGTGACACTGGCTGCCGGCGACACACAGAAATACAATTCGTTGCTGCAGACGGTCGATCCGCTCAATCCGGCATCCAGGAACACGAGGATAAAAGGCGACGGCGTGCGCGCCGCCGCTGTTGCCCAGAGCTACAAGTTTCCACCGCCGCCGCCGCCACCGCCGGCCATCACAGTCAATGTCGGCGACACCGGGAATTGAACAGAAGGATGCGGTTTTCAGCGCGTCAGGCAAGGCGACTGGCGTCAGGGGAGCTAAGAGTAGGGCCATGTTGCGGATTGTTCGCGCGTTCTGGCACGATCAGAGGGGAATAGCGCTGATTCTGGTCAGCGTCACGCTGCCGGCGATCATCGGCTTTTCGCTGCTGGCAATCGATATGAGCCGGGTCAACAACCTCCACAACGATCTTCAGAAGGGCGCTGACGCGTTTGCGCTCGCGGCGGCAGCGGAACTGGACGGAAGCAGCGGTTCCTGGGCGCGGGCCGAACGCGCCATGGCGACGCTCGTAGACAATGAAAGCAACTTCTCCACGGCAGGCAGGTTCACTCTCACCTCCGGTCAGCCGGGAGGCACCCAACGCTGCAACACTGCTGGCAACATTTCCTGGTGCTTCCTCAAAGCGATCCCTGCCAACGACGGAACCAAGATCACAGCCGCCAATCAGGCCAACTATCTTGCAGATGCCAACCTGGCGGTCGGACAGGCGGAAACACGGTTCATCCAGGTGACAGTCGCTCCCCAAGGATTTGCCGCCATCTTTCCCGCCTCATTTGTGACATCCGGCGCCAGCGACAGCTTCAATGTCGGGGCAGTCGCGGTAGCTGGCTTCACCTCCGGCGTCTGCGATTTTACCCCGGTCTTTATGTGCAACCCCTATGAGATGAGGCCGGACGGGACCAACGACGCCGGCAATGTAACGCTTGAGCAGGCGGTCACAGACCCGGCGGTTCACCGCCGGCTTATCGAGTTGCGCAAGGTCGGCAACGGCGCCGCATCGTTCCCGGGCAACTTTGGTTTCCTTGAGCCTCCTGATGGCATCGGCAATGGTGCCCAGGCGCTGGCGCAGACGATCGCGACATCAAGGCCGATTGGCTGCTATAATTCCGCAAGCGTTGATACAAAAACCGGTCAGAATGCCGGCCCGGTGCAAGACGCCTTCAATGTTCGTTTCGGGATTGGAGCTAACGGCAACCACTTCAACAGCCCCGAGTACGGTCCCGCCGCCAATGTTCGAAAAGGCGCGATACAGACCACAGGCAGCACCAATCAATGTCCTTCCATGAACAGACTTTCATTCACCGAAGCTGGAACGATGGGCCTTCCGCGCGATGCGACCACTCCGTATCTGGGCGGCAGGATGGGCGACGGAAATTGGAATTTCTCCGGCTATTGGAGCACCAATTTCGGGTCCGCTGCCTATCCAGCGTCATGGGACACGACCAAGCCGACGCGCTATCAGGTTTATCGTTACGAAATATCGGCCGGGTTGGTGGGGACCGCATCGACCGGTGGAGAGACCGGAACGCCGTCGGCGGCTTGCCAACCGCCTGTTACGACGGTTGATCGTCGGTTGCTTTATGGCGCCATTTTGAATTGTCGTGCACTGGAAGCGGATCCGGACGTGCACCTTTCTGGCCATTCCACCGATCTCCCGGTTGAGGCGTTTGGAAGTTTTTTCCTCACAGAACCGGTCCCATCCCCTTCGGAGGATGCTTCGGTCATGGTCGAATTGGTGGACGTAACCGGCGGTGCCGGCCAGGGCACGCTCGACAATTTCCTTCGCGACGAAGCCCAGCTCTACCGGTGATGGCGATGA
The DNA here is from genome assembly GCF_040319125.1 of Mesorhizobium sp. M0938. Classification (NCBI taxonomy): domain Bacteria; kingdom Pseudomonadati; phylum Pseudomonadota; class Alphaproteobacteria; order Hyphomicrobiales; family Phyllobacteriaceae; genus Mesorhizobium; species Mesorhizobium sp. M0938. Next base: position 128,513 of record NZ_JAMYNS010000005.1, on the reverse strand, counting down.
TCGCAGCGCTGTACCATCATCTCCACAGATTTCGACGCGAGCAGGGCGGCACGGCTCTCGTCGAAATGGCGCTGATCGCGCCGCTGATGCTGATCCTGTCGGCGGGCGTGTTCGAGTTCGGCAATCTGATCCACCAGAAGCTGCTGATGGAGGCCGGCCTGTCTGACGCGGCACGCTTTGCCGCGCGCTGCAACAGCCAGTTGTATACCCAAGCCGGGCTGGCCGCGATCAATTGCGCCGATATTGCCACAAACATCGCGGTGTTCGGCAATGCTGCGGGGACAGGGAATAGGCGCATCGTCGGCTGGCAGAAGGCGAATGTGACGGTGACCATTGCCGCTTCAGGCTCGTGCCATGACGCCGTGGTTGCGGGTGTCACCCGATATCGCTCTACCACCCCACAGGTCTGCATCGTCAGGGCGGCGGGGACGTTGGCCTATAATGGCATTGGAATGCTGTCGCTGGTTGGCATTGGCCCCATGTCGCTAAATGCCTCTCACGAGCAGCGGTTGATCCGGTTCTGATCATGATCAGGGGTTTCGCAAAATCGGAAGGTGGCGCGACGACGGTGGAAATGGCCATCGTATCGACACTGCTGTTTGCCCTTGTTCTCGGCTTCGTCGATTTCGGTTACGCCCTTTATCAGTGGAACGCTGCCAACAAGGCGGTGCAACTCGGCGCACGTCTGGCCTCGATTTCCGATCCGGTTGCCACCGCACTGGCTACAGCCGCCCCGACGACAACACCGGGCGCCCCGGTGGTTGCTGCCGCTTATGGACCCTTCGCCTGTACATACGCCGCCGGCACGGGCGTTTGCAGCAATGGCGGCACAATCAACGCCGCCAATTTCAGCCGCATCTTCCGCGGCGATACGGCTGTCACTAATGACGACGCCTGTGTCCCCCTGGCGACAGACCAGCGGCCGGGTATGTGCCATTTCTTTTCAGGCCTGCGGCGCGACAATGTCGTCATCACCTATTCCGCCACCGGCTTGGGCTACCAGACCCGGCTGGGCGGACCGGTGCCGACAATCAGCGTCAGGCTTCAGAATCTGACCTTCCAGTTCTTCTTCCTCGGCGGCCTGCTCGGATGGGGAAACCTCACCATGCCCTCGATGCTCAGCACGGTCACGGGCGAAGACCTGAGGAGTACATCCCCATGAATGCCATCGACACCAAGGTTCTCCCGACCAAACGAAAGCAAGTGGCGTTGTTCTCGTCGGATCCGCAGTTCAAGCGCGAGGTGGCGACGCGGCTCGATGCGTTGGCGATCTACGATGTCAGGATTGCCGAGACAGCTGAGTTCATCAAGGGCCCGCCTGCCGAGACGCGGCCGGGCATCGTCATCCTCGACCTTGGCAATGGCGAGCTGCTCGACAATGCGGGAATAGTCGCGGCGCGCGCCTTATGGGCGGCCGTGCCGCTGATTGCGGTCTCCGACGAGTTGACCTCCGAAAAGACGCGCATCCTGGTTCGCATGAACGCCTCGGACTGGCTGCACAAGCCGCTCGACGCCAAGGAGCTGCTGAACGCGGTCACCTTCCACGACACCGGCAACCAGGGCACCAAGAGCCGCATCGTCACTTTCATCAGCGCCAGCGGCGGCGCCGGAGCCACGACGCTCGCTTTGTCGGCGGCGGAATTCCTGGCGTCGAAATCCACCGAACGTGCGGCTTCAACCTGCCTCGTCGACCTCGATTTCCAGAGCGCCAATTGCGGCGCTTATCTCAACCTGTTCAACCAGTTCGACCTGGCCGGCATCATCGGCCAACCGGAAAGGCTCGATGTCGAACTGATGGACGTCATTAAGCTCTCTCGCCCGTCCGGCCTGACGCTCTATGCCTTCGAGAGGCCGCAACTGCCGTTTGAGCCTCAGGGCGCCGATTTCGTGTTCCGGCTGCTGGACCTCGTCGCCTACCGGTTCGACGACATCGTCATCGATTTGCCGAATATCGAAACCCCTTGGCAGAATTCCGTGCTTTCGACGAGCGACGAGATCTTCATCGTCTTCGAGCTCAACGTCGCCTCGCTGCGGCAAGGCAAGCGGCTCTACACGAAGATTCGCGAGCTGCGCGGCAATTCGGTGAGCATCACGCTGGTCGCAAACAAGCATAAGCGCAAATGGTTCGGCAACCACTTTTCGCGCAGCGAACTCGAGAAGATCTTCAGGGCGCCGCACATCAAGTCGGTTAGCTTGGACAATGCGCTGCTGACCGACGCGCTGAACCGGGCGATCCTGCCTTCCGAAGTGGCTGGGCGGGCGCGCTTCAACAAGGACCTGAAGCGGATGTTCAAAGAGCGGCTCGATGACGCAGCCCGGTAGATACCGCATTGTCCCGAGGCTTGCCGGCGCCTGCATCATGGGCCTGGCGTTGGGGATGCCGGCCTGGGAATTCGCCCATGCCCGATCCGCGCTGTCGGACCGGCCGCCGCTGCCGGCAATGGGACCCAGCCTGCGCAAGGCGGTTGCTCTCCAAACCGCGGAACAGCCCGGTACGATTATCATCCGCAAGGACGAGAAGGCGCTCTATCTGGTAACCCGGCAGGGTCAGGCGCTGCGCTACCAGATCAGCGTCGGACGCGACGGCTTTGGCTGGACCGGCATCGTTAAGGTCGGGGCGAAAACGGAATGGCCGGAATGGCGCCCGCCCAGGGAAATGCGCGCCCGCCAGCCGGAGCTGCCGGAAATGGTGCCTGCCGGTCCCTACAATCCGCTCGGCGCCAGGGCACTCTATCTGCTGCGGGACGGGCGCGACACGCTCTACCGCATCCACGGCACCAACGATCCCAAGGGCATCGGCTTCGATGGAACATCGGGATGTTTCCGTCTTACCAATACCGATGTGATCGATCTCTTCAAGCGCGTCTCGGTTGGCGCAAAGGTGGTGGTTCAATGACGATGATCAGCGACCCGGATATACCAGCGATCGACATTGGGCCGGTAACCCACACTGAAGAGCAAGCTGCAGTGGGGAAACCAAGCAATGCAAGGATGATCGGGGCTGTCGCCGTCGGCGCCTTGCTGATCACGGCGGTGAACATAACGGCCGCGGTCTATTTCTACCACGGCATCAACGATCTGCGCTTTGTCGAACGGCGGCTGGAACAGCTCGGATCGTTCGAGCAACGGATCGCAGCCCGGCTTGATACGGTCAACAACGGCTTTCAAAGCCGGTTTGAAAAACTGGACAGCCAACTGCAGGGCAGCTTCAACGAAGTCAAAGGCAGTATTGCCCGGCTTGAACAGAACCCGCCCCTGGACAGTGACGACGACATGTCGAGCGTGGCGGAGCCTTCCGTGATCACGACCAGCACCATGGCGGAAGCGGCCACCGATCCCGAAGAAGCGACCGAACCCAGTATCGTCGATGTGCCGCGCCCGCTCAAAAGGAAGATCGCGGCGGCGCTGCCTCCTGCCCCGAACTCCTCCTACCAGCGCATAGTGCAGCCGGACGGCAAGGTCCACTACAAGAAAATCAATTAGAAGCGACATCAAGAGCGGTATTGCGTTCAGCTGCTTGCCGAGCTGCCGTCATCCTGGTTGGCAATGCCGATCGGGAGCGAGACGGGCTGTGCCCTGGATCCTAGAGATCCCGCTGCAGAGCAAAAAGCCGTACGGCGAGCGCTTCGGAACGCTGTCGCGCTTCGCCGAGAAACGCAACATGACAGTAGGCGCAGGCTGCAGTGCCTAGAAGCAACACCAGGCTGTTCTGCCATGTGAAATCGAGGACCAGTGAGAATGGATGGCCGCTGGGCGCGGTGAATGCCGCAATCGTGCTCGCTGTTTCAGAATGGCTGCTGGAAGCGATCATCAACCCGGCGAAAAGCAGAGCGATGTGGTTGGCAAGAAAGAAGAACGCGGTCGATTTTCTCGTCCGGCAAGCTATCCAGCAGACGATCGATGCGGCGATCAGGATAGCGGCATCAAGGATCATTGAATCGCTCAAATAGAGGTCGACCTGCTGCCAGAACATCGTCGACAAAGGGCGCAGTTCAAGCCAGACCCGCCACATGGCGGGGCTGGCCGGATAGGTTCCCAGCAGGAACGTCGCTGCTCGCTCCCCTGCAAGAATCAGAAGGATGAGAGCCGGAAAGGCAAAAAGCAGTAGCGGCTTGCGCGTCATGTTCCCTCGACAATCGACAAGCAGAATAGACTGCAAAGATTGCGCGAGGCTTAATCGAAGGCGTGCTCTTCCCGAACAGAGGCGCTTCTGAGCCACGCCCCCGAGGATTCGCGGCGAGCAACATTGGTCAAAGGCGCAGGGCCGCCCTGCCAAAACCGTACCGAGCCCCTTGTTTATGTGCCATTTTTGTACATTCCGAAACTTGTCTCCCGAATTCGATCCTTAGCCGGCGCTAAAAATCAATAAACACTCACATATTCGAAGAATTTGTCGGATAATCTGTCAAAGCTCAGTGAGAAGGCTTGGCCATATAAAATGCAGGGCAGAGCGTGGGCGGGGGTAGAAATGAATACGACAATCAAAGTGGCCATTGGCAAGCGCCTTGGCCTCCTGATCACATTTCGATGTTGGCTCGCGGGAGCGCTAGTGCCCTCACGCTCAAGGAAGCGACGGCCGGTGTCGCGAGAGACAAATCGACGCTCGAACGGCATGGCAAGGCTTCATCCGGGCAGGATCTGCTCTGTCGACATCAGGACCGGACGCAAGACGATCCTGAGTTACCTTTTGAAGCCGATCAACAAGGCGCGACAGGAGGCCATGAGTGAGCGCTAGCGCCACCTCTCCCCCCAGCAATCCCGATCCGCTACTCCTGCCGCTCGCCAAGGAGGATTTTGGCCTGGAATTTCGAGTTGTGGCGCGTGGCGGAACGCGCCGCGGGATCCGCCTGGAGCGGGCTTTTTGGATATCGCTGAAGCAGATGGCTGAGAGCCGGAAGTGCACCATCGGCATGCTCATTGATGAGATAGCCGAAACTCAGGCACAGAAAGGGAACCTGACATCGGCGATCCGGGTAGCCTGCATATGCGGACAGGCGAAGGAAAACGTGACGTTGAGTAAGCTTGCGTCAATAACGACAATCAACGCCATACTGGTTGCCTGCCCGTCGCCTGCATTTGCCTTGACGTCATCGAAGAAGATCCTGACCTTCAATGCTCCATTCCAGCAACTGGTGAAGCGCCAACTGCCTTCCAGATCAAACGATGATGCACGGCCCGACCTCAAACTGGCGCTGGACCTCAACGTTGCCGACATTTTTGCGCGTCTCGACCTCAACGGCGAAACTCCGGTCACCAGCGGTTTTGTCATCGGCGCCGGCGAACGCCAGTACCGTGGTCAATTGAGCGCCGTGCGGGCGCCGGTGATCGAGCCGGAACTGCTGATGGCGTTCGTCTTCGGCCAGACCGGTTCGAGCAGTATTGAACGGTTCAATCCTGGCTGAAGACACTTCGCGCGATTTTCACAGCGATCATGTTCGGCTCCGGACCTTCGCCAGGAGCAACCGTTGCGAGCCGCCCCTGATGTCGGCCATCTGGGCTCCCCGGCTTTTGCGCGATAGATCCACGCCTGCCGGTGTTCGATAACCAAACGGAATACGATCCGGAACGCAAAGTCCTCTCAGTGCGGTTCCTGTCCAACTGGAAACGGTGGTGTTTGACGGCGTGCCGCCGGAAGACTATCCGTGCGAGAGACGTTTCACCTATCGATCGAGTTTCAACGGCTCATGGTCGGGGAGATGATGATGCAGCACCTCGCGAAGGTTCCGCTTGTCGAACGTCTGGCCACAACCGGGGCAGAATTCCAAATGCCCTGCTTCATCGTTTGCGGGCGGCCCGTGGCGCCTGCCCTTGGTGCCGGTTGCGGGGTAGTTGGTTCGATCTCGTTTCACGTTGGTCGCTGCCGAACTGTGATAGCAATGGCCCGACAGCCTATCGGGGGTGACCAGCGGGCCGCCGGGCCTAGCCGGCGAGCAGTTGGGTCGTTTGCCGGCTGGCGCGAGTTATAAGCCATTTCATGCAAGATTGCTAATTTAGTAAAATGGTCATGATCCGATCCAGATTCTCGGCCCTATAGACGGCCGCGTTGTTTGCTTTGCGCCCGCGAGCCGACGGGGGATTGAGCGGCGTACAATTGAGCGCGAAGAAAGGTTGTAGGTGTCAGCGGCACCTCAACTGTTAATTCGCTGCCCAGGGTCCAGAGGGTAAGCAACGTCATACTGCTTCGTGGTGCCATGAAACGCTGAAAAAACCCGCCAGCGGGAGAACACGGTTAGAGAATTGTTGGCTAAACTGCTGGATCTCCTTACAAAGTTGTGCTCGATAGGAAACGACTTGGGACGTAACGAAGAGTTAGAGTACCAGACTACGAATCTGGGGGTCAGGAGTTCGAATCTCTTCGGGCGCGCCAATCTTTCAAAGACTTCTCGGTCGGTTGTCCCTCTGTGTTCGGTGTCCTGGGTTGGGTTGGAGCGCCGGAGAAACCTTCGTACAATTCAGTGCATCCTAGAGGGTTCGGCCGAGGACTGCTCCGCCCTCTTGGCTGCTTTCTCTGTATCTTTGCGGCCAACTCCACCGAAGTCGCTGGCCAAAGTGCTCCAGCGTTCCGGAACACGGTCGACGAGGCCTGCTGTTTCCTAAGTATTACAAGATACTCTGCTGCGGTTTCGGGCCGTCTGCTGTCCTTCCGGTTTCGGGCGCGAATGTCCAATCGGCATCAAGCGGCGCGGTGTCGAAACTCGGATCGTGCTTACAGATGGATCTAACGGCAAACGTGAACACGATTGCGCTTTGATCGACTTTCTGCGCCGCGCCCACTTGTACCTAGGCCAACTTACAGACGGAGCCGGCCGCAGCCTCACCGAGGTTGCCAAGCTTAACGACACCAATACTTCTGAGGTAAGCCGCATCCTGCCCTTTGCCTTCCTGGCTCCGAAAATTGCGGCCAGCATCGTTGCAGGTGATCAACCTGTCGAGCTAACGACGCACAGGCTCTCGCGGGTCTCGGCGCTGCCGAACGCCTGGGGTAGCCAAGCCACTCACCTCGGCTTCTGACAGCATCACCAGTGCATCTGACCCCAACGCCGACCATCGCTTTGGCAAACACTTGGCTACGCAATTTGCCCGACAGAGACGGACGACTAAAAGTCGGGTGTTTTGGGCGGTCACTGTGGCGTCTCAGCCAAGAGCTGCCCACGACCGGGCGCTACCCCCCGGAAATGTCGACTCTATTCTGAGACGGTTGAAAAACCCGGAATTCGGGCGGACTGAATGGTGGGCCCGGAGGACGTATTCAAACCTTTGATTTCATTATCTTTTTTGTGGGCACAAGGCAAAGGTTCTTCCCGTATCGTTCCGTATGGTTCCGCCGCAGCCGCCCGCTCAAATTAGACGGTCAACGCCTCCTTCGCACCAAGAGCGGACAGCCTGCGCATCGACTTCTAACGTCTTGTTTGGATCGCAAGCAGACGGACCGCTGCGTGCGCCCGCAAAGCGAATAGCCGCCATACAAAGTCTCGTACTGGCTCTCCGCAACGGATACCGGATCGCTATGTCGGCCCCAGCGTCAGCGAACGCCGTTCTAATTTCGTTCGAAACCGTGGTGGCCTTCCGGCCCTTGAACGGCGAAAGATACTGGATCGCGATGTGGCCGAGGCCACCTGCGCTTTCGTGCACCAGGACAAGGTCGCTGGACTTGACGTTTCCATCGTCAAATACGGCTTCCAATGCGGTCAGACCAACGACTGATAGCGCCGCGGCCTGCACGAAGTCCAAACGCGTCGGCATCCTCGAGAAGTATGCCCCGCGGACCACCTTGTATTCGACGTAGCTGCCCCGAGCGTCTACCGCCACTAGGGATTTGGCGACGAGGTCAGCGAGATGACCCGGCACATCGCGTTCCGCGGCATCCGGACCCGTTGCGACGGCGACTGCCGCCTCCCGCCCGAAGTCTCCTGCGAACATTGCGAGCCGGCGCAGAACCCTCTGCTCACCTTTCGATAGCGCCCCGTAGCTCCAGTCGATCATCGCTGCCAGGGTTTGATGGCGGGGGAGAGCGGTACGCCGACCACCCGTCAGCAGCCGCAGACGGTCATTCAGAAGCTCCGCGATACCGCGCGTGCCAAAGGCCTCCACCCGCGCCGCGGCGAGCTCGATCGCGAGGGCAATTCCATCTAGGGTCAGGACTCATTGATCCAAAAGATGAATGTGGCGGCGAAAGCGATAGCGGACAGGAAGGTGTGAGCGCAACGGTCGTATCGGGTATGAATGCGTCGCCAGTCCTTGAGGCGGGCGAAGGTGTTCTCGATCTTGTGGCGTTGGCGGTAGAGAACCGGATCGTAGTTATGCTTGATGCGGTGCTTTGCATGGGGCGGAATGCACGGAGTGATGCCGCGCTGGACGAGGGCATCGCGGAAGCCGATCGAGCTATAGGCACGGTCGGCGAGCAGATGGCGGGCTGGCGGCAGGTGCTCGAGTAACGCGGCGGCTGCTTTGTGGTCGTTGGCCTGGCCTTCGGTCAGGTACAGCAGCAGTGGACGACCCTTGCCATCGCAAACCACCTGTAGCTTGCTGGTCAGGCCGCCTCGGCTGCGTCCGATACATCGGGGTAGAGCCCCTTTTTGAGCAGGCTGGCGGCGGTGCGATGTGCCTTCAGGTGTGTCGCATCGATCATCAACTGGTCCGGGTCGCCGGCCCGAGCCGCCAGTTCGGCCAGGATGCGGTTGAACACGCCCATCCGGCTCCAGCGGATGAATCGGTTGTAGATCGTTTTGTGCGGCCCGTAACCGGCCGGAGCATCCCGCCAGCGCAACCCATTGCGGATGACGAACAGGATCCCACTGAGCACCCGCCGATCATCTACCCGAGGCACGCCGTGCGACAGCGGGAAGTACGGCTCGATCCGCCGCATCTGCTCCGGTGATAACATCAGCAAATCATCCATCGTGGCACCTCCGCCAACAATGAATCAGCCACTCACCATCAACTCAGGCGGATTAATAGGTCCTGACCCTAGCTGGCGGCATATATGCGCGACCACAGGAGCTTCGTCATCGTTGAACGAATACTCGCTCCCGGAAGAGGTCGCCCGCTCGACGAACAGTCGAATGGCGGGATATTCCAACGCGTCGGCGGCAGTCAGGCCGGCAGCGGAAGGCGGCATGTCGAGAGGGGGGAGCCTGTAGACGCTTTCGCCCTCCACCCGCAACGCCTCGCGGCTGGTGGCAAGGATGGTAATTTCTGGTGCTTCCCGGAGCAAGGCCTCCGCCAGACGGGCAGTGGCTTCGAGAACGAGTTCGCAACTGTCGAGCACGAGCAGCATATGTTTCCCGCGAAGGCGCCCGATGAGGCTCGCGGTCGGATCCCCCAATGTCTCCGGGAGGCGAAGCTGTGAGGCCAAGACTGAAGGGACGAGCTTGGGATTCGTGATCGGGGCAAGGTCCACGAAGCAAATGCCATCTTTATGCGATGACAACAATTGTTCTGCCACGCGAAAGCCCAGGGTCGTCTTGCCTATGCCACCTGGGCCGACAATTGTGACCATACGGAACCGTTGAAATCGCCCTTCGACGATCTTGATCGCTTCGTCAGTCCGATGGGGTGCGTGAGCTGTCTTGGAAGATTGTTCGGGGCCGTTATCGTCTGGGGCTCGTGTTCAACATGAGAGCGGGTGAGAGGAGCAATGAACCGATAGCCTCTTGATGGAACGGCGACGATGTATCGCGGAGCGGCTTGATCGTCGCCGAGCACCCTGCGGAGCAATGCGATCTGAGCTCTGAGATTCGACTCCTCCACCGTGGCGTTGGGCCAGGCTCTCGCGGTCAATTCATCCTTCGTTGCCAGTTCGCCGGCATGCTCGGTCAACGCGATGAGTATCTCAAGCGCTCGGGAGCCGATCGTGACGGGCTCATCGTTCTTGAGAAGAAGATGTCGCTCCGGATAGAGCAGGAATGAGCCAAAGGCGAACGCCGAATCTGCCACGGTTGGGCTCGGGGACGCATGCGCTTGCATTCCTATCCTTCCCTGGTAACGGAGCGTTGTCGGCCCGGAGTATAGAGTGATGCTACGAAGGAGATCGAGTGCGCCTGAGTCAAGTTACTGACGACCGTACGGTTAACTGATCTTCGAAGTAACATACGATCCTCAGTTAGTGGGGCGTCCACCCATTTCTGCGGGCTTGACGCTGACTGTCTTTTGGCGCGGACCGCTTTCCGAACGGATCGCCGCCGGGCTGATCGATGGTACGGCGCGCGCTATTGCGCGGAGTACCCGCGAAGGCACTCGCGATTGCTTTTCGGCTTCAGCGCTACCACCAACGCTTTTTTCTCACGGGCTGGCTGCGAGGCGGCAAAATGACCTCGCGTACCGGGTCAATCTCATCACTCCACACCAGTTTGAACCCAACTCCACAAAACCGCATGCGCTTGACCTGGTCAATGAATCCAGCCTGCATATACAGGTTCGATGCTCGGTAGGGCAGTTTGAAGATAGGGCAATTCCCAACTGCTTCCTGGCGAAACACATAACGCTCTATGTTCAGGATATCGCCGTCCTCGAAGCGTACGATTTCCGATTGATCTTCATCCAGCGCATCCAAGACGGTCGTCGCGTTAAACAACTCCAATCGATCACCGCCCTTCAGCGGCAAGAATTGACCATATGGCCTCATTGTTTCGCGCAGGCCATTGGCCGCGTCGATGCGAAGAATGAGGACATGCGACCCGTACCATGGAAAGTCGGAATAGCCCCGTGGAGTACCCTCGTCGTCCTCGGTGAGGAGGTCCATGCATATAGGGATCCAGTGGAGTTGGCGCTGCCCGCGAAGGTCCGATAGCACATGATTGTCCTCCAGCACCCTTGGCATGGCCCATTCTTGCCCGTCGGCGAGGGTTAACTCATGACTTTCATTATTGCACCGCTGGATGACCCGCTCTTGAAGCGGGTCCCTTGAACTGCTTGCCATCTGTCATCCAACTCTTACTAGCGGCCTCCCACCCGGCTGGCACGGCGATTACGGTACAATAGAACCGGTGCGTTTGGACCAAGCTTGGGCATAATGCGCCCCGGACACACGTGATAAGTATGTTTCGCTGAACCACTCTGATATTGCGGTCGCTACGAAGATCCCGCCAAATCATTTGAGGTCTGCAGAATCCGCCACACTCGACCCTGATGTCTGGCTGAGGAAACCCCATGACGAAATTGATACTTACCATAGCTGCGCTTTACATGGCCCTTATCGGCCTGGCACTTATGTTCTTTCCGATACAGTTCGGGCGGGGTGCCGTGCCGACGGATGCTGCACCCGAACTGCTTGCGCTGCTGCGGCTTCTCGGCGGACCGTTTCTCGGTATCGCTGTGCTCAACTGGCTGTCGAGAAATGCCGCCCCCCCAACGCTCCGTGTCGTCATGGTCGCGAACATCGTTGGCTTCGGCGCCGTCGCGGCAAACGACATTTGGGGCGTCGTCAGCGGCGAAGCGCGGGACGTTGCTAAGCTATTTCTGGTTGTCCATCTGCTCTTCACATCTGCTTTCGTGGCAGCAGCCGCTCGCCGAGGCAAACTCTGAGGTTCTGTACGGGCGCACGCTGCCAGCACGCTGCTGGTCTGCGGTTTCCACTTCAGCCGCTGTTGGTCAATATTTGCTCACAACCGCTCGACCTTACTCAAACTGTTGGTCCTCGATACCCTTTCGGATAACGATCGAGCGTCAGGTTCAGTTGGATACCGTGCTCGAGCCAAGCCTTCAGCCCCGCAAGCAAAAGCGTGAAGCCTTGCGTGGAATCAGCGACGTAGCGCATGAGCTTATCGTCATCTCTCGTCCATCCAGCCTCCCGCACGCGTACGAACGTCGTACCGTCTGGAATCGCTTGGAACGTCCATTCCACAGTCGTCGGGCCGCTATAGCCAGGCCATTCAGTCACTACGCGCCTGTTTGCCTCCACGACTTTTGGCATGACCTCGATGGAGCCATCGTGGCTCTGCCAATCCACTTGACGGCCCTGCCGGTCTCCAGTCTTCCGCTTCCTTTGCTGAATCAGAACTTGGTCGTGACGTCCGGGTTCACAATCGCTTCGAATACACGCATTCCCGTCTCGGCGATTGGTATGCGCGTGAGCTGCGGATAGGTCATGTTGCTTTCCTCCGGCTATCTTAAGACAGAAACATCATCTGATATGTGTAGTTCCGGCCCGGGCGGCGCGCTCGGCGAATGTGCTGACCGTCAGTACGTCGGACGGTTTTGCCGGGCGCTGGCTGGTGCCGCGGCTGTATCGGTTCCATCGCGACAATCGCAACATCGATGTGCGGCTCGCCACATCCGGCGTGCTCGCGGATTTCATTCGCGACGGTATCGATATCGCCATCCGCTACGGCGCCGGCGCTTACGAAGGGGTGGTGTCGGAATTCTTGTCCGACGAGGATGTCTCACCCGTCTGCAGTCCAGCTGCTGAAGGGGGATCATCCGCTCCGTTTGCCGCGCGACCTGAAACATCACACGCTTATCCACGACAATTTCCGCATTGACTGGGCGACGTGGCTGCAGCACGCAGGTGTCGAAGGCATAAATCCGAGCAGCGGTATGAAGTTCGATTCCGCCACTTATGCCGTCGAGGCGGCGGTGCACGGCGAAGGCGTGCTGCTCGGCCGGAGCGCGCTGGTTTCTGCCGACCTGGCGGCGGGACGATTGGTGCGGCCCTTCGACCTCGCACTGAAATCGCGGTCGAAATATTACGTTGTCTACCCGGAAGGCGCGCTGCGGCAGAAGAAGGTTAAGACATTCCGTGACTGGATCTTTGCCGAGATGCGGGCTGATCAGCCTGATGCAGACAGGCGTTCTCCTGCGCCTGATCCCCCCTCTCCTCCACGCGATCGCGGTTAATGTCGTGCCGCATCTTACGCGAGCCTGTGTCATTTCAAATTCAGTGTTTTTATTGCTGGTCCCCGCCTCTCGCGGATACTATTCTTCGATGGTTTTGCTCATCGATGATCAGGTTATGGTTTGCGAGGCCGTTAGGCGCGCCTTGGCCAATGGAGCCGCTATTGCCTTGCACTTCTGCACCGACCCGTTGAAGGGATCACGGTCGCGAATGAGGTAAGGCCAACCGTCATCCTGCAGGATCTCGGATTGCCCGGGGTCGATGGGACTGCATTTGGTGCGGGAATACAGGAAACATACGCACGCGGTCCCGGTCATTGTGCTGTCGAGCAAGGACGATCCAAGCCATCAAGGGCGAAGCCTTCGCTGCGGGGGCGAACGACTATCTCGTCAAGCTGCCGGATCGTATCGAACTGATTGCGCGCATCCGATATCACACGCGAGCCTATCTGGACCACGTTCAGCGAGACGCGGCATACCGCGCGCTAAGGGAAAGCCAGCGACAGCTGATCGGTGCAAACCTCGAGCTTGAGCGTCTGACGCGGATCGATGGGCTGACCGGTCTCGGCAACAGACGCTATTCTGACGAATATCTGGCGTCTGAATGGAAACGTGCTTTTCGCGCACAGTCCCCATTGTCGCTATTGATGATCGATGCCGACAACTTCAAGCGATACAACGATACTTATGGCCATATGGCGGGCGACGAGGTGCTCAAGCAGATCGCCCGCGTAATCCAAGGCGGTTCCGGCCGTTCCACCTATCTCGCCGCGCGCTCTATGCCGACCAGTTCGCTCACTCTGCGGCTGGAGATCGAACTCTTCGCCAATGGCTGCCGCTGGGCGTTCGGTTTTGGGTGGCAACGTACCGGTTCGCCTGTTCGCTCGAATTTCTGCTTTGGCATTCCGCTGGGGCTAGACTAGCTCCAACGACTGACCATAGGCACAAAGCTGTCGTTCGCGTCGGGTCCAGCCCGGAGATATGGGTAACAGTTCGTACCTACAATAGGTGACAATCTCGTGCCGAGAAGGGATTATGTGCGTACTTATTGGAATTTTGCGTCGCGGGACAGCCTGACGTCGTTTAGCCCCTTCAACGCATCCCGATTGCCGGTGCCTGCGACGGCGCGAAAAACCTGTTCCGCATCGCCGAACCGCCGCAATTTCAGATACGCATAGCCACGCAGCACCATCAGGCCAGTGCGCTCGGGCGCAATGCGCGACCTTTCGTCCAATGCCATGAGGGCCTCGGCATATCGCCCCTGGTCGAAAGCGGTCGTCGCCCGCGCTTCCAGAAGCGCGGTTTGCACTTCGACCCTGCGGTCGCCATCCAAAGGAGCTTTGGAAGCAGCCACTGACGCCATGTCCGAAAGACCGACACGCAGGTAGGCCAGGCTTTGCCCGTAAGCGGCATCGGAGCGGGTCTTGGCGGAACCGCGCAGCGCAATTTCAAAAGCTGCAGCAGCTTCAATCGGCCTGTTTGCCTCCATCAGGCACCAGCCGCGCGTGAGCGCCACGTCGGGAGCCAATGATTCTGGATCTATGGTGCTCGAGCAGCCCCGATTTTGCTGACTGGGCCTGGCGCGAGGGCTTGCTTGTACGGCATTTCGATAGGATCTTGGCTGATCAACGGATTGATTGGCCTGATCCTCAGAGCCGCTCTGCGTCGTTCGCTGGCGCGGGCGTGATTCAGCTGCCACGCCGTACCCGACTGCCGCCGTCTCGATGCTGCGCTCGCCGACCGTCGGTATGCGTTCTGAGCGTCCTGCCCAGGCGGCCTGTATCTCCCGCGCACCGGCCTTGTCGCCGATTTTCCAGCGCGTCAGCGCGAGGCCATAGGCCGAGGGCTCGTCGTCGGGTTTCCAGTCGAGCGCGAGCTTGAACCATTGCGCGGCCGTCTGTGACTGTTCCAGTCCATCGGCGTACCAGCCGAGCTGTTGCGCTGACGCGGCATCCTTGGCGGCGTAGATTTCCTGAACCATCCGCTCCAGGACATCAGGGCTCAGCGGCGCAGGCGGTGTGACCGCAAGAAGGTTCGCGACCGCAGCCAGATAGACGCGCCTCACGTCATCATTGGTATCGTGCCATGGATAGAGAATTTGCTCGGCTTCGGCAGGACGGTTCTGATTGATGAGGGCAAGCGCAAGACCTTGTGAGGCAACGGCTGTATCTTCCTTATCGTGGGCCTTTCGAAACCATTTTTCCGCCCCTTTCGGGTTATTACGGCGGACATGATACCAGCCCAGCAGCAGGGCATCGGACGGCAATCCCCCCGCGGTGGCCAGCGCTTCCACGGTCGCAATATCGGCCGGTGCCACAATCAGCTTCGGATCAGCATCGGCGTTGGCAAGGCTCTGTCTCGCGATGTCGGCGCGTATCGCCGAAAATTCCCCTTTGCCGTCGGCCGTCTTCTGCTCCGTGGCGAGAAGCTGGTCGAGGTTTGGCCGCGACAACAGCGGCAACGCCTTCTGGACCGTGGCGATGCGCTCCTCGGGTTTCTTGCAATTGTTCAGCACATAAAGGTAGGCGTCGCGCGCCCGGTCCTCGCGTTGTGTATGCGCGAAAGCTTCGGCTACGCGCCACAGTACATCGACATCGCCGCATGTCAGCAGACTGGAGCTCGTCGAGCCAATCCGGATCACCGCCTCGTATTGTTTGAGATTGGATGCGTTGATCAATTGCTCCCTGGCTTCCGCAACCGCCAACCGGTCGAGCAGGTCCGCTGGAGGTTGCCAACCAGCCTGTGCGGTTTGCCTGTCGGCTATCGCCTTTCGTACCTCGGCAAGTTTGCCTTCGGAATAGAGCTTCCACATCTGGTCGAGTTGCGGGTCGCCCGCTTCCTGCACGGCCAAAGGATTTTCCGGCGGCGTCCATTGGGGGTAGAGGGCTCTCAGGCGGGCGATCTCCGCCTCCAGCCGCTTGGTATCGCCCTTGGAGGCAAAGTAGCGGAGCGCCGTCTCGTCGACCTTCGGCGACGCAGTCCGCGCGCTACTGGATTTGGCACGTTCTGTCGTCGCGGGGGCCTGCTGCGCGACAGACGAGTATCCCATCTCGGATTGAGCGTTGCCGGTGGCAGAATGATCGGCATCGGAAATCGAGGTCCCACCGCCCAAATAGCCGGCGTCTCGGAGAATGACGGCGCCAAGCAGCGTCACGCCGGCGGCTATGAACACCACCGGTTTCATAGACAATCCGGCTTGTTGCGCCTTGCATAGGACAGCGCCAGCAACTGCAAGGTCGAAGGGTAATAGTCGGTCGGCGAGAACGACCGCGTATCGTCAGGCAGGGGTGTCCCGTCCAAGACGCAGGCGACCAGGGCGGGGATGATGCGATAGCCGGCATCGTCAAGCAATTGACGCGTTTGGCCCGTGGCGATGTCGACGATACGCACGCGCCCATTCTGATCGCGCATTTGGGTCATGAATGGTTCCAGCAATGCCCGGTCGCGATTGCCCGAGCGGAGAAGGTAGAGCGGGATTCGCACGGCATTGTAGCTGAATTCCGGAGGAAACCCATCGGCGGCACGAGGTTTTGCCTTCAAGGACACCCAATCCGGCGGCAGGCTCGATGGTCCGATTTTCATTGAAGTCGCCAGCAAGTGCTTGCCGCTGCCATCGAGCTCCCGCCAGGGCCCGTCCGGCACCAGTTCGGCCAGTACCGGAAACGCTTCGAACACCCAGTAGGACGGGTTAACGACAGGGCCGTCCTTGCGGTCGCCGGCGGAGAAGCCTGAATTGCCCGGCTTGAGAAGAACCAGATCGCCTACAGTTTCCAATCCATTGGCAGCTAACGCTGCCGCGATGTTGCGGGCGGAGGCGCTGAGGTCAGGGCGCTGCCAGGCAGCCCCGGCAAGGGCCAAACCGTAAGCGATCAGCACGTCGCCATCGCTGGCATTGTTGGTGTCGGCTACATGCGGAACCGCCGCAGGATCCCATTTCCAGGCAACCAGCCCATCGCCCCGCACCAACATCTCCGTGCGAGTAAATGCCCAGATGCGATCGAAATCGCCTTTATTATCGGCAAGATAGGACAATAGCAGCCCGTATCCCTGACCTTCGCTGTGACTGATCTTTCCATTGGCGTTGTCAATGATTCTTCCGCTCGGGTCGAGAAACTTTTCTTTGTAAAGGCTCCATTCCTCCGCGGTGATTGCTCCAGCCGCTCGAACATCACCGGATTGCAGCGTCACGACAAGCAAAGCGGCACCGAGAATAACAAGCAACGCCCGTGCCGAACGTGTCACCTGCGCCGTCCCAGCGCGCCGAGCAGCCCGGCGGTTGCAAAGCCCAGCAAGATCGACAGCAAGGTCAGCACGACAGCATAGAACAGCGCATTGGCGGATAGCCAGTTGGCGACGATCAGGCGGTAGTTCCCAATCGAGAATGGCTGCGTTGCGACGAAATTGAAACGCGTGACCGGCACGGTGACAATCCTGTCACTGCCGCTGTTGACGGTTGTGATGTGTCCTTCCACCTGCCGCCAAGTGGCCTGTTCCGTCAGCGAGCGGACACCATCCCGCAGAGCACGGACAGTGGGAGCGGTGACAAGTGTCCATGTGCCGGAGCCCGCCGGGCTGGCTTCCTGCGCGACGACAAGGCTGGCGCTGCCTTGCGGCGTGAATTCGGCTGCGGGGCCGGGGAAGATCCGAAACGAATTCGTGGAAATGTTGAAGGTTCTGGTCAACCAATCCTGAAGCGAGCCGATCTGGCCGCGCCAGCCGCTGTCGCGCAGCCTCTCGCGCCAGCGATCGAATGTCACTTCCGTGTTCGGACGGATCGAAGCGACAGTTTCTCCCCAAGCCGAGGACGCTGCGTTCGAAACGCCGACCTGAGCCAGAACTGCCGGGGGGACCTGCGAGATCGCACTGACGAACAGCGCGTTCCTGTCCGCCACGGCGGCGGCCGCAGTCAGGGAATCGACTTCTATGAGGCGTCCAGCGGCGACGGACATTCGCGCCAAAAGTGTCACCCCAGCGGAAACGCTCTCCGGCTGAGTGCGATCCATGATTAACGGCAACGTGTATTCCGAACGATTGTAGGGGAAACCCGTGCCGCTTATCGCTGCAAGATCGGGTGTTCTGGCCACTCGCGCGAAATCGGGAACGACGAACTCGGAGCTGTCGAAAATCACGAAGCGCTGGCCGCCTTGCGCCGTCGCGCCGGGTGCGCAGATTGCATCGGTTCTGGTTGAGAGAACGGCCTCGATTGCGATGACGTTATCGCCCGGTCTGAAGTGCCGCATCGTGACTTTGATAGGCAGATGCCGTAGAATTTCGCCGCCCGAGGTCGTGATCGGTACGGTGGCTGCAATACTGTCATTGACATAGACGTCGATATGGCTCCCGGGTAGCACGTCCTGCGAGTAGGCTGCATCCAGCAGGATTGTCGCTTCGCCGTAGGCGTTGGCATAGAAATCCGACGGCACCCCGACCGCGAAATCGGTACGTAACCTGCGTCCTGAGAATTCCAGCGTGTTCATGCCAAGCTCGGAAAACTTCAATCGCCTGGCGCCGGACAGCAGTGGCACATCCGGCATCCGCCATGTCCGCGTCGACAGGCTTGTCCGCAGGCTGCCTACAGGCCGGTCGACCTGCTTGGCAATATCGTCGATAGCCATGTCGACTGCTTGCCAGGTGGGGCCGCTTACCACCAGGATGGAATGGCCAAGCTTGGGATCGTCGACCAATGTCGCCACGGGACCGGTTTCGGCGGCCGGGGGAACTGCCGTCAGCACATTGGAAAGTTCCGATGCTGGCCCCACAACTACGGTAGCCGTGCCGGGACTGGCGATGGATGTTCCAGTCTCGCTGATGTCGAAAGACTGGTTTGGCATACTGGCCATCAGCGCCAGTGCTTCACTCAGGCGTACAGTTGGCGACGTCGATATCGCTTGTCCCATTGACGGAACAATCAGCTGGAAGGTCGTCGCTCCGCTCTCGTTCACACCGATCGCGCGCAGGTCCTCGACGCGTTTCCAACGTCCGGCATCGGGACCCTCGAATGAAAGAAAGGTTCTGGCCGTGTCGATCTGCGTCCACAGTTCGTAAGTCGATTCAATGGTGCAATCCGTACGGTGCCTCTGAAGCGCGGATATCACGATGTCGTTCATCCCGGCGTGCAGGAGGCTCGCAGGTATGCTCACCGAGACACCCGAGGCATTGTCAGACGAGGCGATCGGCGCATCGACCAGCTCGCTGCCATTGATGGAAATTTTCAGACGCGACGCCTCGGGGGCGACGACGACGGCATTTTGATAGCCGAGATGCAGGTCCGCTTTTGCGGCGGCTTGTTCCGGTGTGAGAAAGAGCGACCAGGAGCGTTGCGAATGCTCCCCCGAAAGCACCAGATCGGTGAATGGCACGATGTAGCGCCGTGCCAGCGAGGCAGCCGGCTGCGGTGCCGGCGCGGCGACCGGAACGCTCTCATTTTGGGCTGGCGCCACTCCTGTCGGTGGAGCAGGCGCGGGAACAGCCGGCTTTTCGGGGGACATGTCGAACGGGCCGGTCTGGGAGACTGCCGGCGATACCGCCAGCAGAAGCAATGCAACCGATGCGCAAACGGCTCTCATGGCCGCTTCTCCGCCAGTTGTCCGATGAGCTTTGGGTTGTCCCGACCCCGCAGGTCACGCCAGAAGTAAACTAGGCCCCGGTAGGTCTGGAAGATCGCCAATCTGAGGAACCAGAAAGTTCCCCGCAGCAGGCCGGGATTGCCCCGGCGCGATAGCTGGAACTGTTCCCACTGCTTTGAGTTTGCGAAGATCAGGTCGGCGACGAGCCGATGATGGAAGGCTTCGGTTGGCATGTACAGGCATCCGATCGCGATGCTGTCCGTTGTCCGCTCGAAGTTTCGTATCGCCACTGGCAAGACGGCTTCGGTTCCGTCGGAGAACAATTTGAACCGAATTCCAGTCTTGGCGTCTATTACGAGATCCTCGAGCTCGGCGCCGAAGACCAACACGCGCGCGCCGTTTGCGGACACATTCTCGATTGTCCCCTGAAACCATTTCCCGGCGACCTGGAAATCACAGCGGCGACTGACCTTGACGCGTCTAGTGGCCGCGCGCTCTCCCCGTTCAGAGACGACACCCAGGGCGCAGCCGGCGATGACCAGGTTGAGCAGGTTCCACCCCCCGACGACCAGCGTCACATCGGCTTTGAACGGCTCGGCGTAGACCTTGTAGACCGTCATCGCCACGCCGGCGAGCAGGATGGCGAAGATAGCGAAGAACGGCTTTCCGATTTCGGAAAGTCGGCTTCTCGCTATCGATTCGTCCTTTGCTGTAACCTTGAACGTTGGCTTCCTCGGATTGACAATCACGGAGACGACGGCGGGAAGCAGATGCACCGTCTGAACATATTCGTAGAGCTCAGATATCCATGGCCAGCGGAAGGCACCATAGAGATAGTTCTGCATCATCAAATTCACGATCATGTAGGTGAGCGTATAGGCCATGAACTCGCCACCGGACGCGGTGAATATCTGCAGATCGAAGAACAGGTAGAACAGCGGCGCGAACAGGAAGATCGTGCGCGGGAATGGGAACAGCCAGAACAGGGTCGACGACATGTAGCAAAGACGTTGCGGAATCGAGAGGCCGCGCTTGAGCGGCGGGAATCTGAAGCGCAGAATCTGCATCATACCCTGCGCCCAGCGGCTTCTCTGGCCGATGAAGCTGGCGAAGGTTGCCGGTTGCAGCCCGGCAATCAGCGGCTTGTCGACATAGACACTATGCCAGCCACGCGCGTGCAGTTCGACTGCCGTCTCGCAGTCCTCGGTGATGCTGACGCCACTGAAGCCGCCTGTTTCCGCAAGGGCCGTACGCCGCAGCACCGCCGCCGATCCACAGAAGAACGCCGCATTCCATTTGTCGAGGCCACGCTGAATGATGCCATAGAACATCTCGTTTTCGGACGGCATCTCTTCAAAAGTGCGGAGGTTTCGCTCAACTGGATCTGGATTGAGGAAGAAGTGCGGTGTCTGGACGAGGAACAGCTTTGGATCTTCATCGAAATAGCCGACGGTCTCCTTGAGAAAGTCGCGCGCCGGTGCATGGTCCGCGTCGAACACGGCGATGAGTTCACCCGTCGAGTTTGAGAGTCCGTTGTTGAGGTTGCCAGCCTTTGCATGTTCGTTGCGATCACGCGTCAAATAGCTCACGCCCAACTCGGCGCTCAGCTTTTGCAATTGCGCGTAGCGCCGCTCCGCATTGTTGGCGTCGCCGATTTTGTCCGAGTTCCGCTTCTGAGCGGTTCCACCATCATCAAGTAGCCAGACGTTGAACTTGTCAGCCGGATAATCCATGCCCTTTGCTGCGGCCATTGTGTTGGCCAACAGTTCGGGATCTTCATTATAGGTGGGAATAAAGACGTCGACCGTGGGCATACGGTCGCCGGAATTGGCGCGCGACGGTCGCGATGGGAGCGGCAGCGCCACGACGAACAGGCTGAGCGCCAGCATCAGCACGCTGTACAATTCCGCGAGGTAGACCAACAATCCGGGAATAAAGTTTTCCAGTTGGTTGACCGGTGGCAGCGTGCTTGTCGTGCGCCAGTATACATAGCGCATGACGATAGCGGTACCGAAGGCAAGGGCAACCAGCCGCCAGATGCCGTCCGGGCGCACGAGCTTCAGCACCATCATGGCAACGAGCACGCACATGCCGGCAACCAATTGGGTTTCCAGACTGATGGGCAGCGTCACCAGCGTGAGCACGCACGCCGAAGCCAGGGCCCATTGAACGACGCTCAGGAACTTCCGCATTCATGCCTCTGCATTCGGACGCTTGCCGCCTGTCGCCAATCGCGTCCCAGTTCCCGGCTGCGCCCCGGCGTTCCACCCTGCGCCGGAGGTGCCACCACTCGCAGCGACCATGCATCCGAACACGTAATGGTTGATTTCGACCTCATGGCTCACTGCCACTCTCTGTATGGTTAGCGAATGGTAAACCGGCTTATTTGCAGCCACCCGTGGCATCAGTCACGCAAGGTGGAGGCGGCACGGTCGGCACAGCACTGTTCCCGACGCGCTCCGCTGCGGAGACCGGAGGTGGTAAGGGCAAGGCCCGCACCTGGGAATTGGCACTTTCCGCTCCCGGCGGTGGTGGCACCATAGGGCCAACGGGCGTGGGTTCTGGGGAGACTGCGGGCGGCTCTACCGACGCTTGCCTCTGGGTGCGATACACGCGGCCCTTTGACTGTCTTGGCTGCGCGGCGGGCGGCGGCCCGGTCACAGTCTCGAAACGCGAAATACCAACGGGGTAGATGGGTTGCCCGGCTTTGCCCAGCGATGCATCTGGCGCGGCGGGCTCGCCATACGGATTCCAGTTACGCGTTTTGAAGGAGGAGGTGATCGTATAGCTATACATGACGTCGAGAAGCCTTTGCTCGGACGCATTCTGGTCGCACAGGCGGAGGCGTATCTGGATCGAGCCCTTGTTCCCCACCCAGGTTTGGGTCATGCCGGTTGAGCTTATCCGCTGCCAGCCATAGAGACAGGTATCACCCGATGCGGAACGCCCCGCGGCATAGCCAAACGGCCCATATTTGTTCTGCACGTAATAGGGCGAACGCTGCATCCGAATGCCCGGCAACAGCTGCCGCATTTCCGAACCGACGTCACCGATCGGAAGATATCCGTCGCGAAGCCGGTTTTGCCCGGCGGCCGAAGTATCGACAGGTCCATAGAGCTGCACCCTTAGCATGTTCTGGCCGGGCGTACGCGCCGACGTCGAGAGCAGAATGTCCTGCTGGGTGGCATTGGTGAATCGCCGCTCCAAAATGGCGGTGATGGCGGGGCCGCCTGGCGCGGGAAAGGCGAAGGCCGTTTCGGCGGAAACCAGGTTTGTCCCAGACGAATTCACAAGGGGCGGAGGCCGGGCGCAATTGCCAAGCGCTAGCACCAGGACCAGGCCTGTAATCTTCAGGACAGACGCGGCACCCAATCCGCACAGGCGAGAGCCTCGAATTGAATCGAGACGCTCCCTCAAAACCGGGCAGACGTGGCGACCCTCGGCAAAGTTCATGCATGCGACGCTATGAGATTCGCACCGCTTGACGAAGAAATAATCTAGGCAAAGAGAAACTTGCCCCCAGAGAAGCTTGCAACAGAGTCAAATTTGCAACTGCCCAGTCAGAATTTCACCATCAGGAAGCCTTTATATGATTGGTATTGGGAGTCGCGCTCCAGCAATCCGTCATAAGCAAGCCCCAGCGACATCGATCGAAACGCAACGCGGAGATCGGCACCGAGCACAGCGGCGTTTCGTTCAATGGGGACGCCGCCAATGAAGAAGGGGCTAGAGCCGGCGAGTTGGTGCCATTCTCCGCTGCCATTGAGCGAGGTGAAGCGCCAACCGGCCGTCGCCCCGAGCCGGATCAGCAGATCGCTGCTCCAGGGAAACTCGGCGCCCATGTGCAATCCGGTCGTGGCGATCAGGCCGTCCAGATGTGAGGCCTGGACATCCAGTGCCGCATCGCCGCCGCTTTCCGACCACTCATTCGCATCCCAACGCGCATAGGTCAGGTTGGCGAACGGAGCAATTTCCATGCGGGCGAGGTTGAATGGATAGTCGACTTCGCCGAATACCTGACCGGAGCGCGCATTGTACTTGCCTTCGACTTTGTCCCTGAACGCGCCAAAGGTGATATTTCGTTCGGAATTGATTTCATGCCAGGAATACAGTCCGCCAAACCTGCCCCGCAGTCCCGACCCTGCCCATGCCGAATAGGCCCCGATGCTGAGCGTATCGACTTTGGCGCCCGAAGCGCGTGCGCTGACGTCGAAATCGCTCTCACCGTAACCTGCCGCAAGCCCAAGCAGCCAGTTTTCATTCAATTGGAGATCGCCACCGGTGAGAAAGCCGGAGCGGCGGATATGGCTGCTCGCGGCATTGCCGTTTGAGCTGAACGATACCTCGGTCAGGTAGGGATCGAACCAGAGCCGTGACCGTGTCTGAGACCCATACGCGGCAGCGGAATTTCTGGCCCGGACAAGCATGATCTCGCGCAGCGCGGCGTCGCTTTCCAGCAAGCCATTGACCAGGCTCGGGTAAATTTCCCCCGAAAGCGCATCAAACGCCGAACGTGCCGCGGATGTGCTTGCCGATTTAACGACAGCGTCGAGTATCGCACCACCCGGCAGTTCCGCGAGCGCACCCGCCACGGCCCGCTGGTTGGCAGTATCTGCGACCGAGACGAAGTGTGCGCTGTTGCGTGACACGTCGAGGTCGACGGTCCCATCTCCATAGTGCAGCGCAAGGTCGATGAACGGCATGTCGCTTTGAACGTCGGAAAAATTACCGATCACCTGCGACGCCGAGATGATTCTGAAGCTGGTCCCCTCGATGGTGAAGCCGCCTATCGCGGAAACCAGGAGGGAACTCCCCTCGACCGTCGCCGTGCCGTTCACGGTCAAAAGGTTTGCACCGCCACTTGGATCGAGGGCCAGACTGTAGGTGGAACCGTGCCCGAGAACGAGATCGCCATCGACGGTCATCGTGCCACCGTCGGTTTCCCGCGCCAGCGTGCCCGCCACCGTCGTCGTGCCCACCGTGCCGTTGCCGCTCAGGATGGCGCCGACGGCGACCTGCACGAACGAAGCGGCGATGGAGCCCGAAATGCGCAGTTCCCCCTGCTCCACCTCGGTGGTCCCCGAATAGGTGTTGACGCCGGCGAGTTCCATGGTGCCGCCGCCGGTTTTGGTCAGGCCGCCGGTTCCACCGGTCGTGCCCCCGAAGACGGTGTCGGCATCGTTCCCTCCCGCGGTCAACCGGGCGGTGGCGAGATCCACCGATCCTGTGCCAGAGAGCGAGCCGATCGTCTGGTCGAAGCCGGCAAGGTCAAGCATCGCATTTGCGCCAACGATGAAATCCGATCCCGCCGCAAGAGCACCCGCCGCACCTGCCTTAAGAACGCCGCCGCTTATATCCGTTGCCCCGGTATAGGTGTTGGGTCCCGAGAGCGTCAGCGTGCCGTCACCTGTTTTGACCAGAGAACCGCCAGTGCCGCCCGACAACCCGCCGTCGACGATGGCGCCATCGACTGTCGTCGACAAATTGTTTCCTCCGACGACGAGGGCGACGCCACCGAGATAGTACGTCCCGGGTCCCTGGATTGAGCCAACCTCGATCTGCCCATCGGAGACGTCGGAAAAATCGACCGTTCCGCCCAGATTCGTCTCCAGCGCGGCGGTGCCGCCTGAGCTCGACTCGCGAAAGACCGTCCGACCGGCCGGCCCCGTCACGATCGTGGCGGCACCTGCCGATGCGTTGCCGGAGAAATCGAGCAGTCCGCCATTGTTGACGGAGGCGTTGGCAAGAGTGCCCGAGTCTGAAAGCGCCAATATGCCGCTTGCGTTGTTGACGATCTCCGCGGCGCCGGCCGAACTGGAGCCGGCAAACTCGAGCTGTCCGCTATTGGCCATGAAGGCCGCCCCGGCGCTGGCATTTCCGGAGAAGGCAACTACACCGGACTGATTGTTGATGATGCTAGCCGAACCGGCTGTGGCCTCGTCCGTGAAGGTGACGCCGCCATTGTTGGTGATCGCCGCGGTGGCCGCCGAACTCATGCCGGAAAAGCTTGTCGCGGCACCCTCATTGTTGGTGATCAGACTCTGGCCCGCGCTCGAAGTCCCTTCAAAATTCAAGCCGCCATTATTGGTGATCTGGGCGGTGCCGGCAGTGGCATTT
Organism: Mesorhizobium sp. M0938; assembly: GCF_040319125.1. Classification (NCBI taxonomy): domain Bacteria; kingdom Pseudomonadati; phylum Pseudomonadota; class Alphaproteobacteria; order Hyphomicrobiales; family Phyllobacteriaceae; genus Mesorhizobium; species Mesorhizobium sp. M0938. The sequence continues at coordinate 102,999 of NZ_JAMYNS010000005.1, read as the reverse complement.
CCCGAAAACGAAACAGTGGCTCCGGCATTGCTGACGATGTTCGCCTGCTCGGCGCTGGCGTTGCCCTGGAAGGCGATCGAACCGTTATTGGCAATCGCGGCATTGCCGCCTCCGGCATCATCGTCGAAGGAAATCCTGCCGCCCTCGTTGCTCGTGATGTTGGATCCCGCAGCCGTGGATTGGTCGGTGAATTCGATCAGGCTGTCTGCATTGTTGGTCATAAACGCACTCCCGGCCGTCGACTGGTCGGAAAAATGCGCGCTGCCGCCGGAATTGTTTACGACCGTCGCCTGACCCGCCGTGCTCTGGTCGAGGAATTCCACCCGGTCATTTTCGTTGTTGGTAATCGCCGTGTCGCCAGCCGACTCGGTTCCCTGGTAGGTTGTGACGTTACCGCTCGAGGTTAACTTGGGGGCCATGTCATCGGCGGTAATTGCGAAAGGCTCGTCGGCGGAACTGGGATTTAGATCGGAAGACCTGATCTGGAATGGCTGCGGCGCTTTTTCTTCTGCCTTGGAAGTCATCGGCTGGAGCACAACTACGGCAGCGAACGGCAAGAGCGCCGCTACGACGGACGATTTGGCACGTATTTCACGCGAAACCGCCGGTCTGAACAGGCGAATCATTGGGCGTGAAGTAGATGGAGGCGTCGAATCACCATGAGGAGGATAATGAGTCGACCCGCCGTAACTGTCCAGCCAACTACGCCGCAAGAATTTCACCTTGAACGTGCGGTCGGCAACACGCATTTGGAGTGTGTGACGGCCCCTCCTACAAGGGGGGCGGACGCGTCCTTGTGTTGCTGGTTTTCGGGATCAGCTTAAGGGAATGTTTGAAAGAATATTATCGGCGAGGAGACTATGAGCTGGCCAGACATATCTCCGACAGCAGAACATGGGGGACAATGCCACATTCGGTTGCTGGGTTGCACCTCAGCGTTGCGTTATGGCCTGCGTACCGCCGTGGCGGGTTACGACGCCGTCGCGACGCTTGAAAACGCGCTCAATTCCGTAGCCGCCGAGATGAAATTTGGTCGGTCCGATCTCATTCGGATCGTTCTGCGCGAGTGGTTGGAAACGAGCCCCTATCTGCCGATGCGCGAAATCGATGAGGAGAATGAAACAGACGGGAGCGCGTAGGAACTTCCGCGATCACGGAAGTTACTTGGATAGCCATGGTCGATACTTTGCAACGGCGGACCCCAATCCGCCCGGCCGGCGCCCTACAGGCAATCTACCCCAACACCCCCCAAGCGGCGCCGGCCACTCCCTCAAGAGCTGAACCGGAGCCGACAGATCAGGCCGGCAGCATTGACGATGGTGCGGTAGAGACTGTCGGCCTGTTCACGCCTGATGCCCACTTTCCGTAGTAGTAGAGATCCGCCGCGTGCCGCGTTGCCCTACTAGGCCGTGAACTCATAAATGCGGAAAAACCGACATGGGGTGGAAAGCAGACTTCAGGGAAGGCGTCGACTACGTTGACAAGCCTGGATTTCGGCGGCCATCAGCTTCTGGATTTGCCACAGGTTTCTGTCGCGGATTCCATGTTCTTCCAGCTTGCTGATGGTGTTGAACGCATACTGCGCCGCGGACCCCCAGTGCCCAGCCGCTTGAGAAAGCACACTGGCGACCTCCAATAGAGGCCTCTTGCCAGCGTAAGCGCCGCCACTGCGCAAAGCTATGAAGGCGAGAGCTTTGAAACGTCTATCCATCAAGGCACATACGTTGGAGGATTTGCATCGATCTCACGTTCAAGCAGCCGGACGATCTGCCCTCTCTTATCGCCGGGTGGCTGGCGATACGCAATTCCCACGCAGGATCCGCCGCGGTCAAGTGCCAGCATGAGGGCAGGAAGCTCGCGTGTGCCTCGCCATCTTGTCAGCTTCAGACAAAAGGATCGGTGCCATCCGGCTGCGACGGCACGGCGTCGTTCGACCGCCTCAAACTCCGGGTTTCAGATCAAGGAACCATAGGCGAAAACCCACAGGTGCTCTGGATCGTGTTGAGCCAGCATCGCATCGGCGATCGATGCGAAATCGCCAGTAGTGTGTTCGGTGGTACCAGCCTCGAGACCCAGGATCTGGTTCCTTCCGCTCAATCAGTGCGATGAGTTCGGCCGTCAGGTGCATCGCGTTCCTCGGATCTCGATCTCAAAGCCAATATGGAGATCGCGTTGCCGCCTCCGCTCATCGCAGCAATGATCGCAGACGAGGACCATCCTACGTATGAAGGTGATAGAGCTTGCTGACGATCTTCCACTCGCCGGCGATCTTGAGTAGGGAAAGATAGTCGGTGAGCTTCATGCTCCCGAACTCGTCCTCAACCTTCACGGTGGCTGCATCGACCGTGATATCGAGCAACGAGGCTTTCCAGTAGGGGCTGCTATTCGGTACCAAGCCCGCGCCCATCACCTCGCCAACGTAGGCATCGACGCTCAGCCATTCGACCGCGCCTTGGTACTTGCCGACGATTGATGCTGATGCGTGAAACGCCGCTCGCAGCTTCTGCTCGTCGGCAGCGGACATAGCCAGGACGTAGGCCTCAACCACAGCATTGATTTGACTTTCGTCGGTTCGCGATATCAAGGATAGCCCCAAGCTTTCCCCAAAGTCATAGCCCAACCAAAGAGCATCCGCCACTCCATCGCGCCGACAGGCGTCACCATAGCTCGCGCCTGTCAAGAACTTAGTGGTGGCACTTGAAGCCCGCTGTTTCATGACTCGCTTTGCGGAAGAACCTACAACGTCCGTGAACGGTCGTTTGCCGATCGGCGCTTCCATATTCGAGCGAAGTCTGATTCAGACTCTGCATGAGCCGAAATGATCTGACGGACTTCGAATGGCGCGCGATCGAGCCGCTGTTGCCTAACAAGCCGCGAGGAATGCCGCGCGTAGACGACCGCCGGGTGCTGAACGGCATCTTTTGGGTGCTGCGATCGGGTGCGCCTTGGCGCGATCCGCCAGAGCGATACGGCCCCCGCACCACCTGCTACAATCGCTTCGTCCGATGGCGGAAGGCAGGTGTGTGGGACAGCCTCATGGATGCCATCACCAAAGACCATGACGGCAGGGTGCAGATGATCGATACCTCCATTGTTCGCGTCCATCAGCAGGGCGCGACGGCAAAAAGGGGGATCGAGATCATTGTCTCGGCCGATCCCGAGGCGGGCTGACAACCAAAATCCTTGCCCTTGTGGACGCCAAGGGCAGGCCGATCAAGCTGACGCTCATCGAGGCCAGAAGAGCGACATCGCCTCCGCAGCGGACCTGATCAAAGATTTGTCGCCGGGTGCGATGCTGCTTGGTGATAAGGGCTATGACGCCAACGCCTTGCGCGCTGTCGTCATAGAGCAGAAAGCATGGGCTAATATCCCGCCTAAGGCCAACCGCAAAGACTCTATCTGCTTCAGCCCATTTCTCAATAAGGCGCGCAACCTCGTCAACGCTTCTTTAACAAGGTCAAGCGGTTCCGTCGCATCGCGACCCGCTACGACAAGCTGGCGGAGAACTATCTCGCCGCCCTCAACCTCGTCTCGATCCGCATCTGGCTACCCGGTAATGAGTCTACGCCTTAGTTTGTCGGTTACTCTTCGGCCTCGCGACCGAGATGCAATGCTAGTTGGTTACAATCCACCCTTCACCTGCGGCCGCAATATCCCAAGGGTAGATCAAATCGAACGCGGTTAGCGCTGTCGCCAAGCTGCCATCAGGTGCAGAAAAATCAACATAGGACCAACCGGTTCCAGGGTCGCCGCGTCGCCACACTCTCAGAGTGCCACCCTTCCAACTGCCCGCATATTCATGTTCACCCAAGGTCACAATATTGATCAAGCCATCGCCTCCAGGATGCAGACTGCCCCCAGAGCCTCCGAGTTGGAATGCTGACTGCTGTCCATTAGCAGTTAAACAGTTGTGGTTGGCCTTGAAGTCAAATAAGCGCGTGCTATCCGCCGCACCCATCAATTCAGCATTCGCCTGCGGTGGGTGCCAGAGAGTTACGTGCAATCCCTCACTTACCAAGGATTTGATAAGAGGAACGAAATCGGAATCGCCTGCAAACAGTGTTGCTTTCGATATATTGCCCCGGAAAGCGTGGGTCATCATATCAACCGCTAATCGGACATCCACGCCCTTTTGTCGCTTATCAACCACCCCAACAATTTGCCCGAGGGCAACGTGGACCCGATCGAGCGCCTGAATTTTCGCAAACCGATCGTGGTCTGGCTGCACGCGAGCTTCATAGGCAGCCTGCGTTTCATTGTGCGCCTTGCCTGGAACGGCATCGTAATAGAAAACTTTAGCGTAGCCCCCACCTGTCATCGGTGGAACATGCGGTTGATAGGCGCTCGCATCGCCAAATAAATCCAGACAAATCTTCCTGACGCTTGCTCGCAGGCAACCACCGTCGATGAAAAGATATTCTTGCTCCTCCCTCGATGTCATGGTCACCTTCGTTTCCCTGGGAGTTGCCCAATTCGACCTATCGATGAAGGTGTAGGAGTGCCGTTTTCTACGGATGTCCGCAATGGGGTTGTGAGCCGAAACTCGAACTAACCACCCAGATAGGAGGTCTATTGTTCTTCCGGAACCGGCTGGGCATGATATGAATCGAAACATTTCATCCCCTTCCCCTGGGACAGACTGTCGGCGCGCGCAATTTGGGCCAGGTGTTTCATCCGGCCAGGAGATCAAGGCTATGGAACACCACGGTTCCGGTGGCTCGAGGCTCTTCCACCTCAGCTGGACCGAGACAGTGCCCGAATGGCTGGAAACGGCTATCTGCCGGTCAGGGCGATCGACTAGGAAAGCGAGACGGACGGCAGCGCGCAGGCCGGCACGACATGCAGAAGACCCGCCGCTACATTTGCGAAGCGACGGGCCTCCACCCCATTCCCCCATACCTGACCACGCAATTGCGGTGCCAGACGTCTTGACCCATTGCGAGGCACCTTATGGCTCTACACAGCGCCACTTTTGACCGCGCAGTGGCGGCTGATTGGCAGGCAGCACGACATCACCCCAACAGGATGCCTGCCACCTGTGCCCAGCCCCCGCCAAGCCGTTGCAAGCATCTACGCACGAGGCCGATCTGTCGTTAGCTCTGCATCCTAATACTTATCCTGGCGTACATATCTTGCCCGGCGCGGCGCTCTTGCCTCGTTCCCGACCGGCTTATTGCTGTCCGGGATGGCCGCCAGCCTACGCAGCCCTTGGCTAGGACGGTTCGTCATTTTACGGAACCGCAGAACCGCTCTACCTCTCTACTTTTTGACTGCAACTCCGGACGGAAAACCGTTCTCACTTCCTGGAATTGCTCTGACTGCGGACGGCATTGGTCAATCCAACAAAAGCACCAAGGCGGGATGCAGCTTCTTCAGGTTGGGCAATGATTTCGACTGCCAGGGTATGTCGGGCGTTCCACGCACGACGAGTTGAACATCGGGATGCTTGCGCACCTCAATGGTAAATTTCGCCAGCAGGTTGATGCCGGAAGAGTTGAGAAAGTGAAGGTCCTTCAGGTTGAGCGTAATGGAAGCGGGATTCGAGGCAAGAACACTGGCCGCCAACGCCGTGATAGGCGCACCGGCTTCGGAGCTGGCAAGCCGCATTGCACCGTCGAAGAAGATCTCGTTTCCTTCGGTCCATACGCGGTAATCGTCTGTCTTGATTTCCATAAGCTGGCTTCGTTTCATTTAGTTGTGAATTTGCGAGATCGGAATGGAGGCATATGTCTCCACGCAAATCCGATCGCTTTCGTCGGCGGCGCTGAATATCCAAGCCAGGCGTGCGCCGTAGTCGCTCATCAATGTCAGCAATCCAAGTCCGGAGCCTCCTACGTCAGGGTTGGCAGCATTGGCTTCAATTCGCTGTATCAGCAGGTCCACTGGGTCGCCAGCTGTGATGTCCGCCAGAAGGTTTTGGAACCCAGACGCAATTATACCGTCGACGTCATTCGACACTTTGAGCTTGAAGCTCTCCGAATCCATCGATGCCTCGATCAGGATCTCGCCCGGTGCACGAAACTTGACGGCATTTTCGATGAGCTCGTTGACCAGATATCCGATGCTGTGCCGCACTTCCATGTAATCATTGCGGGACGACCGGAAGCGCAATGCGAAAAGATCGGCGATGAAGTCCGAGGTCGTGGCACAATGACGCCAACTCAAATCGAGAGGTCCGTCGAACAGCCGCACGCGACTGACGCTCTCCTTCATCCCGATCGCGATATCAGGGGTACCGAACAGCGTTGTCATTGCTATGTGTGCCTTATGATCACGAGGGTGATGTCATCGTGGATCTTCTGGATCCCGATATGGGCCATCAGATCGTCGATGATCCCAGTCTTGATGTCCTCGGCGCTGCTGCCGTGACGTCTTTGTACGCTCTGGCTGAGGCGCTCGAACCCGAACAACTTTCTTTCGTGGTCTTCCGCCTCGGTCACACCGTCAGTGTGCAGCACGATCACGTCGCCGCTTCCAAACAGGATGTCACGCGTGGCAATGAACTTCGAGATGTCATTCTCCAGGCCAACAGGCAGACCCAGATCAATCGTATCGATACGTTCGACTTCCCCATCCGCACGCACGACAAGAACGTCCTCATGCTGGCCGGATAGCGTTACCCGCTCATCTTCGAAGTCAAGAAAGGCCAGCGAGAGATGCTTGTCTGTATTCGTCCGCTCGATGTTCTTGTAGATCGCTCTGTTCAGCCGATCCAGAAACTGGTGCGGATTCGCTTCTTCGGTCTCCTGCAGCGCGCGCGCAACGGATTGGACCATTAGCATCAGCACACCGCTCTCAAGACCATGACCGGTCACGTCGCCGATGCCGATCTTGACCCGTGATCCGTTCTGCAGGACGTCATAGTAGTCGCCGCCAACCTCGTCAGCCGGACGCATGTAGGCTGCGATCTCCAGCCCAGGAATCGCATCGAGTTCAAATTGTTTCGGCAGGACCATCATCTGGATCTGCCTGGCAACCGCGAGCTCGGCACCGAGGCGGACGTTCTCGTCTCGCAGCTTTTCGTTGAGTGCCGAAATCTCCTGGTTGGCGTCCCCGAGCTCCCTGGTTCGTTCGTCGACGAGCTGCTCGAGGTTTTCCGTGTGAAAGCTGATCTGCTCAGCCATCCGGTTGAAAGCGACCCCCACCGCTCCAACCTCGTCGCGCGTCGGAATGCTTACCCGGACTGAATAGTCTTTCGCCTGCAACCGCTTGGCGGCCCCGGCAAGCGCACTGAGGCCTGCAGTGATCCGCTTTGAAATTCCGAAGACAGCCGCAAAGACGATCAGGAGCGAAACGATGACTGCGATGACCTGGGTTATCAGGATCCGGTTGGTTGCGCTGGAAATGCTCTGCTGCGCAGCAAGGAGGGAAGCATAAATTTCCCGTTCGGGGACGACGAAGCCAAGCATCAGGGTTTCGGCCGTGATGGACCCCGTACTATTCCAGAGATTGACTGGGTCCAGTCGGCGAAGTGCGACCATGTACGGTTGGGCTGTGCCGTTCTCCTCAATCGAAATATGCTTAATGACTGTCTTGTCGTCGGCGGGCAGTTCGAGCGCTGCGACGGTCGCGTGCGTACTCTTTTTGAGCGAGCGATCGAGGCCGGTAACGCCTTGACCTGCCGCACCACTTGCGATCTTGAGCCCGAGCATTTTCTCGCCTTCAGGCTTGATCGCGAGCACATTGCCATTCGACATGGTGAGAAAACCGAAGCCCGTATCGGCGACCTTCACGCTTTCGACGATATCAGCGAGTTGATCGAGCGTAACGTCGGCAGCGACCATGCCGGCGATATTCTTGCGGTCTTTCGTCCAGAGTGGGTGGAAGAAGCTCACTATGAGCTTGCCGGTAATGGCGTCGATGTAAGGAGCAGTCGCAGTGATGTCATCGCCCTTTACGGGGCGCGAATCGGGCTCACTGATCCAGCCTTCCCAGCCTTCATAGACGCCAGGGAAGAAGAAATCCCAGAAATTCGCGTTGTCGTGGCCTGGATAAAGCTTGTCGAAGGTCTGCGCCTGATCGGAATAAGGAATCGTGCGCATGATCGGCCCTGACTTCGGCCCTACGTAGTAGACCTGCAGCTTCTTGGTGCCAGTTGACATCTGGCTTGTGCCAAAAATATCGAAGATCGCACTCTCCTGAATGTCGCGGAGAATTTCGGGCTTCGGCTGGTGTTCAGCGGAGAGGAGATATCCCCAGACACTCATGACCGAAGTTGACCCTTGCCGGGTCTGTAACCAGTTTCCCGTGGCGTCATATGCAAGCGGCGCATTAAAATAGGGGTTGTTCGCCAACGCCTTGCCGATCGCATCTTTTGCTGCCGGATAATCTATTAGTCTCTGCATGGAGGCTGCAAGTGCGGTCACCTCGGAGTGCATGCTGCCGAACAGGAGATCGGCGCGCAGCGCCGTCGTCTCGATATAATTCTGGAGGTATTCCTGGCTTGCCTTGGTGAGGCCGCTCTCGATCTGGTGCGTCGCGTCCCGGGAAAGCCGGTTCACATTCCACAGCGCGACGCCGCCGCCGACGAGGAGGTCGAACAGCACCGCCCCACCCACAACGATCAAGAATTTAGCGCGGAAGCTGTTAAGCCGGAGGACAGGCCAGGGTCTGGACGGTGTTGCATCCAAATCGGTCATAGCGGCTTGCATCCCGATGCAACCCAGATCGGCCAGCCGGCATAGCCCTTGGAGTGGAGCGCAGCGAAGATGTGGTCCTGGAAGCCCTGTCGGAACCGTCTGATGAAGGCCGGTGTGTCACCTCGCTTGGTAGCCATCTCGCCTGCATAAACATTCTCCCATGCCGCTATGACGTCCGCGAAGTCCTGTGGATCGCCGTCGTGGTTGGTGACCATGAAGGACTCGACCCGAATGTCTTCGAGCCCCGCTTCGATCAGGTAGCGTTTGCTCTTCGGGCCGAGCTCAATATCCATCTGGAAGTGCGCCCACAGCTTCGCGACCTCGTTATAGGTCCACTGGATGCTGTCGGCGCGTGGTTCGCCCAGGCAGTGCGAATTTTTTTCATTGGTGATGTAGACACGTCCGCCCGGCTTGCAGATGCGAAACAGTTCCCTGAGGATCAGTTCGGGCTTGTTGAACACCTGCAGCGAATGGCGGCACGTGACGAGGTCGAACTGATTTTCCTCGAGCAGCATTTCTGATGCATCGCCATATGTGTACTCGATGCCCTTGATATCGAACTCCGCAGCCACGTTTCGCGCATAGGCAAGGCTCGACCTGGAGTGGTCGAGGGCGACGATCCGCGATGGCTGGAACTCCTTCTGCACGAGCACGGCGAAATCACCTATGCCGCAACAGACGTCGGCCATCACAATCCCGGGCCTCATGCCGTGTCGGGGCAAGATTGCGCGCTCGTGGCGCCAGGTCATCTTTGTTTGTGTGCGCAGGATCGGCACGAACCCGCCTTCCTCAAGGAAGCCCTGCCCCGGATAGAATTCGCTGTCATACTCCTCGACCGTAATGTTCGGTTCGATTCCACTCAGGCGACCGAACTTTCGTGACGTCCATGCGACGACGCTTGACGTGATGACGATGAATTTGAGATCGGGTCGAGCCCGACAAGCGTCGAGAATGATCCTCGAAAAGGCGTGAAAAGCAGCGTTGTTCATCTGAGTCAGACGTCTGACATTGACGTAGAGAACGCCGCGCACACGGCCGATCGCATCGCGAAGCAATGCTATGCTGGGTCCAAGTTCATCGATTGCCTGAGGCCGGACCACCCCCGATATGGAGAACTCCTGATTGTTGGCGTCGTATTGCGCCTTGAAACGCGGGAGAAGGTCGTAAGGGTTCAATTTTGCAAGCCCTCGAGCGGAAGATCGACGACAAGCTTGATTGCATCGCCGTCGGCTTCCTCGATGCGGAGCGTCGCGTTGTAGTCGACAGCCAGTTCCAAAAGTACGACCTCGCGGCTGGGCGCGAGATCCCCAGACACCGAATTGAGGTATCGCTCTTTGGCCTCTGTTCCTGCGACTTGCGCCACGGCTTGTTCGTAGAATTGGCGTTCCTCCGGCACGCAAGGAAGTGTCAACTCGATCCTGTCCGTCACGCCATGGCGTGACACCCTGCATGCCAGTTCGCCGTCGGAATGGCGCGTCCGAAAAGCGACTTCCAGCAATTCGTTGAAGGCAGAGGAAAAGAGATTTGAATGATAGACCGAATCTGACCTGTTTTGACTGATCATCCGGGCCATGTATGTCGAGACATAATCGCAATGTTTCCAAGCGGAGACAAAAGCTTTGATTTCCATGTCGAACTGTATCATCGCCTCAAAAGTCGGCTCAGCCAGATCGTGATGAACAGTTCCCATCGGCATCCTCACTTGTTCCATCAGTGTTAAGCCCTAGCGGGTGATGGCCTCCGCGACGACAAGTCCTACCGCGCCGGTGATGTCAGTCTCGCACCACCTCGAAGAATTGCGCGGGTATCTGCCTCGATCGTTCTACAAATCCCCCCTTCATCGTTAACAAAGGGTGCAAGGCGCTAGAGCGCCCGATTCGATTCCTCCATCGCCCGTACGACCCTCAGCGGGGAACGCCTGATGAAATCGCCAATCGCCTCGGCTCCAAGCGGTTTTCCCAGGAAGTTGCCTTGCAGGCCATCGCAATTCTCCTTGATCAGCCACCGTGCCTGTGCCGACGTCTCGACCCCCTCGGCAGTGACACTTATCCCCAGGCCGTGCGCCAGAGTCATTATCGACCGCACGATCGTTTGGCTTTTGAGATCGGTCTCCAGGTCCGCAATAAAGTATCGATCTATCTTCAAAGTATCGAAGGGGAAGTTTTTAAGGTAGCTTAACGATGAATAGTACGTTCCAAAATCGTCGAGCGAAATTCGTATTCCCAAAACGTTCAGAGTGTTCAACGTGTCGATATTGTCGATCGTCTTTTCAAGCAGGACCGTCTCGGTTATTTCAAGTTCAAGTCTGTCGGCTTCGATTCCAACTTTGTCGATGATCTGAGCGACCGTGTCCGTCAGCGAACCGCTAAGGAACTGAGCCGGCGACAGGTTCACTGCGACTGTCAGCGAGGAAGGCCACGTCAATGCCTGGCGACACGCTTCCTCGAGCACCCATCGCCCAATCTCGTCCATCAGGCCGTCGGCTTCGGCGATCGGTATGAACACGTTGGGTGGAATGGTTCCGACCTCGGGGTGCCGCCACCGCAGCAGCGCTTCGAAACCGATCACCGACGCGGGAGGCCGAATGAGCGGCTGATATTCCAGATAAAGTTCGCCTTGCTCCAGCGCGGTTCGAAGACTGCGTCTCAGATTCTCGCGTTGCTCAAGCAAGAGCAGCATCGAACGGTTGAATGTTCGAGCGCAGCCGCGTCCATCTGTCTTGGCCGCGTAAAGGGCAATATCAGCGGCTTTCATCAACTGTTCGCCATCGGTCCCGTGCTCCGGCCCGAAAGCAATTCCGATGCTCGAGCCTACGAAGACGGGAATGCCGTTGATGACGAACGGGTTCTTGAACGCGTCGACCAGCGATCCGGCGAGGCGCTCAGCCTCTGCTGGCTGCTCCTTTCCCAATTGGATGACAGCGAACTCATCGCCGGCATACCGGTATGCGGATTCGCCGTCCTGCAGCGCGTCGCGGATACGGCCCGCCGCGAGTTGAAGAAGAGTGTCGCCTGCTCCATGGCCAAGCGTGTCGTTGACCGCTTTGAAATCGTCAAGATCGATTTGCAGAAGGGCTGCTTTCGGCTTTGATCCGCCGAGGGCGGCCATTGCCTGCTGCAGCCGCTCGCCGAATCGCCGCCGATTCTGCAGTCCGGTCAGTACGTCGTGCGTCGCCTGATGGAGCAGAATTACATGCTCTTGCTCCTCCACGACGCTTCGCCTATCGCGCCCCCTTGATTCAATGATTCCCACACCATTCGCAGTGGCGAAAACGAAAGCGGACCGTGGCGCTTCACCCGATGAACGCGGCAAATCAATGCTTGCCGGTGAGCCGCCGTGGAACACACGAAGAAATTCGTCACGATACCTCGCATCGAGGAAGCTCGGGTAGATCTCCCAAACGGCGGCACCCGGCACCACCGCGTCTCCGTACACGCCTTTGAGTTTGGCTGCGTAGTGCGTCAGACAGAAGTCGCGATCGTAGAACGACAAAAATTCGGTCGTGTACGCCAAAAGGTCAGCGAGCAGCGCTTCGCCGGGACGTGGTGCATCGCTTGAGGCAGGCCCCTCGCTCTCCGTGCCGACCCCTGATGCCTCCGGGTGCAATAGCGACCTCCATGGGCAGTGAGAATCCACGTCCCCCAGTCCAGAACTAGCATAACCGTCAAGCTTGGCAAACATACAACTCGCAGTCTCAACAAGTGTCTCATGCTGGGTAGTTGCAATGTATGCTCCGCTGTGATTGGCAGTGACATCGATGAACAGGCGGTTAATAAATCGGGAATTGGCAATAATTGATGGCGCGGTGGACGCGACACGAAATAATCTGGTCCATGAGGCGGCTGATCTTCCCCGCCCTTGTTTTGAGCCCGTCCCACCCGATCCTGTACTCAGCTTCCGAGCGCTTTGAGCCAATGTTCAAAGGGAGAGGCATCCTCGTGTCCGGCATGCGAAACAGAATGGGCGGGGCGCGGCAACACCACGGAACTTCGGACTTCGCGGGGGCTGTAACCGAATTCCTTGCTAAATGCTCGGCTGAAATTAGCCGCTGAACTAAACCCGACGGCTTCGGCAATATTAGCAATACGCCGGCTGTCCGCCGGATCGCTAAGCGCAACATGGGCTGCCAGAAGTCGGCGACTTTGTATGTAGTGGAGAACACCACCACTCGGTTCGAACAGCTGATAAAGACGAGAGCGCGAGACTCCGAGCGCCCGGCACATTGAATCCGGCGTCAGATGAGCCGCAACCAGATTGTTGTGGACGTATCGACGGGCTCGCTCCATCAGCGCGACACTCACCAGTTGTTCGGTGGCCGCGGCATGTTCCGCCGGGGGCGAGAGGCAGGCAATGATCATGCTGCGTGTTGCGTGCACGATGCGGGGCAGATCGTCAGCCGTGAGACTGCGCAGTCTTGCTTCGATGCTGTTGAGGTAGTCGAGCAAAAGGTTGGCAAAGTTGCCGGACAGAATTGAATTATTCTTTGCGTCCAGGGTTGCCGCCGCATCGGCGAACAAATCACGCGGCAAATAGAGAAAGAGACTTTGGGATTCCGTTGCCCTCCCGCGAAACGGATAGCCAAGCGATCTAACCTCCAATTTGCCCGGCTGGTTTTCCGCTACGCGGCGATCTACCTCCGTCCACGACCGGCCAGTATGCGGCAAAGCAATATACCAGTGGTCGATCGAGCTGGACCGAAGCTTCGCAGCAGAACGCATATAACTATGCGCCGGCGCGCGCTGTTGAACGATCAGCATGCCGCCGAGGTTCCAAGCCGTGTGGTCGGCGGGAAAGCCATCGTCGAGTGATTTATCATCCGGCAAGTCGATCTCGACAAGCGGAGCCATATGCGCCTGCCAAGCGACGAATTGATCGTCTGGCGCCAGTTCGAGCGTTGAAAAGAGCAAAGGTTCGAGCGCCGGCGCAAGTGACGGGGCGGCCTCGTTGTAAGGTTGAGCTTCGCGCGGCCAACGACGTCGATCGCGCTCAAGCGCCTGCCTCTTAGCGTCCATCGCGTAGTGCCGTATCCGATTCCGGTATGGCCATCTCCACCTCAATCATGTGGTGTATCACAGGCATCTGGCAAGACTAGCGGAACGCGAGTCCACAGAGCGCCATCACGCTTGGTTACAGCAAGAAAATGCATTCCGAGATAAGTTTCTGGATGGGAAGCTAACGACACTCTTCAACTTGGTACGTATAGAATCGGTCGTCGTGGAATTAGTTGAGGAGTCCATCGAGATGACAGCAAAGCTCGACAGCGAAGCTCGTCGCAGGATAATTCTTGATCGATACAGTAAATTCAGTTGCACGCGAACTTCGAAAGAGGTGGCGGAATTCCGACAAGGATTTCATGTCCCAGAACAAAGCTCGACGTCTAGAGCTCGCGAGTGCGCGCTGATTTTAGGATTATTGAAAGTACCAGTCAGCGAGGCACCCTATTTCAACACGCGCCCCAGCGGTTCATCCGCAAAAAAAGGCCCGCCGCAACCACGTGCAGCGGGTCCGCGTTTCACTCGCACCTGCCTCAGCCCTCACGATTTGGCTATTTGTGAAGGCGTGTTTGATCAGGTTTGCGGAGATGAACACATCGACCCTTTAAGCCGGGATGCCGAGGCCTTGGCGGTGGCGATTGTCGCAATCATCCGAAACATTACTGCCAACGAGCGCGAAACTGCTGGACGAAGTAGATCTCTTCGTCGCTCAAAGGGCGCAGAGAAGGCGCACCAGCTTGGCGGCGTTCGGAGGCGAATTGTTCTGGCCCCGCGTTGGCAAGCCGATTTGGCATCTGTATTGCCCATTGACGCCCGCCAGAGTGTAGCCACAGCGCTTTGCGAAGGAGATGGAAATGAGCTTGGCCCAAGACTTATCTGATGTTGCCCTCACATTCGATTGTCCGGATTGCTCGCATCCGGCGGTAAGGAAGGGCTCTGCGCTAAGAACGATCGCGCACTTCAGATGCAACGGGTGCAACGGCAAGGTACGGATCACCTATCCGCAGAAGGTAGCGATCTTCGAAAAGCACAAATTAGCCGCCCAAGATGCGTTGCGATAACTCAATGCTGCGAGCGTGACCTTACTCCTGGTTCCAGAAACCCTGCAGCGAGGCGTGCCAAAGGTCCTTCCTTTCCCGCGGCCGTGATGCCCGACCTACCAACGCGTTGCCGGCCGCTTTGGGTGTCTGGGCGGTGGCCCGGCATGTTCAGGGCGAAGGCCGGCTTACCTACGGCCTGTGACTTGAAAGCGCGTCTGACCACCGGCGATTAGGGGTGTTCCGTCCTCCTGAAGAGCGGCGACTATCACGGACGCCCGGTACCGGCGCACCTCAAACTCAAGGATGTCGCCGAAGCCGATTTCGATATCTGGCTGGCCCTGTTTCGCCAGGCAGCGGCTGAGCTCTTCGTTCCGCAAACGGCGGTGCTTGTCGACCGAGCCGACCGGATCGCGACAAGCCTGAAACTCGCGATGCTCTTTCGCCTCGCTCCCGCCGTAACCGTCTGTGGCGAACAGACTGGCCTCGGCGAAACTCGGCCAGTTTGATTTCGCGCAAGGAACGCAGCCCGAGAGATTCCTAATTTCGTCGCATGGCCCTCAATCTTTTCGTCGGCACGGTCGTCATAAGCCTGACGATTCTGATTCACACCTTCGGTCTGATCGCCGTTACCCATGCGATGGGGTATCTGGTGGCGCGGTTTCGCATGCATGGCCGTCGCAGCCGTATCGTTGCGATGATCAGCGTGGTGATGGGTCTCTTTGCCGTCATGACCGCGGAGGTCTGGCTCTGGGCTGGACTATACCGGTTGCTCGATATCTTCGCGGATTTCGAAACTGCGTTGTACTTTTCCACCATTACCTTCTCGACGGTTGGCTATGGTGACGTTGTGCCCGCTCATGCGTGGCGGGTCCTGGCGGCGCTCGAGGGCGTGAATGGGTTTTTGCTTATTGGCTGGTCGACCGCCTACCTGATCGCAGCAGGCACCCGTATCGGGCCGTTCAAGGCCGGCGAGCATTTCTGATCAGCGGATGCTCAGACTTGCTCCCGATCAATGAACGCGCGGCGAGCTGTTGGTACGCGTTCTCGATTGAGTACGCATTGATTGGCCAATGATAGGCACGAGGGAGAGACCTGCCTTTCTGCTTCTTTCGACGAATTGACTATGTGCTGATCGAACTGCAGACCGGTCAGATCGGGAGGAAAGACATCAGGGTTGGGAGGATAATTATGGGCGAAGACCTATACGGTCATCATGCCGACCGCATTCAGGCCGCGATCACTTCCGACGCGGCGGCGAAGTCCGCGCTGGTTGCCTCCTGGCGACGGTCTTCCAGTTTGCATCGGCTCGATCCGACCGACCGCAGCCCGCCACGCTATCTGACAGAGGCGGAATTGGGGGAAGCCCGACAACGCATCGAGCCGCTCGTCCGAGCTGCTCAATCGAGTCTGGACCGGCTCTATCTTGCGGTGGGCGGCGTCGGATGCTGTGTCCTGCTCGCCTATCGCAACGGTGTGCCGGTAGAACGGCGTGGCGCGCCCGTGGATGACGAGACGTTTCATTCCTGGGGGCTGTGGACTGGCTCCGTCTGGAACGAAGAGAGCCAGGGCACCAACGGTATCGGTACCTGTCTGGTTGAACAGCGCGCGCTGACGATCCACCGGGACCAGCATTTTCACACGCGCAACACGGGGCTCAGTTGTACCACCGCACCGATCTACGATCATGAGGGGGATCTTGTAGCCGCGCTTGACGTCTCCTCCTGCCGGGCCGATCTGACCGAAGCCTTCGCCAATCTCATTTCGATGGCTGTGGTCGACGCAGCACGTCGGATCGAGGCGGAGAACTTCAGGATGGCCTTCCCCAAGGCGCGAATTCTTCTAGCGCCGGTGACCGACAAAGGTTCCGGAGCGCTGATCGCGGTTGATGCGGACGACCTTGTGGTCGGCGCAACCCGGTCGGCTCGCCTGGCGCTTGGAATTACGCGACAAGGTCTCGACAAGCCCATGCCAGCGACCGATCTGCTCGGTTGGGCGGAGAGCGGCCCCGCAGTCCTCGCCGAGGCGGAGCGCGGCGTTCTGCAGCGGGCGCTGGCACGGGCGGATGGAAATGTATCGGCTGCGGCTCAGGCGCTTGGCATCAGCCGCGCGACGCTTCACCGGAAGCTCAACCGCTTGGACGTCCACAGGTCCCACTGACCATTCGAAACCTCACACGACTGTCGCAATTCTGCGACACATCCTGCCGCCCACTGTCCCCGACACAGTGACAATAGCGGCGGAAATCGCAAGTCTCTTCCGAAGCGTCGCATCCCGCGACGTAAGCTTTGGGAGGAAGACATATGAACAAGGTTGAATTCTCACGCTCGGTCAAGGCGCCCTTCGAAAAGCGCTATGGCAATTTCATCGGCGGCAAATGGGCCGAGCCGCGCTCCGGCCGCTACTTCGAAAACTTCTCACCGGTGAACGGTCAGCTGCTGTGCGAGGTGGCACGCTCGGATGCACAGGACATCGAAGCAGCCCTGGATGCGGCGCATGCTGGCAAGGACGCCTGGGCGCGCACCAGCGTGGCCGAGCGTTCGCTCATCCTCAACCGTATCGCCGATTGTATGGAGGAAAATCTCGACCTCCTCGCCTGCGCCGAAACCTGGGACAATGGCAAGCCGATTCGCGAAACGACCGCGGCCGACCTACCTTTAGCCATCGACCATTTCCGCTATTTCGCCGGCGCGGTGCGTGGTCAGGAAGGCAGCCTTTCCCAGATCGACGACGACACTGTCGCCTATCATTTCCATGAGCCGCTCGGCGTGGTTGGCCAGATCATTCCGTGGAATTTCCCGTTGCTGATGGCATGCTGGAAACTTGCTCCCGCGCTTGCGGCCGGAAACTGCGTGGTCCTGAAGCCTGCCGAACAGACCCCGGCTGCCATCTTGCTCTGGGCCGATCTTATCGGCGATCTTCTACCGCCAGGCGTGCTCAACATCGTAAACGGCTTCGGCCTCGAGGCCGGCAAGCCACTCGCGTCGTCGCCACGCATTGCCAAGATCGCCTTTACCGGTGAGACGACGACGGGTCGGCTGATCATGCAGTATGCCAGCCAGAACCTGATTCCGGTGACGCTTGAGCTCGGTGGTAAGTCACCCAACATCTTCTTCAAGGATGTCGTGGCCGAAGACGACGATTTCTTCGACAAGGCGATCGAAGGCTTCGTCATGTTCGCTCTGAACCAAGGTGAAGTTTGCACCTGCCCGAGCCGCGCTCTCATCCATGAATCGATCTACGACAGGTTCATGGAACGCGCCCTCAAGCGCGTCGAAGCCATTGTGCAGGGCGATCCACTCGATCCAGCGACGATGATCGGCGCTCAGGCTTCGTCCGAGCAGATGGAAAAGATACTGTCCTATATCGACATCGGGCGCCAGGAAGGAGCCGAGTTGCTGACCGGTGGTGCGCGCAATGTTCTGCCTGGTGATCTGGCTGGCGGCTACTACGTCCAGCCCACGGTGTTCAAGGGTCATAACAAGATGCGTATCTTCCAGGAGGAGATTTTCGGGCCGGTGGTTTCGGTTACGACCTTCAAGGACGACGACGAAGCGCTCAGCATAGCCAACGATACGCTTTACGGCCTCGGCGCCGGTGTCTGGACACGCGACAGCAACCGCGCCTATCGCTTCGGCCGCGCGATTCAGGCCGGCCGCGTCTGGACCAACTGCTACCACGCTTATCCCGCGCATGCTGCGTTTGGCGGCTACAAGCAGTCCGGCATCGGCCGCGAGACCCACAAGATGATGCTCGACCACTACCAGCAGACCAAGAACATGCTGGTCAGTTATAGCCCGAAGAAGCTCGGCTTCTTCTGATCATCTGTTTGGCTTATGGGAGCGGCTCCGCAAGGGGGCCGCGCTCCAGCTGGAAATAAAAGCCATGCATGCGAAGGTCACGGCAACGCCGGCAGCGCTTGAATTGATCGCGGAGATCGTTGTCGAGCACGGTCCGGTGCTGTTCCATCAATCCGGCGGCTGCTGCGACGGCTCTTCGCCGATGTGCTATCCGCGTGCCGGCTTCATCCTCGGCGATCAGGATGTGTTGCTCGGCCACATCGGTAACGCGCCTTTCTACATCGGAGCTTCACAATTCGAGACCTGGAAGCATACCGATCTCATTATCGACGTGGTGCCAGGCCGCGGCGGCATGTTCTCGCTGGACAACGGGCGGGAAAAGCGATTCCTGACGCGGTCCACGATCTGCGCTGTTCAAATCGGGAAGTAGCCCCCACCTGCCGACGTGCCGGTTTTTGCGCAAAGAAGTTCGCCGTGGCGGCTTCTGCCTTCTCAACCAGCCCCTCGGCTCATCCGCACTATCGTCAAAAGCCTTCAGCTCCTGGTCCAAGCTCAGACCGCTACGGAATGCCTAGCCTTGCCGGTCTCGAAATATTTGTCGAACTTCGCGGCGACGCTTCTGACAAAGGGGCGGCTTTCCACGGGTACGACGAAGTGGTCACCGTTCAGTTCAAGCATGCGTGCAGGATCAAGAAGGGCAGCGGAGCTTGCCTTGCTGAGAAGGTTTTGGCCGGCTTCGCCGAAGCGCTCAACCAGGTCAATCGCGGAAAAGGCGAAATCACACATCAGCCGTTCGATGATCCAGCCGCGAACGCGATCATCCCCGGAAAGCACGATGCCTCTGACGGTCGCCAGCCCGCCGCTGCCGACCATGCGGCCATATTCAGCGGTCGAAGGCATGTTCTGAACGTAGCCTTGGCGAAACTGGCTGATGGACGACGGACCGAGGCCGATCAAGGTTTCGCTGCGATCCTCGGTGTAGCCCTGGAAATTCCGATGCAACGTCCCTGAACGCGCGGCAAGCGCCAAAGCATCGCCCGGTTTGGCGAAATGGTCGAGGCCAATGGCTTGGTATCCCGCATTGAGCATCAGGCAAGAAGCAAGTTGCGCTTGGGCAAACCGTTCTCCCGCATCCGGCAGCCAGGCCTCGTCGATCATTGTCTGATGTTTCTTGAACCACGGCACATGAGCGTAACCAAAAAGCGCGATCCGGTCGGGCTCCAGTGTCAGTGCCTGCGCGACCGTGGAGGAGACGCTCTCCCTGGTCTGGTGCGGCAGGCCGTAGAGCAGATCGAGATTGACTGATCCGACACCGCGCGAACGAACGCCGTCAACAACCGCTTTCGTCTGCAAGAAGGTCTGCTCTCGATTGATGGCCTTCTGCACCTTCGGATCGAAATCCTGGACGCCGAGGCTCGCCCTCGTCATGCCGATTTCGGCAAGTGCGTCGAGGCGGGCTTCGTCCATATCGTTGGGTTCGATTTCGACGCTGATCCTGGCGCCGGGGAGGAATGCAAAGCTGTTGCGCAGCGCTGTTGCCAGCGCCACGATATCCTGCGGTTCGAGTATCGTCGGCGAACCGCCGCCGAAATGGACGGCACGCACGCGGCCCTTGCCTCCAACAAGTCTGGCAACGGTAGAGATCTCGGAATGCAGTGAGCGAAGATAGGCCCTCACCGGCTCGTAGTGGCGTGTCTGCTTGGTATGGCAGGCACAGAACCAGCAAAGCTTGTCACAATAGGGGATGTGCAAATAGAGCGAGATCTCGTCGCCCTCGTTGAGCGCCTGCAGCCAGCCATGACAAACGGCGGCATCAACGCCTGGATGGAAATGCGGCGCCGTCGGGTAGCTCGTATAACGCGGGACGTTCTCACCAAGCCTGGCGATTAAATCTGGCCGCATGTCGCTGTCCGCTCCGATTTGTACCACACGATACTGCTCACATCGGACAACGGCGGCCTTGATCTCGGTCAACGATATCTCGCTGCGGACAAACTGCCGCAAGAGATTTCTCGGGCCGATGCTATATCCTGCCGGTACTTTTGGTTCCTCGGACGACCACGATGACAGTGCGTCAAGATGTTCACAGCGCCGGCATTCCCGTGCTTTGCCAATCATGCGAAGCGCGGCACCATGGCGTTTGCGGTGCGCTCGATCCCAAACAATTGGTGGGTCTCGCCAAGACCTCGTCGAAGCATACCGTTGAACCGGGCGTGGAATTGATTGGTGACGCCGAGACCGTCGACAGCTATTCGAACGTGCTTTCCGGCGTGGTGAAGCTGACGAAGAGCCTCTCGGACGGACGCCAGCAGATCGTCGGCCTGCAGTTCGCACCCGATTTTCTGGGCAGGCCCTTCAAGGTCGAAAGCGCGATCAACGCTGAAGCCGCAACCGCAGTCTCCCTGTGCTCGTTCCCAAAGGCCGCCATTGAACGGATGATGAAGGAGTCGCCGGGATTAGAGCATCGTCTCTTCAAGCAGACGCTGAACGAGCTCGATGACGCCCGCGAGTGGATGGTGACGCTGGGCCGCAAGAGTGCTTCCGAAAAGGTAGCGAGCTTTCTTCTCATGATCGCCAGAAACATCGATCCCACGCTTGACCCGGCCGCCGTGGTGATGAGTTTCGATCTGCCATTGACCCGCGCCGACATCGCCGATTTCCTCGGTCTGACGATCGAGACGGTTAGCCGCCAGCTGACAAAGCTGCGATCAGAGGGCGTGATCCGGATCGAGAACAATCGGCATGTTACAGTCGACAGCTTGATCCGGCTGCAGCGACGCTCCGGCGCCTAGGATCAATCGACGATTCCAATCATGGGCAACACGTGCTCGCGTTCGAACGCGATATGCCGGCGCATACTCTCGAAGAAGCCACGCAGCATGAAGCCGACCGCTTCGGCATTCTCGACTGTCTTGCCATGGCCGATCCCCAGCAGGATTTCGGTCACCTCTCCGGCGAAGCATTCGTCTTCGACGTGTTCGGCGCGCAAGCGCCGGGTTGAGGCAAGGTTGGCATGGCTACCTCCTGTAGCGGCCTCATAGGCGGGAAAGATGATCGTTTCTTCATATTGATGAATATTGCGCAACAACGGAACGATTGCGTTGGCTATGCCAAGGCACTTCAGTCGATCGACGTTCGGCAAAGCGTCCGCGATATTCTCCAAAGCATCACAGAGCTGCAGTTTTTCCCTGTGCGCGCGCTTCATCACCGCGCTTGGGATTGCCTCTCTGCCGGATCGGCCAGCTAGCACCGAATCCTCACGACGTGCCTCGAACAGCGACGATGCCCGCTCTTTCTCTTCCTTCAATGGCCGCCTCCCACTCGTTTGCGAGATAGACGCTGCCCAATCCAAAACCGTGCAGCTTTGATTTGGATCAAGGCGGCGACGACGTAGCCGCGGAACTGGTGTTGCTGCGGATTGGCGTCCGCGCATCGGGATCCGCGGTCGGGGACATGTCATGAAGTTCGGCACAGAAATCGTCGCTTTGGGCCTTTTCGCTTTTCTGGCGCTGGTGGCAGCCGGCTTTGGCGTGGACGAGCCGTTTCGTCAGCACATGTGGGTGCTGTTCTTCGTGCTGCTTGGCTTTGTCGTCGTCCTCTTGCGCAACACCAGCTTTGCACCGGCCGCACCAGTCGATCCTTCTGCCTACATGGATGGGCCAATCCGCTACGGCGCCATCGCCACCATGTTCTGGGGTGTTGTCGGCATGCTTGTCGGCGTGGTCATCGCGCTGCAGCTTGCCTATCCGGATCTCAACATCGAGCCCTGGTTCAACTTCGGCCGCCTGCGGCCATTGCACACATCCGGCGTCGTTTTTGCCTTCGGCGGCAACGCGCTCATCTGCACGTCCATGTATGTCGTGCAGCGCACCAGCCGCGCCCGGCTGTTCGGCGGCAATCTCGCCTGGGTCGTGTTCTGGGGTTATCAGCTTTTCATCGTCATGGCCGCGACCGGCTATCTGCTCGGCATCACCGAGAGCCGCGAATATGCCGAGCCCGAATGGTATGTGGACATATGGCTGACCATCGTCTGGGTCGCCTACCTCGTCCTGTTCCTCGGCACCATCCTGAAGCGCAAGGAGCCGCATATCTACGTCGCCAACTGGTTCTATCTGTCCTTCATCGTGACCATCGCGATGCTGCACCTGATCAACAATCTATCGATGCCGGCGTCTCTCCTGGGCTCCAAGAGCTACTCCGCCTTCTCCGGCGTCCAGGACGCCTTGACGCAATGGTGGTACGGCCACAATGCCGTCGGCTTCTTCCTCACAGCCGGCTTCCTTGGCATGATGTACTATTTCGTGCCCAAGCAGGCGAACCGGCCAGTCTATTCCTACCGGCTCTCGATCATCCACTTCTGGGCGATCATCTTTCTCTACATCTGGGCCGGGCCGCATCACCTGCACTACACCGCCCTGCCCGACTGGGCGCAAACGCTCGGCATGGTGTTTTCGATCATGCTTTGGATGCCCTCTTGGGGAGGCATGATCAACGGCCTGATGACGCTGTCCGGCGCCTGGGACAAGCTGCGCACCGATCCGATCATCCGCATGATGGTGATGGCCATTGCCTTCTACGGCATGTCGACCTTCGAAGGTCCGATGATGTCGATCAAGGCGGTCAATTCGCTGTCGCACTACACCGACTGGACCATCGGGCATGTCCATTCCGGCGCGCTCGGCTGGGTAGGCATGATCTCCTTCGGCGCGATCTATTACATGGTGCCGAAGCTGTGGAACCGTGAACGGCTCTATTCTCTGCGGCTCGTTACCTGGCACTTCTGGCTGGCGACCCTCGGGATCGTCGTCTACGCCGCGGTGATGTGGGTTTCCGGCATCATGCAGGGCCTGATGTGGCGCGAGTACGATGAGCAGGGCTTCCTGGTCTACTCGTTCGCCGAGACCGTGGCCGCCATGCATCCCTACTATGTCATGCGCGCAATGGGTGGCGCGATGTATCTCGCCGGTGCTGTCATCATGACCTGGAACATCACTATGACCATCCTCGGCTACCAACGCGAGGAGGAGCCGATGCCGGCCTCCATCCCCGCCCTTCAGCCCGCACAATAAGGAGCCAGAAAATGGGCTTGATGGACAAACACGCGATCATCGAGAAGAACGCCACGCTTCTTCTCGTTGGTTCCCTCCTGGTGGTGACGGTCGGTGGTATCGTCGAAATCGCACCGCTCTTCTATCTCGACAACACGATCGAGAAGGTCGAGGGCATGCGGCCCTATTCGCCGCTCGAACTCGCTGGGCGCAACATCTATGTGCGTGAGGGCTGCTACCTCTGCCACAGCCAGATGATCAGGCCGTTCCGTGACGAAGTCGAGCGCTATGGTCACTACAGCCTAGCGGCCGAGTCGATGTACGATCACCCGTTCCAGTGGGGATCGAAGCGCACGGGGCCGGACCTCGCCAGGGTCGGAGATCGCTACTCGAACGAGTGGCACGTTCAGCATCTTGTCGAGCCACGTTCCGTGGTGCCGGAATCGATCATGCCGAGCTATGCCTTCCTGAAGGATACGCCAATTGAGGTGAAGGACTTCTCGACGCACCTTATCGCAAACAGGCGCGTCGGTGTCCCCTACTCCGATGACATGATCGCTCACGCCGCAGGTGACCTGTTTGCGCAGGCCGACCCCAAAGCTGACACATCCGACCTGGAAGGCCGCTACGCGAAGGCGAAGCTCGGCGATTTCGACGGCAACCCGCAACAGGTCACCGAGATGGATGCTCTGGTCGCTTACCTGCAGATGCTCGGCACGCTGGTCGATTTCAAGACCTACGACGAAGCCGCTGGCTACCGCTGAGGAGAAGGACCATGGACTACCACTGGATGAGAGAGTTCGCCGACAGTTGGGCCTTGCTCGCCATGGCGCTTTTCTTCGTCGGAGCGGTCGCCTTCGCATTCCGTCCCGGGAGTGGCAAGCAGGCCGATGAAGCTGCCCGCATTCCTCTGAAGGACGACTGATCATGAGCGATGAACATATCGACGAAGTGTCGGGCATCTCCACCACCGGCCACGAGTGGGACGGTATCAGGGAGCTCAACAACCCACTTCCGCGCTGGTGGGTCATAACGTTCTACATCACCATCGTCTGGGCGATCGGCTACACCATCGCCTATCCGGCATGGCCGATGCTGACCTCGGCGACCAAGGGTGTGCTTGGCTATTCGAGCCGCGACGACGTCAACAACGAGCTTGCTGCGGCCGAAATCGCCAAAGCCAAATATGCCGCGGCGATACAATCGAAAACCGTCTCGGAGATTGCCGGCGACCACGCGTTGCGCGAATTCGCTGTTGCCGCAGGCAGCGCTGCGTACAAGGTCAATTGCGTGCAGTGCCACGCTTCCGGTGCCCAGGGGTCGAAGGGCTTTCCCAACCTCAATGACGATGACTGGTTGTGGGGCGGCACGGCCGAGCAGATCCAGCAAACGATCACACATGGCATACGCTTCGCATCCGCCCCGGATACACGCCTGTCGGAAATGCCGGCTTTTGGCGAGATCATCACCGGCGACCAGGTCGCACAGGTCAGCACCTATGTCGTCAGCCTGTCCGGCCCGGTTCAAGATGCAAAACTGGTCGAGCCGGGCGCCAAGGTTTTCGCCGAAAACTGCGTGGCCTGCCACGGCGACAATGCAAAAGGCAACAAAGAGCTCGGCGCCCCTGATCTGACCGATGCGATCTGGCTCTACGGGTCGAACGAAATGGCAATCGCCGCGCAGGTCCGCGCACCCAAGCACGGCGTTATGCCGGCCTGGATTGAGCGTCTCGGCGAGACCAAGGTCAAGGAGCTTGCGGTCTATATCCATTCGCTTGGTGGTGGGGAATAGAGGGGGGTTCTATTCCCGGCCCTCCGCCAGCCAAGCGACGAGGCCCGGCTTTCGCCGGGGCGCGTCTGTATTACGGCAACCGGCGATTGACTTGCATCAACGCGCAGCAGGCCACCATGCGGCAAGGCTTGTTCAACGCGGCATTTCGCGCACCGGCCGAAGACCACGTCCGACTGCGCGCGCCGAAGTCATAAGCTGCGCGACTGGAGATGCTCGTGCTGGATAATACGCAGGTAGAACGGCTCGAAGCCGAGGCGGTCAACTCCGCCAAGGTCCGCCAGCCGCTGTATGCACCGCGCAAGAAGATCTTTCCCAAGCGCGCCTCGGGCAGCTTTCGTAGCTTCAAGTGGCTGGTGATGGCGATCACGCTGGGCATCTATTACCTGACGCCCTGGCTGCGCTGGGATCGAGGCCCGTTTGCCCCCGATCAGGCCGTGCTGATCGATCTTGCCAACCGCCGCTTCTATTTCTTCTTCATCGAGATTTGGCCGCAGGAATTCTTCTATGTCGCCGGCCTTCTCGTCATGGCCGGCATCGGCCTTTTCCTGATCACATCCACAGTTGGCAGAGCCTGGTGCGGCTATACCTGTCCGCAGACCGTATGGATCGATCTGTTTCTGGTTGTGGAGCGCGCGATCGAGGGAGATCGCAATGCCCGCATGAAACTCGACGCCGGACCGTGGACCGCGCGCAAGCTTGTGCTGCGTGTATCGAAACACGCGATCTGGCTGGCCATAGCGGCAGCGACCGGCGGCGCCTGGATCTTCTATTTCGCCGACGCGCCAACGCTGATTGGCGAGGTCTTCGCTGGCACCGC
Source organism: Mesorhizobium sp. M0938 (assembly GCF_040319125.1). NCBI lineage: Bacteria > Pseudomonadati > Pseudomonadota > Alphaproteobacteria > Hyphomicrobiales > Phyllobacteriaceae > Mesorhizobium > Mesorhizobium sp. M0938. Next base: position 76,873 of record NZ_JAMYNS010000005.1, on the reverse strand, counting down.
TGCGCCCGCCGCCTACATCACCATCGCCGTGCTGACGGCGACCACCTACACATTCGGCGGGCTGATGCGCGAGCAGGTCTGCACCTATATGTGCCCATGGCCGCGCATCCAGGCGGCCATGCTCGACGAGAATTCGCTCACGGTGACCTACAATGACTGGCGCGGCGAACCTCGTTCGCGGCACGCCAAGAAGGTCCAGGCCGCGGGGCAGCCGGTCGGCGACTGCGTCGATTGCAATGCCTGTGTCGCCGTCTGCCCGATGGGGATCGATATTCGCGACGGCCAGCAGCTCGAGTGCATTACTTGCGCGCTGTGCATCGATGCCTGCGACGGCGTCATGGACAAACTCGGCAAGGAGCGCGGTCTGATCTCCTATGCGACGCTGTCCGATTACAACGCCAACATGGCGGTGGCGACAGCAGGCGGCTCTTGCTCGGTGAACCCGTCGCTCGTCCGGACCGACGGCGGCGCTTTCTCTGACAGGTTAGCCCATTTCCATATCCGCAAGATCTTTCGGCCGCGCACCTTCATCTACATGGGTGCATGGTCGGCGGTCGGCATCGCGCTGCTCTATTCGCTGCTGACGCGCGACCGGCTCGAGGTCAACGTTCTGCACGACCGCAATCCGCAATTCGTCACGCTGTCCGACGGTTCGATCCGCAACGGCTACACCGTCAAGCTGCTCAATATGATCCCCGAGCCAAGGACGATCGTTGTCACGATGCAGGGCCTGCGGGGAGCCGAAATGAGCGTCGTTGGTATCGACCTTCCCGCAGACCGGTCCTTCGCCGTCGCGGTCGAACCCGACCGCCTGAAGATGCTGAAGGTTTTCGTGCGCCAGCCGGTGGACCAGGTCGGAAGCGCGACACAAACATTCAAATTCCGCGTCGAGGACAAGGCGAGTTTCGAAACGGACGAATACACCGCCACCTTCAACGCCCCGGAGATCGTCAGATGAGCGCCCATACGCAAAAAACCCGCGAATTCACCGGCAGGCATATGTTGCTCATCATACTCAGTTTTTTCGGCGTGATCGTTGGTGTGAATCTGACCATGGCAACGCTCGCCAGCACGAGCTGGACCGGCCTCGTCGTCGAAAACTCCTATGTGGCCAGCCAGCAATTCAACCGAAAGGCAGAGGAAGGGCGCGCACAGGCGGCGCTCGGCTGGACCGGCAAATTGACGATCGCTTGGGGCGAAGTCCGCTACAGTCTCAGCGATGCCGCCGGCGAGCCGGTTCCCTTGCGTAGTGTCAAGGTGCTGTTTCGTCATCCCGCCTACGAGGGCGCGGACAAAGCCGTCACTCTTGCCGTTGCCTCGGGCCAGGAGTTTGCCGCGCGACACACGCCAAGGGATGGCGTCTGGATCGTCGAAGTCGACACCGATGCCGGTCTGGCAGAGCCTTATCGCGACGTTCGCCGGATCATGATTTCTCAGGGAGCGCTGCAATGAGCTGCTGTGCGCCGGGCGCTGAAATGGCGCTGGATCTGGGCGGAGCGACATCCAGCTTGCCATCGAGTCAGGAGATCAGATTGGCAAGCCGCTGGCTTGGCGATGACCTTCGCCAGACCGATCTGTCGGTGCCGACGGTTCACTGCGCGGCCTGCATCCAGGCGATCGAGACGGCGCTCGGAAAGGTCGCTCGCGTCGAGAGCGTTCGGGTCAACCTGTCGACGAAACGGGTATCGATCCGGTGGCGTGGGGATGAGGTTCCGCCATTCGCCGCCGCTCTTGGACGGCTGGGCTACGCGGCGCATCTGTTCGACCCGCAGGTCGGCGAGAAGGACAAGACGCTTTCGGAACTGATCCGGGCCGTCGCGGTCGCGGGCTTTGCCGCAGGCAACATCATGCTGCTTTCGGTTTCGGTCTGGTCAGGCGCTGAAGGCGCGACGCGTGATCTGTTCCATTGGGTCTCGGCGCTGATCGCCATCCCGGCGCTCGCCTTCGCCGGCGGCATCTATTTCCGCTCGGCATGGAATGCGTTGCGTCACGGTCGCATGAACATGGACGTGCCGATTGCGGTTGGCGTTTCGCTCGCCTACGCGATGAGCCTGTACGAGACCATCAACCATGGCAATCACGCCTATTTCGACGCGTCGGTGTCGCTGTTGTTCTTCCTTTTGATCGGCCGCACGCTGGATCACGTGATGCGCGAGCGTGCCCGGACCGCGGTGAACGGCCTGTCTCGGCTGGCGGCGCGGGGCGCCATGGTGCTGCGCGAGGATGGTTCGCGCGACTACCTGCCGGTTGAGGAGATCGAACCCGGCTTGCAGCTGCTGATCACCGCCGGCGAAAGGATTCCCGTCGACGGCAAGATCATTCGAGGCTCTTCGGACCTCGACTGTTCACTGGTTTCCGGCGAGAGCACTCCGAGGAACGCAGCCGCGGGGGAAATCGTGCAGGCGGGCACGCTCAATCTCACTGGCTCGCTGACCATCGAGGCGACAGCCGCCGCAAAAGACTCCTTCCTGGCGGAAATGGTCCGTCTGATGGAAGCCGCCGAGGGCGGTCGCGCACAATATCGCCGTATCGCCGACCGCGTGTCAGCGCTCTATGCTCCGGTGGTCCATCTGACCGCCTTGGTGACGTTCCTCGGCTGGATGGTGGCCACCGGCGACTGGCACCGGGCAATGACGATCGCCATTGCCGTCCTCATCATCACCTGCCCCTGTGCGCTCGGCCTCGCCGTGCCCATCGTCCAGGTGGTCGCCGCGCGACGCCTGTTCGAAAACGGCGTGATGGTCAAGGACGGTTCTGCCATGGAGCGCCTGGCCCAGATCGACACCGCGGTGTTCGACAAGACCGGTACGCTCACACTCGGTGAGCCCCGGCTGGTCAACGCGTCGTCGATCGACCCGACCATGCTTGCAATTGCAGCCGATATTGCCGCGCATTCCCGTCACCCGCTTTCAAAGGCCATTGCCAACTTCGCAGGTCTCGCCGGCCAGCCAAAGCTCGAGGCCGTCAGCGAGCACCCCGGATTCGGCATCGAAGCCATCGCCGCGGGCAGCACATGGCGGCTGGGCCGGCGCGGTTGGGCTGGATGGAAGGCCCGAACTGGCGGCGAAGGCAGGCCTGGGGGAACGGTTCTGACCAAAGATGGGATCATTGTCGCATCCTTCGTCTTCGAGGACGCGCTGCGTGCGGACGCCCAAGCGGCCATCGAGCAATTGGATGCCGCACAGGTTTCCGTGGAAATGCTGTCGGGCGATACCGCAGCTGCCTGTGGCGAAGTCGCAGCGACGCTGGGCATCCGTAATTTTGTTCCGGCACTGCTTCCTTCGGGCAAGGTCGAGTATATCGAAACGTTGGCGAAGGACGGTTACACGGTGCTGATGGTTGGCGACGGCCTCAACGACATCCCTGCGCTGAGCGCGGCACATGTCTCGATGGCTCCAGCCACGGCGGCCGATGTCGGCCGAAAAGCAGCGGATTTCGTCTTCCTTCGCGAAAGCCTTTCGGCAGTCCCCCTTGCCCTCGACATCTCGCGCAAGGCCGGACGACTGATCCGGCAAAACATCGCCATCGCGATCGTCTACAACACCATCGCCGTGCCGATCGCCATCCTGGGGCACGTCACGCCGCTGATCGCGGCAATCGCGATGTCTGCTTCCTCACTGCTTGTCATTGGCAATGCGCTGAGGCTGCAAGCCCATGCCGCGAGCCCACCGGAGACGGCTCCTACGCACGGCAAACGTCCCCCTGCCGGCGCATTGGCACGATCCTCATGACGACGCTGGTCTATCTCATACCCGTAGCTCTTTTTCTCGGCGCGTTGGGTCTGTTCGGCTTCCTGTGGGCCTTGAGGAGCGGTCAGTACGAGGATCTCGACGGAGCTGCCGAGCGGATCCTGATCGATCGGGACGATAAGCTAGACAACGGATCGGGAGCCAAGTGCGGATAGCGGCGCTAGTACGGAAAACTTCGCCACTGCATGTGTCTGGCTCGAACATTACCCAAAAAACTCGAACAACGCGCAAGATTTCCGTACCCAGTCCTTCTCTCGCCAAGATTTAACTCTTCAATTTGCGCCAACGCAAAGAAACACTGCGTCTGGTCAGGTAGATTCTACTCATCCACAACGGATGATAGACAGGAGACTGACATGATCACGCGACGCGAAGCCCTCTTCGGAGCAGCCATCGGCGCTGCCGCCGTGGCGGCGATGCCGGCATTTTCCGCAACGTTCGCCCCGGCAGACATCGGGGCGCTAGCCCGCGAGAAGATCAAGCTCGTGGCGCCGCCGTTCGTCCATCCACACGATCAGGTCGCCAAGGGTGACCCGAAGATCGTCGAATTCACCATGACGATCGAAGAAAAGGCTGTTGTCATCGACGCAGACGGCACGACGCTCAATGCCATGACCTATAACGGCTCGGTTCCCGGCCCGCTGATGGTCGTTCACCAGGACGACTATGTCGAATTGACGCTCATCAATCCGGATACCAATACGCTCGCTCACAATATCGATTTCCATGCCGCAACCGGAGCGCTGGGCGGCGGCGAGCTCACGCTGGTCAATCCCGGCGAGCAGGTGACCCTGCGTTTCAAGGCTACCCGCTCGGGAACATTCGTTTATCACTGCGCGCCCGGCGGCTCGATGATCCCGTGGCATGTTGTTTCAGGCATGAGCGGCGCGATCATGGTCCTGCCGCGAGATGGCCTGAAGAACGACGAGGGCAAGCCGGTCAAATACGACAGCATCTTCTATATCGGCGAAAACGACTTCTATATCCCGCGTGACGAGAACGGCAATTTCAAGAGCTATGAAACGGCCGGCGACGGTTACGACGACATGATGAAAGTCATGCGCGGACTGATCCCGACACATGTGGTGTTCAACGGCAAGGCCGGTTCACTGACCGGCGACAATGCGATGAAAGCGAAAGTCGGCGAAACGGTATTGATCGTCCATTCGCAAGCCAACCGCGATACGCGCCCGCACCTGATTGGCGGTCACGGTGACTACGTCTGGGAAGAGGGCAAATTCGCCAACACGCCGGCGAAGGATCTGGAAACCTGGTTCATTCGCGGCGGATCGGCGGGTGCGGCGCTCTACACTTTCCTGCAGCCGGGCGTCTACGCCTACGTCAACCACAATCTGATCGAGGCTGTGGAACTCGGAGCGACCGCCCATTTCACGGTCGAGGGCGAGTGGAATGACGACCTGATGACGCAGGTCGAGGCGCCTAAGGCCATCGTCACGAACTGACGACACCGCAATTACCCGGACAGCGACGCTGTCCGGGTCCGGACAAAAGCCATGCCGCTTTCCATCCTGAAGGTTGCCTCGATCGCCATCGCGGCCGCAACGGTTCCGATGGGCTTGTCCCAACTCGCCATCGGCTGGAGCGGACATCGACAATCCCACCCTGTCACCATCACGGTCACCTTGCCTCCCGGTTCGATCACCTATTCCCTGCCGGGCGAGTTCCTGCGGGGCGAACAACCGCAACCCAATCCCCGCGTGAGGCGACGGTTCAACAAGCCCATCGAAATCATGACCTATCAGGTCAGCGTGGCCGACTATGCGGACTGCGTAAAGGCCGGTGCCTGCAAGTCGCCACAGGAGACACGTGAGATCCCGTCCAATGCGCCAGTGACCGGAGTGAGTTATCTCGACGCCAGCGCCTATGCCCGATGGTATTCTCAAGCGACCGGCGATTACTGGCGGCTGCCTACAGACGAGGAATGGGCCTTTGCGGCAGCAGAGCGTTTCAGAGGCGGATTTGAGGAGCTACAAGCCGACGCCAACAACCCCGCCAAACGTTGGCTTGACCGCTACAGGGCCGAGGCCCAACTCGATCGCAGCCCGGACCCCTTGCCTAGGAGCCGAGGCTCCTTTGGCGCGAACTCCCGTGATCTCGCCGATCTTTCCGGCAACGTCTGGGAGTGGACATCGACATGCTACGTCCGCGCAACACTGGCGGCGGATGGAACTGGGATTGCGAGTTCCCTCGACAATTGCGGCGTCCATGTCGTTGAAGGATTTCACAGGACCTACATGTCGAACTTCGTCAGCGACGGCAAAAGCGGGGGCTGTGCCGTCGGAACGCCTCCCGACAATCTGGGATTCAGACTGGTGCGGGACCGACCGGGGTGGAGAAAGCTGATCCTCGGGTACCTCGACATCTGACGAATGGAGGCAGTTCCACAGGTTCGGTCCCACCGTCGCGGGCCTGCCGCCCGATTCACCGCGCCTTTGGCCCAATCAATGCGGTTCCGTAGACCAGGATGAAACCGGCAAATGCAGCCACCCATGCGGCGCCGGCCAGATGGATCACACCGTCATCAGGGACGAAGGCACCCAGGGTTCTCAATGATCCCGCCACGAGGATGGCCGCGAAGACAAACGACGTTCCTTTTCCTGCCTTGAGCTCTCGCCCAGTGTGCCCGAGCGTTGCGCGGGTCATCACGGCGAGTGTCATCGAGCCGATCGCGCCGGCGCCAAGGGCGTGGAACCCCGCCGCAGCAGGCACGGCGTTGGGAAAGAGGATCGACGCCGAGACCAGGGCAAGACCGACCGGCACAAAGGCGTATGCGGCATGGAGCACAAGCACGAGTGGATCGCGCATGGTGCGCGCGCCCGCCCAGCGCGACAAACGCCACGCCTGGCAGGTTGCGGCGGCCGCCATGAGCAGTCCTGAGGTGCTGCTGTCCGGGATGACCGTCCATGCACCCAGCGCGGCGACTGAGATGGCTATCGATGCCATGTCAAATCGGTCGAAGGGTGCTGGAAGCCTGCCCGGGTTTTCGCGGACGAGCCAGTTGCGCGTGAAGCTCGGAATGATGCGCCCGCCGATGAGCGATATAAGGATGATCGCCGCGGCGATGCCGAGCCTGCGGCTGATGTCTGACGTACCTTGAAAGTGCGCCTCGACGTGGAACGCGCCATTGGCGCAGGCCAGAACGGCCAGCGGCAGCAACACTTTGAGATTGCGCCAGTTCCGTCCCGCGACGATTTCGCGAGCCGCCGCCGCGCTGACCGCAAGCAGAAAAGCCACGTCGATCACAGCGGCTGCTTGCCAACCGATATCCGCCGAGAAGAAGACGGCGGCGCGCCCGGCAATCCACAGGACAACGAGTGCCAGCAATGGTGGACCTTGCACGGGCAGCCTGCCGGTCCAGTTCGGGATGGCGGTCAGCAGGAACCCGGTAACGATCGCCGGCAGATAGCCGAACAGCATCTCATGCACATGCCAGTCGACCGGAGCGAGCGCACTGTGAGCATCGAGTTCGCCCGTATACATCGGCAGCCATAGCATGACGGAGAGCCCCGCATGGAGCGCGCCGAGAAGAAAGAAGGGCCTGAATCCGTAGGAAAGAAACGCAGGTCCGGAGTAGGCCCGCAGGCGTGGAATTCCCATGATTTGTCTCCAGATGAAAAGGGGCCGGATGAACCGCCGCCCCTCGGTCCGTCCGACCCCAACCTGCCTCGCAGCGGGCAGGCATAGCTGTATCGGTGTTTGATCAGTTGGCCGGAACCTGGCTGAGCAGACCCGCGAACACCTTCTTTGCTTTCCCGCTATGCTTGACCGCCGTGGCCGCATCGAGGTTGACTGGCTTGCCGACCGCGATCAGCGCGACCATGCCCATGCCGTAATGAGGCGCGCATTTGACACCGTAGACCCCCTCCTGGGTGAGCGTAACGGTGATTTCCTCGTTCATTTTTCCCTTGAACGGCTCTGCGCTATCCGGAATCATGCCCTTGATCGACTGGGCGTCGTGGGTCTTATCGGTCGGCACGAACTTGACGGTGTCACCGGGTGCAGCCTGGACGAAGGCCGGCTGGAAGACCATCGCGCCTTTCTCGCCCTTGTTGAGCATCTGCACCACGTGCTCTTCCGCGTTTGCGCCGCCGGCGAGTGCGAGGATGGAGATTGTGGCAGCCAGAATGGAGAGTTTCATCGATTTGTCCTTTGTTTCGTCTTCGCGGCATTGGCCGTTCCATGTCATTTAGCCTGATCCGCCGCGGCAGAATTTGCGCTGGCGCAAACTCGGGGTAAGAAAGGTCTGCCACACGACCGACGAGGATTCTGCTTGGCTGCGCTGGACCGATCACTGATATCGCGGCTGCCACTTTTCCAGGGGATGGCGCCCGAAGAGCAGAGCGAGATACTGCGAAGCGCTCGATCGTCCCGCTATGCCAAGGACTCCTGGATTTTCGAGCAGGACACCGACGCCCATTCGTTCTTCGTGCTGATCGCCGGGCATATACGCGTCGTCCGCACCACACCGGACGGGCAGCAGGTTATTGCCAGATACATCAGCGAAGGCGAAATTTTTGGCGTCGCCGCGGCGCTCGGCCGAACGACCTATCCCGCCAGCGCCGTAGCGGCGGTGGACTGTGTCGTGCTGGCTTGGCCAAATGGGTTATGGCCCGAACTGGCGCGTCGGTTCCCGACGTTTGGGGCAACCACGTACCGGACCGTCGGAAACAGGCTGCAAGAAACCCAGACGCGCGTTGTGGAGATGTCCACTGAACAGGTCGAACAGCGCGTTGCTCACGCGCTGCTGCGATTGGCAAATCAGACGGGCCGAAAGACCGAAAGCGGCATCGAAATCGATTTTCCTATCTCGAGGCAGGACATCGCCGAAATGACGGGGACGACACTGCACACCGTCAGCCGACTGCTCACCAAATGGGAAGAAAACGGGATAATCGTGAGCGGGCGCCAGAAGGTCACGGTCAAAGACGCGCACCGGCTTGTGGTCCTCTCAGAGAACCGGACCAAGGGCTGACTGTCACCCGCTCGCTCGAACAGCCGATTCCAGATCGGCTAGGAAGTCGGTCTCGTTGATCTGATGCTCATCGCATGCCTCAGTCACGGTATGGAAGGTGCCTATCGGGCAGCCGACGCAGAGCATCCTGTATCTCAGCACAACAGCCACCGTTGCCGGCCATTTCCTCATAATCTCGTCGACGACCATGTCGGGATCGATCGAACTGCGCTCCTTCACGATGACGTCTCCGCGATTGCGAAGCATCTTCATAGCTCCCGCCGACGCCGCCTTCGTTGCGCTTTCGCAACCTGAAGCATTGCCGTGTGGCTAGGAAAAACTAGACAAACGTCATGACCAAGACTGCACCGACGACGATCAGAAGAAGCCCGCCGATCAGCATGGGAAGAAGCGTATTGTTCAGGTCGACGCCCGACTCGAATTGCTTGACCGTCGGCGTGTCGTTCTTGTTTGGATCAGTCATGTTTGTCTCCACGGGCCGGCAGACGCGAATCGCGCCGCGTTGCGGTTAAATTGTAGCTCGGGGCTTTACCCACGCTTATCGATACGCCGAAGCCTCGGATGCAGGCAGCCCGCCGACAAAGTCCTTGGGCATCAGAGCGATGTCGGCCAGCGTGTAAAGGTCAAGGGTATTCTGGAAGGAGGCCATCGCATCGCCGAACATGCCTGAAAGTTTGCAGCAGCCGGTGAGCACGCACTGATTTCCGGTCGCGAAGCATTCCACAAGCGCGAAATCTGGCTCGGTCAAACGTACCACGTCGCCGATCCGGATCATCTCGGGGCTCCGCCCGAGGGCAAGGCCACCGGAGCGACCGCGGACCGCCTTCAAGTAACCGCCGCGCGTCAGGGTGTTGGCAACCTTGTTCAGGTGCGTTTTGGATACGTTGAACGTGCGTGCCACCTCCTCGATCGTGATCAGGCGATCACCGGCAGAGGCCGCATACATCAACATCCTCAAGGCATAATCCGAAAAATTAGTCAGCCGCACGGATCTACCTCCCGTAAACACCACGAACCTGGCATCACAGGTCTCTCTCGGCGATCGGTTCTATGCCCATCGTAGTCTCGCCACGGCTGAAGGCGACCGCGAGACGGAAGCTGTGAGCTATGCGCAGTGCGCGATCCATAAACAGCGCCGCAATCTCGGGTGGGCAAATGCGGTACACCGTTGCGCGAAAAAGCTTTAGCCAACGCCGGAAATGCGCCACTCCAAGGCCGGAGATCGCCAGGTGCGGCGGTAATGGCCGGCCTTCATAACGGGACGTCCGGAGCAGTGTAGCGGACCAGAAGTCGCACATCTTAGCCAGGTGGCGCGGCCACGCCTCAGGCTGGATAGCGTCATGAAAGATGGGGCCGAGAAGATCGTCGCGGCGAATTTCATCATAAAAGCCGTGAACCACAAGACGGATCATGGCCTCGTCAAGCATGTCCGGCAACGCGGCACCACCGATGATGATCGTTCTCTTGCTCCGACCATTCGCAGTCATGTGCGCGCTCTTGTTTTTCGAAGGCCCAAAGACCTCAAGATGAGGCCCACACTCAAACAGCTCCGCAACGCGCCGAGTGGAGTCGCGTCCACGATGACGATCGATGCATTTGCTTTCAAAGGGAAGCGTTCGTCGATATGGGTCGGAATCGCACCTTAAAGAAACATTGTCAATATATCTTTATTGGCCAACGCTACTAATATCCGCAGATCCGCGCGATCTCCCTGCGCAAGAACAGGCATCGTGTATGCGCCGGAACGACATCAGCCAGCAGATGCGAAACATTGCGCGAGCGATGACCGCCCAGGACATCGGCGAAGCTGCGGCACGCAGTCCTGGTTACGCGAACAGTAGCATGGCCGCACGACGCTTTATCGTTGGCCGGCCGCGTGCTGTAGCCGTGCGATCAGGTCGCGGTTGCGGCAATAGCTTGGCGGATCATCGGCTTGCTGGTGTTCGTCGAGCCAAGTCGAGCATTCATCCTGGTGCCCGCAGGAGCGGCAGCGGTCCACCGCCCGATTGGTGACGGCAACATGGTCCGAAACGACCTTCAATTGTTTGTCGACGCCGAGCTTCTGCATCATGCGGCCCATCAAGGCGGTCCTGGCGTCAACTGAAATGAGGTAGTCGAGAAAACTCATGTCGTTTCACTCCCGTTTCCCGGCAGGTTATTGCCGTGCTGCCGACCGCTGCATTGATCTCGGTCAATCGGCCCGGGGACCATGGATCGGACGTGAACGCCTATTGGCGGACTCGAAATTCCGATTGACCGGCGGTCAATACGACATGAAGCGGCTGATGCTGCCCTCCTCGATCAGCGTACGCGTGACGCCGCCGAACGCCCATTCGCGCAGGCGGCTGTGGCCATATGCACCGGAGACAATCAGGTCGGCATGGATCGAGCGCGCGAATGTCAACAGACGATCACCGTCAGCCTCGCCGCGGATCAGTTCGGTGCGCGCCATGATGCCGTGGTGTTCAAGAAAGACGGCGACATCGGCGAGGCTGTCGCGGACGCTATCGTCGCGATCGCTATCGATTGTGGCGATGACGACTTCGCTGGCCTTGGCTAAGAAGGGCAATGCATCGGCCAGCGCCCGTCGCGCCTCCCTGGTGTCCTTCCAGGCGATCAGCACGGTTTTTGCCATGACGTGTTCGATATTGTCTGCCGCGACGAGTACTGGCCGGCCAGTGCCGAGTGCCAGGCTGCCGATGTCCACCGCGCGAAAGACATTTTCTTCGCTCTCGCCGCTGGTAATGATGAGATCGGCCGCCCGGGCGGAGACGCTGAGGAAGCGCGTCGGGCTGCAGATGGCTTGTCCCCATTCGCTCGAGATCGAGGCAGGGACCATCCTTTCGAATTCGGTGCGCAACTCGGCAAGCCGCTTTTCGATCTCCGAGCGCTGGATCTGCATGATCTCGCCTTCGTAGACCATGCCGTCGCCTGTCGCGACCAGAGGCGGAACATTCGCTGCCGCCAAGCCAACAAGATGGGCTCCAAATCGTTCGGCAAGTTCGATCCCCACCCGCACAATGGGTGCGGGAGCCGCATCGATGGCGAGGTTCACGATGATTGATTTGTAGGACATTGCGAGGGCCTTTCGCTGAAACGGTGCAATGCGTGATGAATTGCATTCGCCAACGCTCAACACCTTGATGCGCGTCAAAGACCGCCAAGCGCCCCGCCAACTGCATCTACGTCCGAAAGCGTCGTCTCAATCCGTTTTGCGTGCGCGGCGAGAAGTGATAATTGGTCCTCGGGCACCCTCTCGAACCCAGGAACCTCAGGTGATCCAAGACGAACCGCTCAGTTTGTCGCCCGGCGGGACGACACTGAAATCACTCTTGTCACAAATGTTCGATCAGGCTCCGGGCTTTATAGCGCTCATGCGCGAGCCCGGTCACGTTTTCGAGCTGACCAATGCCGCCTACCAGCGATTGATCGGCAACAGGCAAGTGATTGGAAAGTCAGTGCGGGACGCCTTACCCGAGCTCGAAGGACATGAGTTTTTCGAACATCTGGACGATGTGTACACGACCGGCCAGCCCTATAGGGGCCATGGGGTGAAGGTTGGCCTTCAAAACAAAGCCGACGGGCCGGTCGAAGAGCGCATCCTTGAGTTCGTCTATCAGCCGATCAAAGCCGGCGATGGCCGTATCACCGCGATCTTCATTGAAGGCACGGATGTCAGCGATCTCTCTTTCGCGAATGCCGCGCTTCTGTTGCGCGAAGATCATCTGCGTTCGATCCTGGCGACTGTGCCCGATGCAATGGTCGTCATCGACGAGCAAGGCAGTATCCAGTCATTCAGCACCGCTGCCGAGACGCTGTTCGGCTATCAGTCAGGCGAGGTCATTGGCAAGAACGTCAAAATGCTGATGCCTTCGCCCTATCGCGACGAGCACGATGCCTATCTGCTGCGCTACCTGACGACGGGAGAGCGCCGGATCATCGGGCTCGGCCGCACCGTCACCGGGGCGCGCAAGGATGGCACGACTTTCCCGATGGAGCTTTCCGTCGGCGAAATGCATCCTGGAACCGGACGCTTCTTTACCGGCTTCTGCCGCGACCTGACCGAACGCCACCGCGCGGAAGCAAGAATCCAGGAGCAGCAGCAGGAGCTTCTCCACATGGCGCGGTTTACCGCACTTGGCGAGATGGCCTCGACGCTTGCCCATGAGATCAACCAACCGCTGACAGCCATCACCAATTACCTGAAGGGCAGCCGTCGGCTGCTCGAGAACAGCGAGGAGAAGAATGCGCCGATGCTGCGGGATGCCGTGGAAAAGGCCGCCGAGCAGGCCCTGCGGGCAGGCGACGTCATTCGTCATCTGAGGGATTTTGTTGCGAGAGGCGAAAGCGAGCGCCAGGTCGAAAGACTGCCGGCGCTGATCGAGGAAGCCTCGTCGCTCGCCCTGGTCGGTGCAAGGGAGATCAATGTCCAGGTCAGCTACAAGCTCGATCCTGCCGCGGAACTGGTCTTGAGCGACCGCATCCAGATTCAGCAGGTTCTGCTCAATCTGATGCGCAACGCGGTCGAAGCAATGCAAGACGCCCCGCGCCGTGAATTGAAAATCACAACCGTTGCCCGGGATGATGGTATGGCCGAGGTGAGCGTGATCGATACCGGCCCGGGTCTCGCGCCGGAGGTTTCGGCACAACTCTTCCAGCCATTTGTGACCACCAAGAAGCAGGGCATGGGCGTCGGCCTCTCCATTTGCCGCACCATCGTTGAATCGCACGGCGGTCACATCTGGGCCGAGGCAATGCCGACGAGCGGCACCGCTTTTCGGTTCACCTTGCGTATCGTTGAGAAGGATGAGGTCACAAATGGCCGACAGTGATCTGGTGCATGTCGTCGACGACGATGTCGATGTTCGCAAGTCGCTCGGTTTTCTTCTGGCCACAGCGGACTTCGCGGTACGTCTGCACGAATCGGCCACAGCTTTTCTGGCAACCGCGACGGGCAATCTCGACGGATGCATTGTCACCGACGTACGCATGCCGGGCATAGACGGTATCGAGTTCCTGCGCCAACTCAGAGCGGGCGGGCATACAATTCCGGTGATTGTCATGACGGGCCATGCCGATGTGGCGCTTGCCGTACAGGCAATGAAAGAAGGCGCTTCCGATTTCATCGAAAAGCCATTCGACGACGAAATGCTGATCGAAGCGATCCGCTCAGCGCTGACCAACCGCAACCAGGTCAATGCAGCGCATCCGCAGTCTGCCGATATTCGCGGGCGTCTGTCGACCTTGTCAGAGCGCGAGCGGCAGGTGTTGGATGGGCTCGTGTCGGGTCTGCCCAACAAGACAATCGCCTATGACCTTGGAATCAGCCCGCGTACAGTCGAGATCCATCGCGCCAATGTCATGAGCAAGATGGGCGCGGGCAGCCTGTCACATCTTGTGCGGATGGCGTTGATCGTGGAATCCAAACCCTAGGGAGAGCCCTCGAGAGGTTTGCCGGTTCCGGCCTCAACCTTCTCCTTCTCCTCCCATTCGCGCCAGTGGGTCGGCCTGATGTCGACACGGGCCCCGGTGGTGGCATTCTTCCAGCCTTCTCGGCTCTTTACGCACGGAAATACGAGCGCATGCGTCCCCTCCTCGTCGAAGACGGCCAGCTCGAGGTTGCGACCAGACGGTGCGCTTAGGATAGGGTTCCACATCGTTCAATGATCCCTCAAGCGTAGGTTCGCGCCTTGATCTGGATCATTTCTGAAATCGCGCGATGCGATTGAGGGCAAGTATGCGTGTCGGCCGTTTCGAGCGGGCAAGGTCCAAATCATTTGGCCGTGTAGCCACCATCCACGAGGTGGTAGCTGCCGGTGATGAAACTGGCATTGGCCGACAGCAGGAAGCACGTCATCGCCGAGACTTCCTCTGGGGCTCCCAGGCGGCCAATGGGATGCAAAGCGGCCAGCTGTCCGACCGTTTCGGCATCCAGGTTCTTCGTCAGCAATGGTGCATCGATGAAGGCGGGCCCAACAGCGTTGATGCGAATGTTGTGACCAGCATATTCCATGGCGGCTGTCTTCGTCAGCCCGATGAGCGCGTGCTTGGTCGAGACATAAGCACAGGCATTCTCCCAACCAACTGCGCCCAGAATGGATGACATGTTGACGATCGCGCCTCCGCCCGATTTCCGCATTGCCGCGATCTCATACTTCATACCATAGAAACCACCATTGAGGTTGACATCGATGATCCCCTATTCATCGCTGGGTCATTGATCCGGATCAACCGACGTATGACCTTTGCCGGACTGTGCGAGCACGCGCGCCACTGATCTCGCTGCCGCGTTTGACACGCATCAAGGTCGCTGCCCTCCCTTCGTGGCTAGCTCGCTTCAACGCAAAGGGTTTTCGCGATGGCTTTCAAAACGATCATGGTTCAGCTGGACGTGGACAGCATCGCCGCGCCACGCATCTCGATGGCGTGGGATCTTGCTCAACGGCATGATGCCGACCTGATCGGCTTCTGTGCGGCCGAGCCCCATTTTGTCATTCCAACCGGCACCGACGACCAGGCCGCGATTTGGTCTCAAATGGAGGAGATTGAAGGTCATCTCGACTGCTTGAGAGAGCAATTTCTAAGTACCGTCAACGGCAGCAATCGTGCCGCGTGGCGTGGCGAAATAGGCAACCCGACCGGCCAGCTGGCGCTCAACGCGCGTGCCGCCGACCTGATCATAACCGGCTCGCCGTCGATCGATCTGGTTGTCGATCATCACCGCACCTTGGACACGGCAAGTCTCATCCTTGCAGCCGGCCGCCCGATACTTGTGGCGTCGGGAACCTGTGCTCCGATCAAGGCCGAAACCATCTTGATTGCCTGGAACGACACGCGGGAAGCGCGACGCGCCGTCGTCGACGCCAGACCCTTCCTGATCGCCGCCAGGGATGTCGTGATCGCCACCATGGACAACGGGGACACCACTGCGGAAAACGTTGCAGACGTCGAGCTCTTCCTGACACGACACGGGGTAAAGGCGCGATCGGAAGTCTTGAATGCGCGCCACTCCGAACCGGCGGAACTGCTCCTCCGGATTGGTCAGGAGATTGAGGCTGATCTGGTCGTTCTGGGTGGCTATGGTCACAGCCGCGTCTGGGAAATGACCTTTGGCGGCGTGACGCGTTCTGTCCTGCGCAGCGGATGGCTGCATCGGTTCATATCGAACTGAGCAAAAAGACATTTCAGGCTCCCTGATATTGACATGCATCAAGGTCGACCCTTCCCGCAAATGGCTACGTCTAGTCCTTGCCAAGTTGAGCATAGCCGATGACGTACGGCGCAAGAAACCGCGAGCAAACGCGGGCGAGCGCAAAGCGAGGCGACAAGACTTGGTAGGGGCCGCCGCACTGTAATTACGCCGTTGGTTCAAATTCCAGGTGGCAGGGACGGTGCGGCGGCACCAGCGGTTGCTCACCAGACAAAGGAACGTCCATATGTTTTACCAGCGGTTCTTCGAAGACGCGATCGACCAGCTCCATGCAGAGCGTCGCTATCGCATCTTCGCCGACCTCGAGCGCGCCCATGGCCATGAAAATGGTCAACACCATCGGGAACTCCTCGGGCAGCATCGACATGCCCAGCGCGATGCCAGCAAGAACCGCGTCGAGCCACTCGCCCCGCAAAACGCCATAAAGCACGACCGCCAGAACGCTGACCGCACCACCGACCAGTGCGAAGATGCCGACAAGACGTCTCGTTTGTCGCTGCAAGCGGGGTGCTTCGGTCTCCATGATGCTGAGCGATTGGCCGATCGCACCGATTTGGCTCAGCGGCCCGGTTGCCAGAACTTCGCCAATGCCCGAACCGCGCACCACGAGTGATCCGGAAAATGCCAAAGGCAGGTCATCGCCGCCTGGGCGGCGTTCGACTGGCAGGTCGCCGGTGTTGGCTGCAACCTTGCGCACCGGAACAGACTCGCCGGTCAGCAGCGATTCATCGGTCTGGAGATCCCGGCTCTGGATCAGCAAGACATCGGCCGGCACCCGATCGCCCTCGCCCAGCACCACCAGATCGCCGCGCACCACCTCGCGACCTGCAATGCGCTTGCGTTCACCGTCTCGTATCACCAGGGCACGCGGGCTTGTAAGGTCGCGCAACGCTTCCAGAGCGCGCTCTGTCCGCGCTTCCTGAACGATGGTTATCCCCACCGACAAGGTGGCAAAGGCAGCCAGGATCAATGCCTCGTGCAGATCGCCAAGAAGCAGGTAAACGGCACCTCCGCCCAGCAGGAGGGCCAGCATCGGTTCGCGCACGACTTCGAAAGCAATCCGCAGCGGCGCCCGCCGGTTCGATCTGGGCAGTTCGTTGAAGCCATCGACGGCGAGCCTGGCTTGTGCCTCGACCTCGCTGAGACCAGACAAAGCGATGGTGGGCGGGTTGGATTGGGACATTTGGGTGTTTCCCTCGTTCCCGGCATCTTTAATCAGGTGAATAGAGCGAGCTTTGACCTACCGCAAAGGCGGTCGTTCAAATGCCTAACGGACACCGGTCCTGGATGGCCATATTCGCCGATGCAACGGGCCAGCCTGAACTGATTAGGTAGTTTCCCTTAGGGACATAACCGAATTTCGCGATCTGCGGATTCGCGCGATTGCTGAGTCACGGATCAACCGGGAACACAGCCATGTACGCTCAACAGACCGCCAAGATTGAACTGCCAACGCAGCCGAGCCCTTTCGCTCTCCTCGATGGGGCTATGGCGCAACCGGTCAGCTTCTTCCCGGCTGGCACGGAAATCTACGCCCAAGGCGAAAAGGCCGGGCCTCTTTACCAGGTCGAATTCGGCGCCGTGCGCGTATACCGGCTTCTGGCTGACGGCCGCCGGCAGATCAGCGCCTTTCATATGGCTGGAGAGACTTTCGGCTTCGAGGCCGACGCCACGCATCATTTCTTCGCCGAGGCAATCAACGCGACCGGTATCCGGGTTGTCCGGATCACTGCAGCCGCGGACATGTCCCGCCAGTTGCTGCCGCTGGCGCTCAAGGGCTTGATCAGAGCCCAGGAACATCTGCTGGTCCTCGGCCGCCAGAATGCCATCGAACGGGTCGCGGCATTCCTGGTCGACATAACGGAACGCCAGGGCGGCTTGCGTCAGGTCGATTTGCCGATGTCGCGACTGGATATTGGCGACTATCTTGGCCTCACCATCGAGACGGTGTCGCGGGTCTTCACCCGCCTGAAGGACAAAGGCGTCATTCGCCTGCTCGGCCTGCGCAGCATCGAAATCCTCAAGCAGGACGTGCTCCTGGACATGGGCGAATAGCCTGTCCTCGGCGCAGCGACGACGCCAGACAACACACCAAGGATCAGACGGCGATGAACAAGATGCTCACCACCCACAGCGGATTCTGTTTCGAGGTGCGCGCCGCGCGCCCCGAGGACGAGCCAACTTTGGCCGAGTTTTTCACCCATGTGACGCCTGAAGATCTGCGCTTCCGCTTTCTCGGCGCCGTGCGGGAAGTTTCGCACGAACGGCTGGTGGCAATGACGCGGTCCGATGATGCGCACATCCATAATTTTCTTGCATTCGCACCAGACGGAATGCTGATCGCGATGGCGACACTGGCCAGCGATCCGGCCGACCGGCGTGGCGAGGTCGCAATCTGCATTCGCGACGACCGCAAGCATCTGGGCGTCAGTTGGGAGTTGCTCGCCCACATTGCGCGCTATGCAGATGAGCACGGTCTCGACACGATCGAGTCGATCGAGAATCGGGAAAACCGTGCGGCAATCGAGCTCGAGCGCGAGATGGGCTTCACCGTCACGGCGGACCCGGATGACCCTACGCTGGTGCTGGTGCAGCGCAAGCGGGGCGCCAAGTTGCCGAAGTAGGCAGTACGCGGTTCCAGCAGCGAGCGGACCGCTCAGACCGCGTTCAGTTCGCTCGCTACGGCCTGTTCCTCGTCTGCCGGAATGACGAGAATGTCGACGCTGGAATTTGGCGCACTGACACTATCTGCACCTTTCTGGTTCAAATCCTCGTCGAGCTCGACGCCAAGCCATGCGGCTGCCGCGCAGATCTTGTGCCTGATCAGTGGCGCGTGCTGCCCAATGCCAGCGGTGAACACCAGCGTGTCGAGTCCGCCAAGCGCCGCGGTAAGCGACCCGATCTCACGCCCGACGCGATAGACGAAGAGGCCGACGGCTTGAACCGCCGAAGGCTCTTTTGCGCCGAGCAGGACCTGCATGTCTCCCGACATGCCGGACACGCCCAGCAGGCCGGAACGCTCGTAGAGAAGGCTGGCCAGGTCTTCGCTCGACAGTCCCCTCACCTGCAGCAAGTGCAGGATCACGCCCGGGTCAAGCGCACCGCAGCGGGTGCTCATCACGAGGCCGTCAAGCGTCGAAAATCCCATTGTCGTAGCGACACTGCGTCCAGCGTCCATCGCGCAGAGGCTGGCGCCGCTGCCGAGATGGGCGACGATCGCCCGACCGCCGGCGGCCGCACCGTAGCGCTCGCGCAGCTTCGCAGCGATATGGCTATAGGACAGGCCGTGAAAACCATAGGAAACGATGCCCGCCTCGGTCATCGCGCGCGGCAGCCCGTAGATCTTGGCAAGTGCTGGCCGGCTCGCATGAAACGCGGTGTCGAAGCACCCGACCTGACGCGCCCGCGGCAGGAGCTCTGCGGCCAGGGCGACGATCTCGAGATTGATCCGTTGATGGATGGGCGCCAGCGGCTCCAGCAGGTGCAGTGCCTCGAGCACGTCCGCGTCGAACAGCGTCGCTTCGGTGAAATCGCGGCCGCCATGGACGATCCTGTGCCCGACCCTGTCGATGCGGGCAAGAGGATCGCGATCGGCGAGCAGTGAAGCGACCGTCGCAAATGCCTTGGCGACATCGATCGGTGCGTCACCCAGGCTTCTGTCGATCTCAGGGAATTCGACCGCAGCCGCGACGTGCAGGCGCGGATGCCGTCCGAGCGACGAGACATTGCCGCGCAGCAGCACGCAAAGCCCTGCGCTTGCCTCGAAGACCGCGAATTTCAGGCTCGATGACCCGCCGTTCAGGACAAGGATCGCATCGCTCATGAAGTCGTCCGAGTTCTTGCCCCGGCTTTGCGCCGAAAGCCGCTCATCGGCTTGTTGGGCAGGTTTGGCGCTGCATCCGGGCGCTGCTCCCATTTCCAGCCGAGGATCTCCGGCATATCCTGCCCATGAGCCCGAATATAGGCTCGGTGCTCAAGCAGCTTGCCTTCCATTTCCTGCATCAGCCCAATATTGGCGCCCTTGACCTTTGGCAGCCGGTCAAGGACGCTCTGGACGAGATGATACCGATCGAGGCCATTCAGCACCGTCATGTCGAATGGCGTTGTCGTCGTGCCTTCCTCATTGTAGCCACGCACGTGGGTGTTGTCGTGGTTGGTGCGCCGGTAGGTCAGGCGATGGATGGTCCAGGGATAGCCGTGATAGGCGAAGATCACCGGCCTTTCCGTGGTAAACAGGGCATCGAATTCGCGATCCGACAACCCATGTGGATGATGCTCCTTGGGCTGCAGGGTCATCAAGTCGACGACATTGACCACCCTGATCCTGAGCTCAGGAATGGAATGCCTGAGGATCTGCACGGCCGCGAGCGTTTCGAGCGTCGGGACGTCGCCGGCGCAAGCCATCACGACATCGGGCTCCTCGCCATTGTGGGTCGAGGCCCAGTCCCATATGCCGATGCCTGTCCTGCAATGAACAATGGCCTTGTCCATTGAAAGCCACTGCCAGGATGGCGGCTTTCCGGCGACGATGACGTTGATGCGGTTCCATGTCTGCAGCACGTGATCGGTTACGCACAGCAATGTGTTGGCATCCGGCGGCAGATAGACACGCACGATATCGGCTTTCTTGTTGAGAGCGACATCGATGAAGCCGGGATCCTGATGGCTGAAGCCATTGTGCTCCTGGTGCCAGACATGGCTCGACAGCAGATAGTTCAGCGACGCAACCGGCCTTCGCCACGGAATGTCGCGGCAGGCGTCGAGCCATTTCGCATGCTGATTGAACATGGAATCGACGATGTGGATAAACGCCTCGTAGCAGGAGAACAGGCCGTGCCGGCCGGTGAGCAGGTAGCCTTCGAGCCAGCCCTGGCACGTGTGTTCCGAGAGGATTTCAAGGACCCTGCCGTCGCGGCCGAGATGCACGTCTTCGGGCAGAATCGTTTCCATCCAGGCGCGCTCGGTGACCTCGAACACATCCTGAAGCCGGTTCGAGGCCGTCTCATCCGGACCGACGATGCGGAAGTTCTTCGCCGCCTCGTTCAGCTCCATGACGGCACGCAGGAACTTGCCCATCACCCGCGTCGACTCTGCCTTCACCGCGCCCGGCCGTTCGATCGTAACCGCATGGTCATGCAGCGCGGGCAGATCGAGGGACTTGCGCAGCAGGCCGCCATTGGCATGCGGGTTGGCACCCATGCGTCGTGTGCCCTCAGGTGCGGAAGCGCGGATCGCTTCGACAGGGCTGCCGGCGGCGTCGAACAGTTCTTCGGGCCGGTAGCTTTTCAGCCAGCCCTCGAGCAGCTTGAGATGCGCCGGGTTTTCCGCAAGACCTGACAAAGGAACCTGATGCGAGCGCCAGAAGCCTTCCGTCTTCAGGCCGTCGACCGCTTTGGGTCCCGTCCAGCCCTTAGGGCTGCGCAGCACGATCATCGGCCATCTTGGTCGCGACGTCGGAGTTGCGGAACCGGCCCGCGCGGCGTGCTGAATCTCACGAATGCGGTCGAGCGCATCGTCGAGCACGTTCGCCATCCGCTCATGCATCAGGGCCGGCTCGTGGCCTTCCACGAACAGCGGTTCATAGCCATAGCCGACGAACAGCGCTCGCAATTCCTCTTCGGGGATACGGGCCAGAATGGTCGGATTGGCGATCTTGTAGCCGTTCAGATGCAGGATTGGCAGAACCGCTCCATCGCGGGCCGGGTTGAGGAACTTGTTGGAATGCCATGCGGTGGCCATCGGCCCGGTTTCGGCCTCTCCGTCGCCGACAACGCAGGCGACGACGAGATCGGGATTGTCGAAGGCCGCGCCATAGGCATGAGAAAGCGCGTAGCCGAGTTCGCCGCCCTCATGGATTGAGCCCGGCACGTCGGGCGCCGCGTGGCTCGGTATGCCGCCGGGAAACGAGAACTGCCGGAAGAGTTTGCGCATCCCCTGCTCATCCATCGATATGTCGGGATTGAGCTCGCTGTAGATGCCCTCAAGATAGGTGTTCGCCACCATAGCCGGTCCGCCGTGACCAGGCCCGCAGACATAGATCACATTCGCATCCCTGAGCCTGATCACGCGATTGAGGTGGGCATAGATGAAACTCAGCCCCGGCGACGTTCCCCAATGGCCGAGCAGGCGCGGCTTGACATGTTCCAGCCGCAACGGTTCGCGCAGCAGCGGATTGTCGAGCAGGTAGATCTGGCCGATCGTGAGATAGTTCGCAGCGCGCCAATAGGCATCGATGTCGTGCGCCTCGCGGTTGGACAGAAGGCCACCGGAGGCTGGGATTGTCGTGTGCTCGGTCATGTCTGGCTCCGTTGTGGCGACTGTCTTTTGATCTCGACTTGCGCCTGTGTTCGTCGACCTGTAGCGAATGGACACAAACGCGTCGGCGCGCTTCGCAGGCATCAAGCATCATTGCCCTCGAGCGCCCGGCGTATGCGCCTGATCACCGATGCGCGACCCCGTTCGTCGGCCGCGGCGCCGACCGCCTCGTTGATGTCCAAGAGAAGTCTTGAAAGGTCGTTGTGCCAGTCGAGGCGGGCAACCTTTTCCGGTCCCAGACGGCGCGGCTCGTTGAGTTCGACCGGCAGACTGCCACCGAGTGTCAATTGGAAGGCATCATCTAGCCGCGGCATGATGATCCTGTCGTGAGCGATCATCGAGCGCAGCCGCTCGCTGAAACCACGCAGCCCTTCTTCCTCGCCATGTGTCAGGAACACCGCCTGCCTTACCGGACTTCTGGCCTCGACCCAGGCAACCAGTTCGGCAGCGTCGGCATGGCCGGAATAGAGGTCGAATAGGCTGATATGCGCCTTGACCTCGACCTCTTCACCCTGGATGCGCACACGCCGCGCGCCGTCGAGCAGGATCCTGCCGAGAGAGCCTTGGGCCTGGTATCCAGCGATCATCACCGTAGCATTCCGGCGCCAGAGATTGGCCTTGAGATGATGGCGGATCCGCCCTGCATCGCACATGCCGCTGGCGGCGATCACCACGAAGAAGCCGGTCAGGCGATTGATCGCCTTGCTCTGTTCCACCGTCTCGGTGAAGCGCAGATCCTTCGAGCTGAGGGCCTGGCGCAGCACCTCGCCCCGTTCGATGTCGTCGCCGTGCCGTTCGAAAATCGCGCTCGCTCGGGTAGCCAGCGGCGAGTCGACAAAGACCGGCGCGCTGGGCACGGCACCGGTTCGCATGAGCAAGTGGAGGTCGACCAGCAGTTCCTGTGTCCGCTCCACGGCGAAGGACGGAATGATCAGCGGACCGCTCGCCGCGGCCGCGGCGCGCACCACATCGCCAAGTATGGATCGCCGTTGCTCGGGCGAGACATCCGGGCGATCGCGGTCGCCATAGGTCGATTCACAGACGAGATAGTCGACACCGGCCGGACCTTCCGGATCGGTCTGCAGCAACTTGTGGCCAGGCCCGATATCGCCTGAGAACAAAATGCGCATCGGTGTCTTCTGATGATCCAGATCGATCTCGAGTTCGACCGAAGCGGAGCCGAGCAGATGACCGGCGTTCCAAAAGCGGGTGCGAAGGCCTTCGGCGACGGTTGTCCATTCGCCGTATTCCAGGGCCCGGAACAAGGTCATGCAGGCCGCCGCATCTGAAAGACTGTAGATCGGCTCGACAGGCGGCCGCCCGCGCTGAGCGTTGCGGCGGTTCAGCTGCTCGACCTCCATTTCCTGGATATACGCCGCGTCCGGCAGCATCACCGAGCAGAGATCGATGGTGGCGCGGGTCGTATGGATCGGGCCGGAAAAGCCTTGCTTGACCAGTTTCGGCAAGAGCCCGCTATGGTCGATATGTGCATGCGTCAGGATGACGGCGTCAATCGCCTCCGGCGGGAAGGGGAACGGGCCATAATTCAGTTCCCGCTCCGACTTCGATCCCTGGAACAGGCCGCAGTCGAGGAGAACCCGCCAGCGAGGCGTTTCGATCTCATAGCAGGAGCCGGTGACGCCGTGGGCCGCGCCATGGAAGCGCAGGATAGGATCCGTGCTGCCGCGACCGCCTTGCATGTCGCCGCGACCTAGTGCGAGAGCAGGACAGGCAGGCGCAGATCCGCGAGAACACCCTCGGTTGCGCCGCCGAGCACGAAGTCCCTGACACGAGAGTGGCCAAATCCGCCCATGACCAGCAGCTTGCCGCCGATCTTGATGGCATACTCCTGGAGAGCGACGGCAATCGAAAGGTCACCGGCCTGGATCGAACCGGTTTCGACCGTCAGCCCGCGTGTCCTCAGGCCCTCGGCAAGGCGATCTCCGATGTCTTTTCCAGGCAGCGGCTTTTCGTCGGTCACGCTGACGACCGTCACCTTGGAAGCGCGCTCCAGGAAAGGACGCGCGTCGGCGACGGCCCGCGCCGCCACACGGCTGCCGTCCCAGGCGATGACGACATGGTCAAGCGCACCGACATCCGTTGCATCGGGAAGCAGCAGCGTCGGCCGGCCTGCGCCGAACAGCAGGGCCTCGGCAGTCATGCGCGCCGTCTGGTTGTCCGACCCCAAGCCGACCACACAGAGATCGAAGTAACGGCATTGTTTTGCGGCTTCATCGCCCATCAGGGCCGGCGGCGCGGCGATCTCCTGCGTGGTCAGGGTCACTGCGCCTTCTGAGGCCTCTTTGGCAACCGCTTCAAGCAGGGTCTTGCCATGCTTGCGGCTGGTCGCCTCAACCTCCCGGATCTTATTGGGAAAGTCGAGCAGGTAGCTCGACAGCGCGTTCGAAACGTCTGGAATGTCGACATTGACGGCAACTGCATGAAGTGTTGAGCCGAGTTGCTTGGCGACGGCAACTGCGTTTACGGCTACGGCCGGTGCGTTCGCTTCTGGATAGGTCGCCAGACAGAGGACTGCCATACGCTTCATCTGATTTCGCCTCCAGGCCCAAATGGCCATCCTTCGCAACATCTAGTCGCAATAGACGAGACAAGCTTTGACTCAGCGCAAATACGGCAGCGCTCCAGCTGCACCGATAGTCCCGGCACAGCTGTTGCTCCGATTGCCGGCGTGACCGTTACCAATTGAGGACCGCATGACCGTCAGGCCGCAGGTTGACGGTTTCTTCGCCGAGCCCGATGCGCTGCCGCCAGGCGAGCCGATGACCGTCGGTCTTGCCGCGCACCACACCACACGCCTACCAGTCGTGCCGCATGGCCCAGGTGGCGGGTCATGCGTGAGCCCAGAACCAAACTTCGATCCAGCCGATTTCTAATCTGGCTGCGGCAAGACGCTGGTAAGGGCTCGTCGCCGCACAATTGGCCACAATCGTACAAGAAGATTTCGAAGAGGCGACAGTTGGCCACCAGCCCAAATGCGCTAACATCGGTGCAACATAATAACCTAATTAAAGCGCAGCATAAAAACCTAATAATAGAGCAGCACAAAACCCAATGGGCGCTCAACACAAAAGCCTAGGGACTGCGCAAGATGGCACCGCCCTATGAGAAGTTGGCCGAGTCGCTCGCCGCGCTGAAGGAACGCAGGATCATCGCATCGTCGCCATCCGCTCGAGCGATCTCTCATGCACCCATAGTGAACGGCTCCTCAAAGGCTACGAAGATGTCAAAGTACCTACTCCCGCAATCCTCCAGCCGCCGTACGACGAGCTCATCGGCAACGACAAGATAGGCCCGGCGCTGGCCACCGCGGACCTGCCAAAGGACATCCACCTCAAGAGATCAGCAGGAACACCACGCTGTAGCTGGCTTCTAAGTCGGTATCGATCTTGGCGGTCGCGCGCCTACTGCCGGACTGACGACGAACAATCACGTTTCACTGAGACGATGACCTACGTGGATCGAGTGTCCAGACCTGTATTCCCGTTTCTCGCGCCCTCCCGCAGCGCCTTTGCGCCCATGCCGGGCGGCTGCGGGATCGCGGCTGGATCGGCAGAGATCAACCGAACTGACACCCTTCGAGCATTCTTGGACTGGGGTGCGGCCGAAGTCAGAACCCGCCTAATTGCACGTCGTTGCCGCCGATTTCCGCACGCATCGTTGGAGGGTCTTTCGAAACCAGGGGGCTTAAGCTAGGTGTGATGGGTGCAATCAACGATACGGAGAAATTAACGAACCGGCCCATCAAAAGTCAGTGACTTACCTGATAGCGCTCAATTCACACTTGATGAATTAAGCGCAAGGCATTGTATGTAATATATTGGTGGGCCCGGAGGGACTCGAACCCCCAACCAAGCGGTTATGAGCCGCCGGCTCTAACCATTGAGCTACAGGCCCCACACGCAGCTGGATTAATGTTTTTCCCGGAACCGCACAAGGCTTTCCGGACGGGCTGGCCGAGATCGCCCAAATCAGCCCATATTCGGACATTAGAGCGACGTGCGTCCACTTAGACGCACAAAGTACGCTCTAACGCTTTGAATCTACGCATCGTGCTTTCCGAAATCGATTCCGATTTTCGGGCCGATGCGGTAGTCGACAAGCGCGACTGGATCGCTGACCGAGGAGATTTTTATGACCAGACATCTTTTTCCCTTGGCGCTCGCCGCCGCAATCGCTTTTCCGGCGATGGCCGGCGCGGCCGATTCGCCGCCCCCGCCCCGCATCGTCGTCACCGGCGAAGGCGAAGCGACCGCGGCCCCGGATCTGGCGCTGCTGACGCTCAGCGTCATGCGCGAGGCCAAGACCGCGCGTGCCGCGCTCGATGCCAACAACGACGCCATGGCCTCCGTGATCGCCGCCATGAAGTCGGCTGGCATCAAGGAGCGCGACCTGCAGACGGCCGGTATCCAGATCAGCCCCCGCTACAACTACACCAACAAGCCGGACGGCAGCCAGGAAGCCGAACTCATTGCCTACCAGGTGACCAACACGCTTTCGGTGCGTATCCGCGACATCGATAAAACAGGCGAGATTCTCGACAAGGCTGTGTCGCTGGGCGTCAACCAGGGCGGCGGCATTTCGTTTTCCAACGAAAATCCGGCGGCAACTGTCACCGAAGCCCGCAAGAGGGCGGTCGCCGACGCCATGGCCAAGGCCAAGACGCTGGCTGAAGCCGCTGGCGTCGGCATCGGACGGGTGCTGGAAATCACCGACCAGAACGTCGCGCCGCCGCCGATACCGATGAACGCCAAGTCCTTCGACGCGGCCCGCGCATCGGTTCCGGTGGAGGCCGGCGAGAATTCCTACACGGTGCAGGTTACTGTCACTTTCGAGTTGAAGTGACCGCCGCCTGAACGGTCCGGCCCGCGGTTCGGTGCTGTTGAAGCGCGGGCGACCGGCAATATCGATCTTGCAGCATCAAAAACCCCGGAGGACTGATCCTCCGGGGTTTTTTCGAGCCGCACCCTTCCGTCCTGGCGGAAAGGGGCTCCGCTACCCCAGACCGATCTTCTATGAAGGTCGTGTCTCCGGACTGACTTCCTAAAGTCATGTCCCGGACTGACTTTCCCTAAAGATCATGTCCCGGACTGACCTTCACCGAAGGTCATGTCCCAAGCTGATCTTCGCAGAAGATCATGCTTTCCGGCCGTAGGCGACGTGCCGCCTGCGTCAGCGACGGAGGATCGGGCAGCCGCGCTCGTTGCCGAACACGACCAGCACGCGATCGCCATATTGGCGGCCCGCGACCTTGACCGTGCGGCGGTTGATATCGACGATGCGGGCGCGGCGCAGGCCCATGCGCTCCGCCTTGCCGAGTGCCCGATCCGGCGAGCAGGACCGGCGCCAGTCGCGGTCGCGACGATGGCCGCGGCGGTAGCCGTCATCGTCTCCAGTGTAGACGCCCACGCGAGGATCGTTGTCGTTGCCGAAGCCGAGATAGATGCTGTCTGCATGAGCGGGGACGGCGGCAAGTGTGCCGAGGCTGATAAGGGCCGAAAGCGTCGTCATCTTGATCGTGTTGAACATTGTCTTCTCTCCTTGTTGAGGGCTTCCGCCCGTCTTGATCGAACCAATTAGTCTTAGTCAACCAATGGGAGGAGAATGCGCCTGCGTATCTGAACTTTTCACGAACCAGCCGTTCATTTCCGGTTCAGGTGCAGGGCGGGAGATCATCGCAGTCCTTCGCCTCCCGCGACCGGTTCCCGATACTCTGGACAGAAACGCCGGTTTGCCGTCGGTTCCGGCCGCGGATCCTAATGCATATCGCCCAAAAGCGCGCAGCGATTTTTGGGACGACGCCTTACAAAAACTTAAGGCAGGTCGCATGAATCCTCCCAACGCGGCGCGCTTTAAGGCTCGTCGTCCAGCATGTGCTCGAAATAATCGTCCGGCTCGGCAAGATCGGTCTCGCTGGCGCTGACCCGGCCGCGCATCGAGATGCCGGCCTCATGCACCGTCTCGGCACTTCCCGACACCAGCCTGTGCCACCAGTAAAGATCGTGTCCCTCGGCGACCAGCCGGTAGGCGCATGTCTTGGGCAGCCAGCTGATCGTGCGCACATTCTGCGGCGTCAGTCCGACACAGTCAGGGACGCGCGCCAGTCGGTTGACATAGTCAGAACAGCGGCAAGTTCCGGCATCGAACAGCCGGCAGCCGACGCTCGTCCAGTAGATCTCGCCGGTGTCCTCGTCCTCGAGTTTCGACAGGCAGCATTTGCCGCAGCCGTCGCAAAGCGATTCCCACTCGGCCGGGGTCATCGCTTCGAGCGACTTGGTTTTCCAGAACGGCGTTTCCATCGATGGGATGTGGCCCCCGCTGGCGTCAAGGTCAAGCGCGGCAACACCGCAAACCCGGCCAGAACTGTAGCCAAACACCATAGGAATGACACGAAGTGGCCTTCAAAACGCCGGCCAATCGCCCTTCGTGGCCGTTAATGCCCGTTAACCGGAACCAATCCGGTTGATGAACAGTTTGGGCCGGGATGGGACGCCAAAAGGAGGATTTCTAATGAAACGCCAACCACGGATTCTGGCAGGCACGGCACTTGGCCTGTTGATGGCGTCCGCGCCGTTGGGCGCATTCCCGCTGCAGGGCAGCGCCGCGTTCGGCCCGCCGCAGCGTACCGTAACGCCGTTGATCCTGGCGCAATCGAATTGCCCCGAAGGCGAGTCGGCGGAAGGCTGCGCACAGCAGGCAGAACCGGAGCAGAGGCCGCGCAAGGAGCGCAAACAGCAACGGCAGAGGGAATCGGCTCCCGCGGAGCAGGCGGCGCCTTCCGGTGACGAGCAACAGGGTAATCAACGCAGAAAGAAGCGCGAGCAGCAACAGCAAACCGAAGCCGCACCCGCCGAGCGATCCGCCGAGCAGGCCGAACCTGGGAGCGACGAACAGCCCCAGCCGCGCAGAAAGAAGCGCGACCGGCAGCAGCAGACTGAAGCCGCACCCGCCGAACGGTCTGCCGAGCAGGGCGAACCTGGGAGCGACGAACAGCCCCAGCCGCGTAGAAAGAAGCGCGATCGGCAGCAGCAGAATGAGGCCGCACCCGCCGACCAGCCCACTGAGCAGGCGGCGCCAGCAAACGACGAGCAACCCAAGCCGCGTAGAAAGAAGCGCGATCAGCAACAGCAGATCGAGGCAGCACCCGCCGAAGAGCCAGCCGGACAGACGAAGCCTCGCGAGAAGGCCGCACCTGCCAATGACAACGAGCCAGTCACGCCGCGCAGGAAGAAGCGGGACCAGGATCAACAGATCGAGGCCGCACCATCCGAACAGCCGGCCAAGAGGGAAAAAACCGCCCGTGAGGCTGACCCGCAGGCAGAGCCGCTTCCCACTCCAACTGACCGGCAAGCGGCTCCTGCCGAGGGCGAACAGCCTTTGGACCAGGCAAGAAAGCGTGGCAAGAAGCCTGTCGGCGAACAGCCCGTGACAGGGGAGCAGCCCTCAACCGGCGAGCAGCCCGCCGAGGGCGAACAGGCCGCGCCGGCCGAAGGGGAAGGTCCGGCCCAGGGCGAGGCTCCCGTGTTCGACAGCCAGAAAGATGCCGTGCGCAAGCGCCGGGGCGGCAGGGACAACGCGCAAGAGACGGGCGGCAAGAACGCGGGTGGTCAGCCCACCCAGCAGAACGGCGAACAGGCGGAAGCCCCGAAGCCGGCTCCGGTCGACCAGGGACCGCCGCCCACTGACGACAGGGCGGCCCAGCAGGCGATCAAGCTTGAGAGAATGGTTCCGGTAACGGAGGAAAAGGGCAAACGCGTTGAGCGTGCACCCGACGACGAGGACATCCGCCGCCGTCCGCGCCCGCGAGGGGTCGACGTCGTCAGGGAACTCGGTGACCGCGTTATCCTCCAGTTCAACAACCAGACGATAGTGGAAAGCAACGATGCCCCGCGCATGCACCGTGGCGCCAGGAACGTCTATTATGAGGATCTGTCGGGCGATCGCACTCGGGAAATCGTCGAGCGTGACAACGGTGTCCAGATCGTCACCATCCGCAATCGCTACGGCGATGTCATCCAGCGTTCACGCATCGCGCCCGACGGACGCGAATATGTGCTGAGCTATGTCGACGAGCGGTACTATGATGACGATAGCGACTGGCGCGATCCGGGTGACGACCTGCCGCCGATTCAGATCGACATTCCGCGCGAGGAATACATTCTGGATTCCGAAGAGGTCGAGGATCCGAACGACTATTACACCTTCCTCGAACAGCCGCCGGTGGAGAGGGTTCAGCGCCTCTACTCGATCGACGAGGTCAAGCGTTCGGCCCGCGTGCGCGACATCGCCCGCCGCATCGACCTGGACACGCTGAACTTCGAATTCGGTTCAGCCTCGATCCCCGACTCCGAGGTGCAGAAACTGGAAGGCGTCGCCAGCGCCATGGAGAAGCTGCTCGAGAAGAACCCGGCGGAAACCTTCCTGATCGAAGGCCATACCGATGCTGTCGGCAGGCCGGAGGCGAACCTCGCTCTATCCGACCGTCGCGCGGAAGCGGTGGCCGAAGCCTTGACCAACGCCTTCAGCATTCCGCCGGAGAACCTGACGACACAGGGCTATGGCGAGGAGTATCTCAAGGTCGACACGTCGGAGCCCAATCGCGAGAACCGTCGCGTCGCTATCCGCCGCATCACCTCGCTGGTGGCGCCGGTCGCCAGCGCGAATTAACTCGCAATTCCAGAAACCTGAACTGGTTTCTGGAATCTATGAGGGAAGACTTAGCCCACCCCGGCTCCACCGGGATGGGCTGTTTCCAGCAATAAGCCGAGGTTGAAGGCGAATGTGCGTCGCTATTTTAACCAGGCATTGAATCGCGGGATCGTCCACCCCAGATTCTGGTTAGGGCTTCCCTGCCCTGTCCCGACTCCAGCGGGACACAAGAGCCCCGCCGGTACCCCCCTCGCCGGCGGGGTTTTTGCCGGCTTTGGTGGAGAAACCGAAAAGCCAAGCCAAGCAGGCTGAGGAGTGAGAACGGCGTCCGGTGCCCGTCAGTAGATGCTTTTGATGTTAGTTTCCGAATTCGCAAACACCTCGTCGGGCACGAAGAAGTCACCGGCGAGCGGACCTGTCGCATCAGGCGCATAGATCGAAAAATCGCTGACACCCTCGGCGCGCAGCGCCTCCTCGTCGATATAGAAATTGCCCGTCGCTTCGCGCGACGGTCTGAGCAGGATCGCATGCGCTGCATCGGCCATAATCTCGGGCGAACGGCTCATCGCCGCCACCGTCGCCCCACCCAGGAGATTGCGCACCGCTGCCGTATCGATCGTCGAGATCGGCCACAGCGAATTGACGGCTATGCCGTCCCTGGCGAACTCCGCGCTCATGCCCAGCGTGCACATCGACATGCCGAACTTGGCCATCGTGTAGGCGACATGGTTCTTGAACCATTTGGCCTTCATGTCGAGCGGCGGCGCCAGATTCAAGATGTGAGGGTTGTCAGCCAACTTCAGGTGCGGAATGCACATTTTGGAAACCAGGAATGTGCCGCGCGTGTTGATCTGGTGCATCAGATCGTAACGCTTCATGTCGGTTTCCAGCGTGCCGGTGAGTTGGATGGCGCTGGCATTGTTGATGCAGATGTCGATGCCGCCGAATTTTTCGATGGTCCGGGCGACCGCATCGGCCACCTGCTCCTCCTCGCGTATGTCGCATAACGCCGGCAATGCCTTGCCGCCGGCCTGCTCGATCTCTTGCGCGGCCGTATAGATCGTACCCGGCAGCTTTGGATGCGGCTCGGCGGTCTTGGCCGCGATCGTCACATTGGCGCCGTCGCGCGCGGCGCGCAGCGCGATCGCCAGGCCGATGCCACGCGACCCGCCGGAGATGAACAGCGTTTTTCCCTTGAGCGACATGTCTTCCGCCTTCCTTGCAACATCACAGGCGTGATCCTTGCGCGGCAGTTGCATGCGGCGCAAGGTCCAACCCGCCGGATGTGCGTTACGCTGCGTCGGCTTGGACGGACAAGTTAGACCAGCACCAAGCCCTGCCGCATGGCGATGGCGATCGCGTCGGTGCGGTTGGCCGCGCCTAGCTTGATCAGGATCGCCGCGACGTGGAACTTCGCCGTGTGTACGGAAATATTCAGCCGCCGCGCGATCACCTTGTTGGGTGCGCCCTCGGCCAAAAGCGCCAGCACTTCACTCTCGCGCGGCGAAAGGGCCGGCCTGGCGGTTCCATCGTCGACCGGCTCCTCGTCCAGCGGGTCGCCGTCATGGAAGGCGAAGTCATCATCATGCCGGCCGGGTACACGGCGGCCGCCGCCTGAAATCCTGTAACCTGCCGCGGCAAGCCGGACGGCAGCGGCGATCAACAGGTCGTCAGCCGCCGCCGGCAGGACGGCGAAAAGATTGTCGTCTGGCGGCTCGTGGCCGGTCCGCCGGGACAGCAGCACCCGAGGTATGGCGGGATCGATGGCCGTGCCTTGCAGGTTCCGCTCGTCGACTATGGCGACGTCCGCCCGCTCGCCGCCATCGCTGCTGCCGGCCGTAACAGGCAGCAGATCCCCGCTCGCGGCGAGCGCGGAAGACAGGTGCTCGGCATGCGCCGCATCGCCAAGCGCGATCAGCACGGTTAGCCGCCGCTCCGCCACCGCGGCATCCGCGGTCCTGTCGCTTATGATCGCCTCAACAGCCATCGATTCTCTCAGCTCAGCGGCTTTTCGCCGATGGTCAGCACGACATCGCGCTGCTCGCCGCCGCGTACCACACCGAGCGTCACCGACGCGCCGGCACTGTCCGGCCCGAGCCTGCGGATCAGCTCGCGCGGACCATGCACGGCCTCGCCGTTCCACGACACGATAATGTCGCCGAGATGCAGGCCGGCGGTTTTTGCAGGACCATTGTCGTCGAGGCTCATCACCATGGCGCCATGCGAGTCGCCGTTGCGGATCGGGTGCAGACCGGCGCCGAGGTAGCCGCGCGCGACATGACCCTTCTCGCGCAGCGTCGCCACTGCCCGTTCGATCGTCTCGTAAGGCATGACCAGCGCCCGCCGGCGAGGCCCGAACAGGAGCATGCCGATCAGTGCCCCCTTGGCGTCGAGCACGGGGCCACCCTCGAAACGGCCACCGGCATTGACGGCAAGATTGATGCGCCGGTCGATGGTGCCCCCGCGCATCGAGCGCCAAGCCGGACCGACCTCACCCACGGTACCAAATGTGGCGAGCCACGTTCCGTCGCTATTGCCGGCGACGATGGCCAGATTGCCCGGCCGCACCGTACCTGCCTTGGTCAGCGTCGGCACGTCCGGCGCACTGGCCGGCTTCAAAAGGGCGGCACCCGTGGAGGGATCACGACCGACCAGCTCAGCCTTCACCTTGTCGCCCGAAGATAGCATCAGCTCGATTTCCTCGCCGGCCTCCACCGCCTCCTCGGCAGTGACGAAATAGCCGTCGCTCCAATGGAAGGCGGTCGCAGTGCGATGCTGATGCGCAGCAAAGCTCGCCGTTGCCGGCGCCGCAGCCGCAGCGATATCGGCGATGGCGTCGGAAAATGCGCTCAGATTGAAGTCGCTCATCATTGTCTCCTGGGTTTTTATCGCATCGGCCCGAACATCGGAATCGGTCTTCGCAAAGCACGATGCGAGAACTCAAAGTCTTGAAGCGTTCAATGGACGCTCGTCGCTGTAACCCAGATATCGCCCGGCAGCGCGTGCGCGGGTACTCGCCTGACGGCTAGTTGCGCGTTGGACTGGCCATCTGGTCAGGTCGCGGCCGATCCGGCCGCTCCGCACATATAGGCATCCTTCATCTTGCTCTAAAGCCACGGAGCCCTGCCATGTCCCTCCCCGCCCAGCAATTGCAACTCGACGCTGCGCTGCTCGATGATTATTCGGCGACGGTCGCTGATGCTGTGGACCGCATCGGCCCAGCCGTCTGCCGGATCGAACGCATCGATGGCGCCGGCGGTCAAGGCTCCGGCTTCGTCATCACGCCCGACGGTCTCGTCGTCACCAACTTCCACGTCGTCGGCGATGCACGCACCGTCCGCGTCACCATGCCGGACGGCGTCTCCAGAGAAGGCCGTGTTCTCGGCCGCGACCCCGACACCGACATCGCGCTGGTGCGCGCCGACGGCAGCTTTGCCGATATCGCGCCGCTCGGCGATTCCAAGCGCCTGCGGCGCGGCCAGATCGCCATTGCCATCGGCAACCCGCTCGGCTTCGAATGGACCGTCACATCAGGCGTCGTCTCGGCGCTCGGTCGCTCGATGCGCGCCTCCACCGGCCGGCTGATCGACGACGTCATCCAGACCGACGCAGCACTCAACCCCGGCAACTCAGGCGGACCGCTGGTGTCATCGGCGGGCGAGGTCATCGGCGTCAACACCGCCATGATCCACGGCGCGCAAGGCATCGCCTTTGCGGTTGCCTCCAACACCGCCAATTTCGTCATTTCGGAGATCATCCGCTTCGGCCGCGTGCGCCGCGCTTTCATCGGCGTCTCGGCCGACACGGCAAACCTGCCACGCCGAGCCGCCCTCCTCTCGCAAGTGTCGAGCAGCACGGCGGTGCGGCTGCGCAGCGTCGAGGCGAACAGCCCGGCGGCCAAGGCCGGCCTCAGGGAAGGCGACATCATCGCCGCAATCGACGGCCGCCCGGTCACCGGCGTCGACGATCTGGTGCGCATCCTCGATGCCGAGCGCATCGGCCGCGAGACGCTATGCACGGTGGTACGCCGCTCCGGCATCACTCAGGTCATGGTTATGCCGGTGGCGCGAAGCTGACGATTATCGCGTTGCAAAGATCCGACCGAGCAGCGAAACCAGCAGCACGGCCAGTTCGCCGGTCGGGTCGAGGTCCGGATCGAAAATGGTCATGTCCATTCCGGCGCAGCGTGGATCCGCCACCAGCGCCGCGAGGATGGCGACGAGATCGTCGGGATCGATGCCGGGGCTGCCCGGTGAGTCCACCGCCGGCATCACTGTCTGATCGAGGGCATCGACGTCAAAATGCACCCAATAGGGCCAGCCGGTTCGCGCCAGCGTGGTCCAGGTCTTTTCCAGGACTTTTGCCGCGCCAAGCTCTCGCACGGCAAAGACATCGATCAGCGTCATCCCCGTCGAATTGATGTCAGGCCACGCGAAGTCGGGGGTGCGGTTCTCGCGTTCGCCGATCTGAATCACCTGTTCGTCCGCAACAAGGGGGCTTGCGATATCAGGCCAGTCGGTCAGCAGCGGCTCGCCACGTCCGGTGGCGAGCGCAAGGTCCATGCCGGCGGCCGAGCCGAGCGAAGCGTTGATGTCGTAGTTGCCCGGATGGCGGAAATCGCTGTGGCCGTCGACATGGACCAATGCCAGCGGACCGGATCGCCGTGCAGCGGCCAGTGCGCCAAGCAGGACCGAGCAATCGCCGCCGACGACCAGCGGGAACTCGCCTCTTCCCAGCGCCCCGGCAACAACTTCGACGAGCCCGAGATTGAAGCTGCGTATCGCGTTGCCGTTGCGCAGCCGAGTGCCCGGCTGCGGCTCCGTGCTGTAGGCGGGCCGATCAAGATCAACCACTTTGAGGGGCGAAAGCGTCTCGACCAACCCGGCTTCGGTCAACGCCTGCGGCGCACGCCACGTCCCCGGTATATGACCTGGCCGCGGTGGGCGAAGGCCAAGGTTTGAGGGTGCGCGGACAAGGCAGATTTCACGCATGGAATAGGTCCAAGGCTGACGAGCCTCAGCATAAACCGCAAAGACATGACCGGCCACGCGGCTAAAGCCTTCACGTCACATCTACAGACAGTTCCTGCCAGCAGCTATCCCGCTTAGCCCGCCGCCCCTTCAACAAACTGCTCCAGAAACTCCGCGCTCGGCGGGATCGGCTTGATCACGTCGATCAGCACGCCATTGGGATCTCTGGTGATAAAATGGCGCTGGCCGAAGGGTTCGTCGCGGAGCGTTCGCAGGATCGGCAGGCCGGCAGCAAGGATCCGTTCGTAGACTGCATCCGGGTCTCTGACTTCGAAATTGATCAGCAGGCCTGACGTGCGGCCGCGTCCTTCCTCCGGGATCGTCTCATGATCGCCATGGACAATGCCGAGATTGACGCGGCGATCCTCGGCGGATTGCAGATGCACGTACCAGTCGCTCTCGAACAGCGGCTTGAAGCTGAAGTGCTTGATATAGAAGGCCTTTGTGCCGGCAACGTCGCCCGTCATCAGCACCGGATAATAGCTCGTCGTCTTCATCTTTCTTTCTCCCGTCAAATAACATACAGTCTGCATGTAAATTGAATTAACATACAGGCTGCATGTATGCAACAAGAATCCGCGCGCCGTTCTAATCGCGATCGCACCGAAGCGACGCGCGCCGACCTGATCGCCGCGGCTAGAAAACTGTTCACCGAAAAGTCCTATGCGGAGACCGGCACACCGGAGATCGTGGCTGCGGCCGGTGTCACGCGTGGTGCGCTCTATCATCACTTTGTCGACAAGCAGGCGCTGTTTGCCGCGGTGGTCGAGCAGGAGGCGGCGGTAGTGGCCGAAGAGATCGAGCGCGCCTCGCCGCCCTCGCTGTTTGCCCGCGACGCGCTGATTGCCGGCTCCGATGCCTATCTTGCCGCCATGCGCGCGCCCGGCCGCACACGGCTGTTGCTGCTTGACGGACCGGCCGTACTCGGCCGCGCCGCCATGGACGACATAGACAATCGCCACGGCAACCGTTCCTTGCGCGAGGGCCTCGTCGCGGCGATGCGTGCGCAGACCATGAAGAAATTGCCGGTGGAAGCGCTGACCGCGCTGCTCGCCGCCGCCTTCGACCGAGCGGCGTTGGCCATTGAAGCAGGCGCTTCGACCGAGGATTACCGCACCGTCCTCATGGCGCTGATTGACGGACTGTCTCCAGCTCCGGCTCATCCTCAGGCACCTGGTTCGGCTCGAACTCGTTGAAACAGCCAAGCCGGCGCTTGAACTGGTCAATCAGCCAGGCCGCGGCCGGCTTCGGGCTGCGGTCGGCGCGGTGCATGGCATAGAGTGGCGAGCGGACTTCGCTATACGGCTCCAGATCGAGTTCCACCAGCCGGCCATTGGCCAGATCGTCGGCAATCAACCATCGCGGCAGCCCGCCCCAACCCAACCCTTCGCGCATCAGCGCATGCTTGGTTCGCACATCGGTCAGCCGCCAAGTGCGGTAGGCAAAGACGCCGTAATCGCGCCCTTTGGTGCGCTCGGACTGGTCACTGACGACAAGTTGAGTGTGTTCGCGCACCTCCTCGAGCGGCACCGGCTTGGGAAGCAGCGCCAGCGGATGGCTTGGCGCGGCCGCCGGCACCATCGACATGAAGCCAATGCGCACAAGATGCGCGTCGACCTCGCCCAGCAGGCCGCCAATACCGAGATCGGCCTGTCCGTTGGCGACATGATCAGGGATCAGGCCGAGCGTGCCCATATGCAGGCGCAGCATCACGGTTGGAAATTGCGCCTCGAACGCCTTCAGCACGCGCACCAGAACGGTGGAGGGCAGCGCCACATCGACCGACAGCGAAACTTCAGCCTCCAGCCCTTGCTTATGGCCGTCGACACGCGAGCGGATGCGCTGCAGCACACCGACCATGCGCCGCGCGTCCTCCAGCGTCGCCCGGCCGACATCGGTCAGTTGCGGCTCGCGCGTGCCATCGCGCTCGAACAGTTTCAGCCCAAGCTGTGCCTCGAGATTGGCGATGGCGTAGCTGATCACCGACTGCGCGCGGTTGAGCTTGCGACCGGCGGCCGAGAAGCTGCCGGTGTCGGCCACCGTCACCAGGATTTGCAGTTGGTCGAGCGTCGGATTGGGTTGCATCGTCTTATCAAAATTGTAGATGGGTAATATAGAAAATATACCAGTTTTTCAAATGGGTCGATGGACCCATAT
Source organism: Mesorhizobium sp. M0938 (assembly GCF_040319125.1). Classification (NCBI taxonomy): domain Bacteria; kingdom Pseudomonadati; phylum Pseudomonadota; class Alphaproteobacteria; order Hyphomicrobiales; family Phyllobacteriaceae; genus Mesorhizobium; species Mesorhizobium sp. M0938. The sequence continues at coordinate 38,752 of NZ_JAMYNS010000005.1, read as the reverse complement.
CTGGCGGAACAAATCATTCCAACCTTGGAGAGCCCGCCATGTCCATCCTTCTTGTCACGTCGAGCCCGCGCGGCACTGCCTCGCATTCTACCCGCATCGCCACCGAACTTGCAGAAAAGTTGCTCGCCGCCGATCCCTCGGCCAAGCTTGCCGTGCGCGACCTTGTCGCCAACCCGCTGCCGCACATCGATCCGGACTATTCGACCGGCATCTATACGCCCGTCGAAGCCCGCACCCAGCGCCAGGCCGAAGTCGTCGGCGTTTCCGACGGCGTGCTGGATGAGCTGTTTGCGGCCGACACCATCATCCTGGCTACCGGCTTCATCAATTTCGGCATCTCCTCGACGTTGAAATCCTGGGTCGATCACGTCGCCCGCTCCGGCAAGACTTTCGCTTATGGCGAGAATGGCCCGAAGGGCCTCGTCACCGGCAAAAAGGTCTACATCGTCCTTGCTTCGGGCGGCATCTATTCGGAAGGTGCTGCCGTGCAGATGGATCACGCCATCCCTTACCTGCGCAGCGTGCTTGGCTTCATCGGCATGACCGACGTCGACGTCATCCGCATCGAGGGCGTTGGCATGGGACCCGATGCCGTTGCTGCAGCACTCGCCAAGGCATCCGCCAAGGTGGATGCGGTGGTCGCCTCCACCGTAGCGGTCGCCGCTGCCGCATAGTGCGAACAACCGGTAACCAGAACTAAAGAACGCAGGCGCCTGGCGCCTGCCTTTTTGCTATCCGCCTGAGACCCGACGAGGCGTCGTCAGATCCTACAGCTTAAGGGCAGCGCCAAGGCCTCTTTCTGACGTCGGTCCGAAGTCGCGTGACATCGCCATTCGCCACGCTATCCGAACATCTTCTCGCCCTGCTCGTCGACGAGCTGGATGCCCTTCTTGATCGAGATGTCGACAGCGTCGTCGAGTCCGGCAAAACGGTCGGCGCGGATGAATTTGTGTTCCTTCATCACGCCGTCGATTTCCTTCGAAACCACGCCACAGGTCTGGTACTGGCCCTCCGCCTTGTAGGGCGTGGCGCTGATCAAAAATCCTTTGTGCTCGATCTGCTTTGCCGGTGCAGCACTTTTTGGCTCGCCCACGTCACCGCCGCCGCCACCGAAAAGACGCTTCAGAAAAGACATGGGGTATCCTCCAACGGCAATCATCCTGCATCACATAGCGTGGTGCAGGATGATTTTCACTAGCGGTCCTTAGGCAAACGGGCAAGGGCCGCATCCGACAGGGGCCGCATCCGACTCAGCCCGCCGGAACTCAGTCGCGCGACAGCGCTTCGAGGGCTTCGGCCGCTCCCTCCAATATGGCGATCGCCTCGGCCTGCTTTTCGGCCGGCGCGTCGACAAAGTCGCCGAGGGCTGCGCGCAACCGGTGGCGCACGGCGCGGAATTCGTCGCGCTTTTCCGAACGGCCGCGGCCGCGCCGTCCGCCATCCTCGCCATCGTCGTTCCAGCCGAACCAGTCGCGCGCCTTTGCCATCTTGCGGCCGAAACGCTCGAGATGGTCGAGCACGTGGTCGATCATCTCGCGATTGTCATTGAGATGCGCCTGCCCTGCCTCGGTAATCGAAAACACCTTCTTGTTGCCTTCCGCCGACGAAACGGCATAGCCGGCCTCTTCCAGGAAGGTCAGCGTCGGATAGACCACGCCCGGGCTCGGGCTATAGACGCCGCTGGTGCGCTCCTCCAGCGCCTTGATGATGTCGTAGCCGTGGCGCGGCGCCTCGGCCAGCAGCGACAGCGTGATCAGCTTGAGGTCGCCGTCGGCCAGCATGCGTCCGGCGCGGAACATGTCGCCCGGCCCGCCGCGTCCGCCGCCCCTCACACCATGCCCAAATGGACCGAAGCCGCCGCCACGGCCGCCGAACTTGCCGGCCATATGCATGAAGACGCGCTCGGCGCGCTCGCCGAAATGATGATGTCCGTGCATTGTCTGCTCCTTAAGTTATATCTTACGATATGTCGTAGTTAGGCAGGCGAGATGATGGAGTCAAGATATATCTTACGATGTATCTGAAGTTATGTCAGCAGGATGTCGTCAGGGTGCCGCTTACCAGCGGCCTTTGCGCCGGTTCCAGGCATAGAGAAGGTCGGCGAAGCGATCATAGGCATAGCGCGTCAACGGCAACGCGGCGCGGTTGCCGAACAGCGTGGCCAGCCAGCCCTCGCCCGGCGTTGCCAGCCAGACGGCAATTGCCACGTCGGCGCCGACCAGCAGTTTGCCGTCCGCATCGGTTGCATGCAGCCGGCGGCGGATGTCCTCCAGCGACACGCCGTATCCGGCAAGCGCCAACGGTTCGGCATTGATGTCGCGAAACGCGATCCGCCCGGTCTTGATCGCCTCGACCAGCCGCCGCTTCTGCCTGACGATGCCAGCGTCGCAAACCGGACAACGGGTGTTGTACCAGATGGTCAGCAGAGGCTTGGGCATGTGTTTCGAGACCCGAACTGAGGGGCTGCGCTGACTATCCGGGAAATACCTTCGCCCCGCAACGTCTCGGACCATCCCGGCCGCGACCGTATCGACGAATTGCGGACGTCTGGAAAGAATCAGAATTCGTAGCCGAAGCGCTCGAAATCCCTGGAATAGAGCCGTCGCACGATGCTTTTCGCCTCGTCATCGTAGACGGCGCGATAATTGTAAGGTGCATTGGCATTTGCTCGGGGAAGCTTCACCTCGCTCGGCAGGCCGAGCCGTTCGACCAGGGCGTTGAACTGCTCGGCCAGTGTTTCAAAACGCAAAACCTCGTCGATGATGAGGTTTCCGCGACTGTCCGAGATCCAGCTCGTCTGGTCCACCCGCACCAAACGGTTCTTGCGTTCGAGATAGCGCAGGAAAGCCTTGAAATCCAAGACCCTGGCTCTGTTCCAGCGCCGGCCGGAGAGATAGTCCCGGCGGAAATAATAGGTCGAGACGGCAAGTTCGTAGGGGTTGCGCACGACGGCGAACTTGTAGGCGCTGTCATAGATCTCAGCCGGCAGCTTGTGCTTCACCCAGCTTGCTTTGTCATGCTGCCTGAGGAACACATTTGGAGGCGCTTCGCGCACGGGAAGGTGTGACAGCAGCCGACGCCATTGCGTTCGCTTTGGTTTGAGGCTCCACGGCCCGAGCGCACGGGTGACCGAGGTCCCGGCCGTCTTCGGGATATGGATAAAAATAAAATTCTTTTCGACCGAGAGCAGCATTCCCCCTCATGATCGGACGATCGGGCGCCGTCAAGCGGTGCCTGATCGTCCGATGCTCGGACCTTGCGTCGTCTGTAGCCGCGCAGCGTCTCACCCGAGCGAGGCGATGATCTCGCGATAGGCCAATTCCGGGAAAGCCTTGAGCGTCCGCGTCCTCACGTTACCGCCTGACGCCAGCATCAGCGAGAAACGAGCAAGCACCGCATCGTCGGGCGCTTCGACGACCGCCACCATGTCGCATTCGCCCATGGTGAGATAAAACGCCTTGAACGAGCCGCCCATGTCTCCCAGCAGCTTCTTGGCGGCATCGAGCCGCTTCGGCGACTCGCGCACATTTTTGGCGCCCTGCTCCGTCCAGTTGATCAGCACGATATAGTTTGTCATGCACACCTCCCTCCGGGGCCTCGGAGCACGGCGTCACTGCCGGGGCGGGCATCCGGGTTTGTCGCCCAGAAAATGCATCCGACGCCAGATTATCCTCCCACAGCAGGTGTGCTGCAAGAACAACCGCATCGTCTGCGAGACAATCCCTGCCACAACGAAAAAGGGCGCCGTAGCGCCCTTGAATTGATTACCCGGTACCCGGCATCAGCTGTCGAGGAAGCTCCTGAGCTTGCGCGAGCGGCTCGGGTGCTTGAGCTTGCGCAGCGCCTTGGCTTCGATCTGGCGGATGCGCTCGCGGGTCACCGAGAACTGCTGGCCGACTTCCTCCAGCGTGTGGTCGGTGTTCATGCCGATGCCGAAACGCATTCTGAGCACGCGTTCTTCGCGCGGGGTAAGCGAGGCAAGCACCCGTGTCGTCGTTTCGCGCAGATTGGCCTGGATCGCCGCGTCGATCGGCAGGATCGCCATCTTGTCCTCGATGAAATCGCCCAGATGCGAATCCTCCTCGTCGCCGACCGGCGTTTCGAGCGAGATCGGCTCCTTAGCGATCTTCAGCACCTTGCGCACTTTTTCCAGCGGCATGGCGAGCTTTTCCGCCAGTTCTTCCGGCGTCGGCTCGCGGCCGATCTCATGCAGCATCTGGCGCGAGGTGCGCACGATCTTGTTGATCGTCTCGATCATGTGCACCGGGATGCGGATGGTGCGCGCCTGGTCGGCGATCGAGCGGGTGATCGCCTGCCGGATCCACCACGTTGCATAGGTCGAGAACTTATAGCCGCGGCGGTACTCGAATTTATCGACCGCCTTCATCAGGCCGATATTGCCTTCCTGGATCAGGTCGAGGAACTGCAGGCCGCGATTGGTGTATTTCTTGGCGATGGAAATGACGAGGCGCAGATTGGCCTCCACCATTTCCTTCTTGGCGATCGCGGCTTCGCGCTCGCCCTTCTGCACCTGGTTGACGATCTTGCGGAATTCCAGGATCGAGATCGCCGTTTCGGTGGCGAGGTTCTGGATCTCCGCACGCAGGTCGCGGATCGCGTCCTTCTCGTTCTTGGTGAATTCCTTCCACCCGCGCGAGGTCAGATTGCCGATCGAGCGCGTCCAGTTCGGATCGAGCTCCGAGCCCTGGTACTCCTTCAGGAATTCCTCGCGGCGCACGCCATAGCTTTCGGCCAGCCGCAACAGCTTGCCTTCGTTCTGCACCAGGCGCTTGTTGATGTCGTAGAGCTGCTCGACCAATGCCTCGATGCGCGCCGTGTTCAGGGACAGCGACTTCACCGCCTTGATCAGCTGGTCCTTCAGCTCCTTCAGCCGGCGGTCCTGGCTGGGCGACAGCGTGCCGGCTGCGGCCAGCCGGTTCTCGACCTGCTGGTCCTGCAGCTTGCGCAACTTCTTGTAGGTGTCGGCGATGACGTCGAGCGTCTCCATCACCTGCGGACGCAGTTCCGCTTCCATCGCTGCCAGCGACAGGCTCGCCTCGTCCTCGTCTTCCTCGTCGTCGTCGGTCAGACCGCGCGTGTCGGCGCCGACATTGGTGATGTCTTCCTCGTCCTCGCGCGAACGGCGCGGCTTTTCCTCGGTCTTGGCTTCCTCGATCCGCTCGACCACCGGTGCCTGCTTGGCCTCTGGCCCGGCATAGGTCGCCTCGAGGTCGATGATCTCGCGCAGCAGGATCTTTGATTCGTTGAGCTCGTCGCGCCAGATGATGATGGCCTGGAAGGTCAGCGGGCTTTCGCACAGGCCCGCGATCATCGTCTCGCGGCCGGCCTCGATGCGCTTGGCTATCGCGATTTCGCCTTCGCGCGACAGAAGCTCGACCGAGCCCATCTCGCGCAGATACATGCGAACCGGATCGTCGGTGCGGTCGGTCGGCTCTTTCTTGGTGGTCGTCGCGGCAACGGCGGTGCCGGTCTGCTCGGCCAGCTCGTTGGCGTCTTCCTCGGCGTCGGCGGCCGCGTCGGCGGCTTCGGGCTCCTCGCCCTGCTCGTCGTCCTCGACCACGTTGATGCCCATGTCGGAGAGCATGGCCATCGTGTCCTCGATCTGCTCGGAGGTTACTTCCTCCGAGGGCAACACCGAATTCAGTTCGTCCATGGTGACATAGCCGCGCTTCTTGGCGGCCTTGATCATCTTCTTGACAGCATCGTCGGAAAGGTCGAGCAGAGGGCCATCGGTGGCGCCTTCGCGTTCGGTCTCGACCTCTTCCTTTTCTTTTGTCGCCATTCTTTATTTTCTCCAAGCGGCCAAGTATCAAAGCCGCGTAAGCTGCCGTACCGGTTAAATCAGATGCGTTCGCTCTCGAACGCGCTTCCCCGGGCCAGTAACTGCATCTCTCGTTAAGTCCAGATTAACCCTGGTATCTGTGGCAGGCTGACTGCCTGTCCAGTGACCGGTACCTCACATCGCTGCATTTCCCGTCGACGCCGGCGCGGGTTAACGTTTCGAATCGTCCTGATTCCGTCATTCTGCCAGAAGGTCAAGCGCCTCTCGCATGATTCGCATGAAAAAAGCGAATCAATTACCCGACTTAAAGCGCCGCGGCTGATTCGACGCGCAAGCACGGTTCTGCACTTTCACTCTTTCGTAAGCTTCGACCTACGCCCGCCCGGCCCTGCCCGAGGACACGCCGAACCCTTCGATCAGCGCTTCCGTTGCTTGCACATCACGAAATTGCGCCTGTATCTCGACGAGATGCCGGTAGTTTTCGTCCGTGGGATCGCTGGCGAGCGCCGCTTCCGCCTGTTTCAGCTCCTTATGTAAGGTGCGCGCGCTGCGCTGCAAGTGGAGCGCCTGGCTGAAGGCGTCGCGGGCATCGTCAAGTCCGGCCGTTTCCAGCGCCGGCCATTGCCGCGCCCGCTTGATCAGCGCCACCACGCGCGCCCAGATTTCGCCGCAGCCGGCCCGTTCGATCGTCGCGATCACAGCGTTGCGGTCGTTGGCCATGTCATGCGCCATCGCATCGAGAATGGCTGCATGCAGCAGCTTCAGATCGGTGTTGGCCAGGTCGAGGAACTCGACATGTGCGAAATTCTCGTCGATCAGCGCCGGATGATTGACGAGAGCTGCAATGATCGTTGCCTCGCGCACCGACATCCCCTCACTGCCGCGCCTGACCAGCGCCGAGCGGCCGAGGCTTTCGGTGATCGCGGTGCGTCCACCGCCGCTTCGCGCGAACTGTCCGCCAGGAGCTGAGCCCTTGCCCCCCTGAAAGCGGTCGCCGGGCCGCCCATCTTGACGACGCTCTTGGCGCCCGCGCTGGGCGCCGAAAAAGCTCAGCACCCGCTCACGCATTTCCTGTTGATAGTGGTAGCGCAAGCTCTCGTCGCGGATGCGGCTGGTCAGTTCGCGAAGCGTCTTTTCCAGTTCCGCCCGCCGCTCCGGCGTATCGAAGATGCCGCCGGCCGTTTCGCGCGCCCACAAAAGATCGGCGAGCGGCCGCGCCTCGGAAAGCACGACGCGAAACGCGTCCGGTCCTTCGGCCTTGACCAGATCGTCGGGATCCTTGCCTTCCGGCAGAAGAGCAAAGCGCACCGAGCGGCCTGCCTGAACCGCCGGCAGCGCCATGTCGGCGGCGCGCCATGCCGCCTTCAGCCCGGCTTGGTCGCCATCGAAACACAGCACTGGCTCGCCGGCCATGCGCCACAGCAGCTCGAGCTGGTTTTCGGTCAGAGCGGTGCCGAGCGGCGCTACGGCATTCTCGAAGCCGGCCTGCGCCAGGGCGATCACGTCCATGTAGCCTTCAACGGCGATGACCGTGCCGCCCTTGGCCAACGCCTTTCTCGCGCGAGCGAAATTGTAGAGCACATTGCCCTTGTGGAAGAGCTCGGTGTCGGGCGAATTCATGTATTTGGCCAGCGCATCGGGTGCCAGCGCCCGCCCGCCGAAGGCGATTACCTTGCCTCTGGAATCCGGGATCGGGAACATGATGCGGTCGCGGAACCAGTCGTAGGAAACCGGAACGTCGTCGCCATGGCGGACCAGCCCGCATGCCTCGATATCGGCCTTGGGCACGCCCTTGGCGGCAAGGTGCTCCTTCAGCGCGTTGCGGCTGTCGGGCGCATAGCCGAGCCGGAACGACTGCTGCGTCGCCGGCGTCAGGCCGCGGTCGCGCAGATAGGCGCGGGCTTTTGCGCCTTCCGGTCCCTGCAGCCGATCCTGGAAGAAGGCGGTCGCCATCTCCATGACATCGGTCAGGCTGGCGCGTTCCTTTTCGCGCCGTTCCTCCTGGGCATCGCGAACCGGCATCGGTACGCCGGCCATGTCGGCGATCTTCTCGACCGCTTCAGGAAAGCTCATTCCGTCGAGTTCAGTCAGGAACTTGAAATGGTCGCCCGAAACTGAGCAGCCGAAGCAGTGATAGCGGCCCTTCTTGTCCTCGCAATGGAAGGACGGGCTCTTCTCGCCATGGAACGGGCAGCAAGCCCAATAGTCGCCGCGCGGGGCGTTGGTCTTCTTCCTGTCCCACGCCACGCGCTGGCCGATTACCGATGAAATCGGCACGCGGTCGCGTATCTCGTCAAGAAAGGCAGGTGGAAAGCGCATCGGGAACGGCTCGTTTGCCCTCCATATAGTCACGCCGGCGAAACCCGACGACTCCTAATGCGCCACCATACCCGGTTTTCACAGGGCAAAAGAAGGCGGCCGTTGCCGGCCGCCTTCTTTCCAATTCCGGCATAGTGCCGATCGACGTCTGACGGTCAGTGCGCGGCGATCGCGCCAAAGATGATGCCGGAGACGACGCTGACCAAGAGATAGTCGTTGCCGACGCGGATCCACTCCTGGCCACGGCCGGGGCGACGCAGGCCATAGTGGCGATAATCGCGGATCGGCTGATGGCGCTTCCAGCTGGAATATCTCTGGCCGTTGCGCCAATGGTTCCTCTTCACCACGACTTTCTTCTTCACCACGACGCGCTTCTTCACCACGACGCGCTTCTTCACGTCGACATGCTTGCCGGGCTTCTTCCAGTCAACCTGGCTGTAGGACGACTGCGGCGCGTTCGGTGCGTTCAGCGGCGCTGCCTGGCCCTGCAGGGACGTGGCAGCCAGCATCGAGACGGCGACTGCGGAAAGAATGATGCGTTTCATGACGGGGTACTCCTTGGTTGTCGATGCCTGAGGAATAGAGCCCGAAGAATGAACCGAAACTGAACAGTCAGATTACGTTTTTGTAATGATTTCTTATATTTAGACTGCCTAATTCAACACTCTCCTCAAACCGGATCCGAAGATGTAGCCTGCACTTGATCGCGCGGCCATCCAGAAGCCGGCCGGCAATGCAACCATTTTGCGCTCCATCCATTTCCGACACGCCCTGTCGCGCGCCAACAGCCGCCAAAATTGGGCAAAATTTATTATCCGGCTAAAATTAATCGGAGTAGTATCGACCTTTGCAATGTCCTTGATTCGCACCCTCTTTTGCCCCTTTGCCGTCATGGTGCCCGCATCGCTGGTGCCTGTCGGATTGCGAGCCTGATATGAGCGGCTCCGTCGTTTTGCTGCATCTTGCCGGCGCGGTGGCGCTGATGCTGTTTGCCACCCGCCTGGTCAAGACCGGCGTCGAGCGCGCCTATGGCGATGTGCTGCGCCACAAGCTGCGCGCCACCATGCGCAATCCTTTCATGGCGGTTCTGGCCGGCTGCGGCCTGGCGATCGCGCTGCAAAGCTCCACCGCAGTCACCTTGCTGGTCGGCTCCTTCGCCGGCGCCGGTATCGTCAGCGGCATGTCGGGCCAGCTTGCCGTGCGCGGGGCCGAGATCGGTTCGGCGCTGGTGGTCAAGCTGCTCACCTTCGATCTGTCGCTGCTGGTGCCGATCTGCCTTGTCGCCGGCACTGTCATGTTCATGGCCACCGAGCGCCGCGACTGGCGCCAGTTCGGCCGCATCCTGGTCGGCATCGGCCTTTTGGTATTGTCGCTGGAAATGATCGGCCAGGCGTCGGAGCCGCTGCGCCAGAGCACGCTGATGCCGGTTATCGTCGAGTACTTCTCCGGCGACCCGGTCACCGCCTATATCCTGGCGGCGCTGGTCACCTGGCTGTTCCATTCCTCGATCGCCGCGGTCCTGCTGATGGTGACGCTGGCCGGCCGCGGCTTCATCCCGCCCGAACTCGGCATCGTGCTGGTGCTCGGCGTAAATCTCGGCTCGTCGATCATCGCGCCGCTGCTCACCCGCAACGCGGAACCGGGTGTGCGTGTCGTTCCGATCGGCAATCTCCTGATGCGCGGCATGGGCTCTCTGGCCATGCTGATCCTGTTCCTGTGGTTGAAGCCGCCGGTCGCCTTTCTCGGTGCCACCGTGCCCGACCAAATCGTCAACGCGCATATCCTCTTCAACATCCTGATCCTGGTTGCCGGCCTGCCGCTGGCCGGTCTCGTCTACCGCGCTTCGGAAAAAATCGTGGCGCTCGGCACCAGACAGGTGCCGGCCGAAGCGCTCGACGTCGTCGAGCTGTCCGCGCTCAATGACAGCGCCCTCGACGTGCCAAGCCAGGCGCTGGCCAATGCTACCCGCGAAGTGGTGCGGGTCTGCGAGACGGTCGAGATCATGCTGAAGCGCATCATCGAACTCTATGAGAGCGCCGACGCCGACAAGATCAAGGCGCTGGCCGCGCTCGACGACCGCGTCGACAAGAAGCACGCTGCGATAAAGCTCTATCTGGCCAAGGTCACCAGGAACCCGCTGAGCGAGGACGAGGCGCTGCGCTGCCAGGAGTTGATCGGCGCCTGCGTCAAGCTCGAGCAGGTCGGCGACATCATCGTGCGCAATATGCTGGTGCATGTCAGGAAGAAGCTCGAGCGGGGGCTGGAGTTCACGCCCGAGGGCTGGCGCGAGCTTTGCGCCTTCCACGCCTCGGTGCTCGCCAACGCGCAGCTTGCCTTCAATGTGCTGGTCTCGCGCGATCCGGAGACCGCCCGCCAGTTGGTGCTGGAAAAGGACCGGCTGCGCGACCGCGAGAAGGAGACCAGCGCCAGCCATTTCGTGCGGCTGCGCGACGGCACCGCCAAGAGCGTCGAGACCAGCTCGATCCATCTCGACACCATCCGCGACTTGAAGCAGATCAACTCGCTGCTCGCCTCGATGGCCTATCCCGTGCTCGAGGAACGCGGCCTGCTCACCGGCTCGCGGCTGAAAGCCGGATAGACTGGGCTGCAGGCGGAAAGCCTATTGCCCGAACATCAGCGCGGGAATTGCTTCGAGCCAGCCGCGAAAATTAGCCTTTGCTCAACCTCCCGTCTGTCGGCTAGAGCATTTTGCAGCCAAACGTCTTCGTTTGGCGTCCGACAAAATGCGTCAAGCAAAGACCTGGAGCGCGGTTCCACCAAAACGCAAGGCGCTCTAAGGGTTCAAAATCCGCCGGGAGAAAAGTCGATGGATACCCATTCGCGCAGTTTCGCCAAGGCGCTTTCCTGGCGCGTCACCGGCACTATCGACACGATAATCATTTCGCTCGTCGTGACAGGCAGCATCAAGCTCGCCGCGGCCATCGGACTGACTGAGGTCATCACCAAGTCGCTGCTCTACTATCTTCACGAGCGCGCGTGGTTGAAAATTCCCTATGGGAGGAAGAAGACGACCATCTAGCCTTGCCGGCATGCGGCTGAAGCCCGGCTGAACCGATCAAGAAAACCTAAAGCGGCGTCGATAATTTCTGGATTGCCCGCAGCTCTCGTTCGTGATTTGAGGCCATCTCATTCAAGGATCGCCTTCCCGCGCCATGCTTCCCCTTATCGCCCTGTTCATCGCTGCCTTCGCATTCGGCACCACCGAGTTCGTCATCGCCGGCGTGCTGCCGCAGGTGGCGGATGGCCTTGGCGTCTCCATCCCGACTGCCGGCTACCTCGTCTCCGGTTACGCCGGCGGCATCGCGGTCGGCGGACCGCTGCTGACGCTCGCCACCAAGGCGATTTCCCGCAAGGCCTTGCTGCTCGGCCTTGCCGCAGCCTTCACCATCGGCCAGGCCGCCTGCGCACTTGCACCCGATTTCGCCTCCATGTTGCTGTTGCGGATTGCGGTGGCCGTGGCGCACGGCGCCTATTTTGGCGCCGCGATGGTTGTGGCGGTCGGCCTGGTCCGCCAGGATCAGCGTGGAATGGCGGTTGCGCTCATCCTGTCGGGCCTGACTGTTTCCAATGTCATCGGCGTGCCAGCCGGCACGGCGATCGGCAATGTCTGGGGGTGGCGCGCGACATTCTGGGTGATGTGCGCGCTTGGCATGGTGTCCATCGCAGCGATCACCGCCCTGCTGCCGCGCAAGACGGGTTCGTCGCGCCAGTCGGTCAGCTTTGGCAGCGAGGTTCGCGTGCTCACACGCCAGCAGGTCTGGACGTCGCTGATCCTCATGCTGATGTTGATGATCGGCCAGTTCGGCCTCTTCACCTACATCACGCCGACGCTGCTTGAAATCACCGGCCTCGACGAGGATCTGATACCTTGGGTGCTCCTGCTCAACGGGGTCGGCGCGACGATCGGCGTCTTTCTTGGCGGGCGGCTCGCCGACTGGAAACTGATGCCGTCTCTCATCACCATGCTTTTCATGCAAGCGGTGACACTTGCCGTCATTTACGCCGTCAGCCCCTACCCGGTGCCGATGGTGGTGGCGATCATTGTCTGGGGCGGTCTCAGCTTTGCCATCGGAACGCCGATTCAGACCCGTATCCTGACCTGGACGGCGGATGCCTCCAACCTCGCCTCATCACTCATCCCGGCGGGCTTCAATGTCGGCATCGCGCTGGCCGCCTCACTCGGCGCCGCCATGCTCAATGCCGGCTACGGCTACCGCAGCCTGCCGGTGGTTGGCGCGATCGCCATGCTGGTCGCTGTGGCGGTCGCGGTCGCCTCGCATGTTTCGGAATGGCGCAGCAAGGCCGCACCACCCCTGCCGGCCGCGGCCGAATAGACGACACCGCGCGGATAGGCTCCTTAGCCTGTCTCTTTCAGTACATCGATGAAGGCGCGCAGGGCCGGCGGTACAAGACGATGACCGGGATAGTAGAGGTATAGGCCGGGAATAGGCGGACACCAATCGTCCAACACACTGACGAGCGTCCCCTGCTCGATGTAGGCCTGGGCAGACCTGTCGGAGATGTAAGCGATTCCCAAGCCACCGACCGCTGCCTCAGCCATCAGTTCCATATGATCGAGAGTGAGCATGCCAGGGACATCGATCGAGATTTCCTGGCCATGCTTCTCGAATTCCCAGCGATAGGGTTTGCCGCTCGGCAGGCGGAATCGGATGCAGCTGTGATCCTTCAGGTCGTCCGGAACTCTCGGGACCTGGCGGGCGGCGAGGTAGGCAGGCGACGCGACGGCAATGAAGCGTGTCTCGCCGCCGAAGCGTATCGCGACCATGTCTTGCGGCACAGCCTCGCCAAGACGGATGCCCGCGTCAAAGCCTTCGGCGACAATATCGACCAGTCTCCCCTCGGTGACCAGATCGAGCGAAACCTGCGGGTATCGAGCAAGAAAAGCCGGTATCACGGATTTGAGCAGCAGTCGGGCTGCGATCTCGCTGGAATTGATCCGTAGCGTACCTGCCGGAAGCTTGCGGAAATTATCCACTTCCGCAAGCGCCGCGTCTATATCCCGCAACAGCGGCTGCAGGCGCGCGACGAGCCTTTCGCCTGCTTCCGTCGGCGCCACGCTGCGCGTCGTACGATTAAGCAGGCGCACGCCCATGTCTCGCTCCAGAGCCCGCATCATGTGGCTGAGCGTCGAGGGCGACAGGTCGAGATCGTCCGCCGCCTTGCGAAAGCTGCGGCGGGAGACAATTGCGGCAAGTGCAGTCAGTTCGCGAAGGCCGGGCTCGTCATTCATGGGGAATCTTCATCAACTCATGCAAGATTGGATGGATAGTACCATGAATCGGAAGGGATATCTTGTGTGGAGATCGCCGCGATCACGCGGCTTGGGGAACAAGGACTTCTCCCATGACCAAGATTTCTCCCACGACCAGAACATGGTTCATCACTGGCACCTCCTCCGGCTTCGGACGGCTCTTAACGGAAAGACTTCTGGCCCGCGGCGACCGGGTGGCCGCGACCGTGCGCAAGCCGGAGGCGCTTGCCGGCCTGAAGGCGGATTACGGCGATCGCCTTTGGATCGCTTCGCTTGACGTTACCGACACCGAGGCAATGCGGCGGGCGGTCGACAAGGCTTTTCACGATCTGGGCCGCATCGATGTCATAGTCAGCAATGCCGGCTATGGCCTGTTCGGCGCGGCGGAAGAACTGGGTGACGACCAGATCCGTGATCTGATCGACACCAACCTGATCGGCTCGATCCAGCTCATCCGCACCGTGCTCCCGCATCTAAGAAAACAGGGCAGTGGCCGGATTCTGCAAATCTCCTCGGAAGGCGGGCAGATGGCTTATCCTAGTTTCAGCCTCTATCACGCCACCAAATGGGGCATTGAGGGCTTTGTCGAATCCGCCCGGCAGGAGGTCGCGCCGTTTGGCATCGCCTTCACGATCGTCGAGCCCGGACCGACGCGGACGAACTTTGCGGCCGGCCTGGTCAGCGCCGAGCCTACTATTAGCTATGAGAACACGCCGGTTGGTGACCTGCGCCGGGCTTTTGCCGAAGGCCGCTTCGAAGTGAAGGGCGATCCAGAGAAGATGGTCGAGACGATGATCGCCTCCGTAGAGCAAGATCCCGCTCCCCGGCGGCTGACCTTCGGCGCCGCCGCCTACGCCTCGATCAGCAGTGCGCTCCAGGGCAGGCTCGCCGAACTCGAAGCCCAGAGGGATATTGCATTGTCGATGGATTTCGACCGCTGACGGATGGGGCCGACCCAACCCCCTACAACTCGATCCGGAACCGCAAGCTTTCGGCGCCGCCATAGACAGCGTCCTCGAAGAAACGCCCGACGAGCTGGCCGCCATTGGCCAGCACCACCTTCTGTGAGGCGAGATTACCCGGCTTGGCGGTGATCTCGACGAAGGGCAGGCCGAGCGCCCGCGCCTCGCTGAGCATCAGCCGCAGCGCCTCCGTCGCATAGCCGCGTCGCTGCTTCCACGGCACCACCGCATAACCGATATGGCCGAGCACATGCGGCGGCAGCTCGGCGGTGCCGCGCTGCCAGCGCAAGCCGATCGAGCCGGCGACTTCGCCATCCCAGATCCAACGCCGGAATCCTGGCAAGCGCTGCACTGTCGATCCATCCGGCAGATGGATTGGGGGTCCCTTGGCCTCCGGGTCGTCGAGACCGCCGAGGAAGGCCACTGGATCCTTTTCGATGGCCGCAAGCTGCTCGCGCACCGCCTCCATCAGCCGCACATTGTCCGGCGACCAGCCGCGCTCAAGCGCGGCCTTGTAGGACGGCAGATGTTCAAGCGCCGGTCTGACGAGTTCGATCATGAGGTACGACCTTGCAGCCTCTGCCTGTGCCTTATCGCTTTGGGCAGAGATCAATAGAATTCGGAAGTTGATCTTCAGGGGCAGCTTTCTAAAATCAAGCATTATCGCTAGGGCTACCAATTGGAGTGAACACAATGGCCGGCAACACGTCTGAGAAGTCGGCGAAGGCCGAGCGGGTCGCGACGAAGCCGACCCTCCTCTCGGGCGGCAACCCTCAGATCCCGAAGGGCTACGGCGATGCTCCCGTGCAGGCCTACATCGCGGCCATGCCGGGGTGGAAAAGCGATGTGGGGCGGCGCCTCGACGCGACCATCGTGCGCACCGTCCCCAGCGTGCACAAGGCAGTCAAATGGAACTCGCCTTTTTACGGCATCGAGGGCCAGGGCTGGTTTCTGTCGTTCCATGTCTTTGCGCGCTACGTCAAAGTGACCTTCTTCCGAGGCACGTCGCTACGCCCTGTTCCTCCGGGGGAATCCAAGCACAAGGAAGTGCGCTATCTCGACGTTTATGAGGACCAGCTCGACGAAGCTCAGTTCGCCGCCTGGGTGAAGCAAGCCAGCCAATTGCCCGGCGAACGGCTGTGAGACGCATCTCGAACTAGCCAACGGCGTCTAGAAGCACCTCATTCAAGCGTTTGAACGCGGTGGACTCGTCTGGCGCATGGGCCGGATTGATCTCCGTGATGGTCAGACCGCGCCATTGCGGCAGGGCGGTCAACCGCTTCAGCACGAAGGCGGCTTGCTCCAGTTTGAGACCGTCGCAACGGCGCACATTCTCGGCGACCGGAAAATCGATGAAGGAGAGTACATCGACATCGAAGTGAATGAGCACGCAGTCAAAGCGCGCCGCCCATTCGGCCGCGCGCGTCGCCGCCGCCTCGATATCGCTCAACGCTTCCTCGCGCGATATCGCCTCAATCGCATAATCCTGCATCGTGATGGCTTCGGGCGCAGTGATATTCTCAACGCCGAAATAGAGAAGCTGCCGAGGCACGAGCATCGGACGGGTCGGACCGAGCCTGGCGAGCGCAGGCTCGCATCCGGGAATATCCAGTAGATGCGCGACACCGGTCCAGTCCAAGGCGCCATCGCTCGTGTCTGGCGTGTTGAGATCGGCGTCGAAGTCAATGTAGACGAGTCCAATCCGCGCGCCAGCGGCGTTCGCTCCGGCGACGGTTCCCAGCTCCACAGTACAATCGCCGCCCAGGACAAGCACGTCCTCCTGCGCCGCGATCGCCGTCGCCACATGGCTTGCGACCAAGTCACAGGCGTCGCGCACGGCCTCCAGGTTCATGGCCTGCGGCCGCGAGGGATCCGGCCGCCACCTAAACGATGCAACATCGCCATGATCCGTGATGGTTCTGCCTCGGCTCGCAAGCGCCTCTGCAAGCCCGTGTCGCCGAAAGGCCGCAGGGGCCTGTTCCTGCCCCGGCGAATAGGCGCCGGCGCTGCTGGCGGCGCCGATAATGTTCAACACACGCGCCGCCAATCGATGCTCCATTTTCGTATGATCTTCGTTGCAAAACGTGTCCGGACGGAGGAAGGTTCCTCCTCGGCGTAGAGAGTTTGTCACGAGCCAGGCGCTTCGCCCGGAATGGAAAACGGCTCGCTGCATCTATGCCGTCGTGAGACGCCAGACGCCGAACGTGCACAAGCCACTGGGACCAACCATGACCAAAGCGACAACAGCCATGAAGAAGAGCGATTCGAAGGAAGCAGAAGGAGGAGACGCTCCCTCTCGGTTGATAGATGCGAAAATCGGCGAGCTGAGCGATTGGCGGGGCGAGACGCTCGCTCGGGTCAGAAGCCTCATCAAGCAGGCTGACCCCGAAGTCGTCGAGGAATGGAAGTGGCGAGGGGTTCCGGTGTGGGAGCACGCGGGAATAATCTGCACCGGTGAGACGTACAAGAATGTCGTGAAGATGACCTTCGCCAAGGGCGCCTCGCTGGAAGACCCTTCTGGCCTCTTCAACTCCAGCCTCGAAGGCAACACCAGACGCGCCATCGATATCCATGAGGGCGACAAGATCGATGAAGAGGCATTGAAGGCGCTCATTCGGGCCGCCGTGGCACTGAACATGTCGGTGCGAGCTACCGCCCGCTCTCAGAGGAGATCGAAGAGCGCTTGAGGATCATCCGGCGGGGTTGGCTCCTCGCGGTCGCCTCCCCCACGACTTATGAGCATCGCTGTAGCGGGAAAATCCCTACTGCAGCAGTCCCTTGACGATGCCGCTCGCCTTGGAGAAATCCATCTGGCCGGCGTATTTCTCCTTGAGCACGGCCATCACCTTGCCCATGTCCTTGACCCCGCTGGCGCCGGCCTCGGCGATGGCGGCACGGATTGCCGTTTCGGTCTCGGCCTGGTCCAGTTGCGTCGGCAGGAAATCTCGGATGACGGCCATCTCGTCGCGCTCCTGCGCGGCAAGCTCCGGCCGCTTGCCGTCGTCGAACGCCTTGGCCGACTCCTCGCGCTGCTTCACCATCTTGGCCAGTATCTGCAGGATCTCGTCATCGCTTGCCGGCTCCTTGCCGGCGCCGCGATTGGCGATGTCGCGATCGTGAATGGCCGCTTGGATCAGCCGTAAGGTCGGCAGCCGACGCTTGTCCTGCGCCTTCATCGCGCTCTTCAGGGATTCGGCGATTTTGCCGCGCATGATGCTTTCTCCTTCGAATGTGGCGGACAATAGCCGTGCCGAAAGCCCAAGGCAAATTCGACAGCGCCCGGCAAACCGCTGATATCGTTCGACGAAATAAATTGCGGCTTCGGGCATGGCCTCATTGACCGCTCTGGCGCCTTCCCCTATGTACTGGGCCTTGCATGAGCTGAATTTTTGTTGCGCGCGCTGGCTGCGAAATCGCCGCTGCGCGCGGTTTGCTGCGCCGATCGAAGGGCGCAGCCCTTTAGGAGTGCCGCCATGGCAACGATGACTGCCCCCTGGGCCACTGAGAAGCCGACCGCCTTGCTGGTGCTGGCCGACGGCACCGTCATCGAGGGTCGCGGTCTTGGCGCCACCGGCTCCGCCGTTGCCGAGGTTTGCTTCAACACCGCGCTGACAGGCTATCAGGAAATCCTCACCGATCCGTCCTATGCCGGTCAGATCGTCACCTTCACCTTTCCGCATATCGGCAATATCGGCACCAATGACGAGGACATCGAGGATCTCAACCCGGTTGCCCGCGCCGGCGCCGTCGGCGCCGTGTTCAAGGCCGACGTGACCAATCCGTCCAGCTATCGCGCCGCGGCCGGTCTCGACCAATGGCTGAAGAAACGCGGCATCGTAGCGCTTTCGGGCATCGACACCCGCGCCCTGACCGCGCTGATCCGTGAAAAGGGCATGCCGAACGCCGTCATCGCGCACGCGCCCGACGGCATCTTCGACATTGACGATCTGAAGCGCCAGGCTTCTGCCTGGTCCGGCCTGATCGGGCTCGATCTGGCCAAGGACGTCACCTCCGGCCAGTCCTCGGTCTGGCGCGAGACGCCCTGGGTCTGGGACGAGGGCTTTGGCGAACAGACCGATCCGTCCATGCATGTCGTCGCCATCGACTACGGCGTCAAGCGCAACATATTGCGCTTGCTTGCCGGTCTTGGCGCCAAGGTCACCGTGGTGCCGGCCAACACCGGCGCCGAGGAGATCCTGGCCATGCGGCCCGACGGCATCTTTCTCTCCAACGGTCCCGGGGATCCCGAAGCCACCGGCGACTATGCCGTTCCTGTTATCCAGGACCTGCTCAAGACCGACATCCCGGTCTTCGGCATCTGCCTCGGTCATCAGATGCTGGCGCTGGCGCTGGGCGGCAAGACCGCCAAAATGCATCAGGGTCATCACGGCGCCAACCATCCGGTCAAGGATCACACCACCGGCAAGGTCGAGATCGTCTCGATGAACCACGGCTTTGCCGTCGATGCCGACTCGTTGCCAAGCGGCGTCGAAGAGACCCATGTCTCGCTGTTCGACGGCTCGAACTGCGGCATCACCCTGACAGGCAGGCCGGTGTTCTCGGTCCAGCATCATCCCGAAGCCTCGCCCGGCCCACAGGATTCGCACTATCTGTTCCGCCGCTTCGTCAACCTCATCCGTGAAAAGCGCGGCGAGGAATTGCTGGCGGAGCGGGCTTAGCGGCAGACCAGCCAAGCAGTGGAAGGACCGAGGCGCGCGTCGCGCCGTTCAAGCCGTGTCAGTCACCGCTTCCTGCGCATGCATGAGCTCGGCTTCCTTCGGCGTCGGTTTGGCCACTTTCGTGATGAAGACGATGAGCGCCAGCGTCAGGAAAATCGCGCCGAGCAGATAGGGCGCGCCGCCGAAGGTCACGGGCGCGTTCGGCCCCGTGAACCAGGAAAAGATCGCCGTATAAAGCAGCGGCGTGATAATCGAGGTGATCGAGAAGATTGAAGTCATCGCGCCCTGGAGTTCGCCTTGCGCCGAAGGCGGCACTTTGGCGGCGGCGAGGCTCCTGAGCGGCGGATCGGCCAACGCTTCGAGGCAGCCGACGACGATCACCGCATAGATCATCCAGCCTTGCCAGGCGAAGGCGTAGCCGAAGGCGCTGAGGGCGGTAAACGCCAGACCGATTACCGCCGTCCTCCACTCGCCAAGCTTGGGGATCACGCGCGGCAGCACCGTCGCCATGACGATCGCCCCGCAGAGGCCGAAGGCGCCAAGCGAGAAGCCGATCTGCTGTTCGCTCCAGCCATAGCGGTAGTTGGAAACGAACGACCAGACCGCCGGATACATCATGTGCCCAAGCGTCATCAGGAAGAAGACAAGGCCGATCCAGCCGATGCCTTCGTAATTGCGCATCTGGATGAGCGTGCCAACCGGATTCGCGCGTTTCCAGTCGAAGCGGCGACGGTGCTTGTCATCAAGCGTTTCCGGCAAGAAAAACAGCGCGATCAGGAAGTTAACGAAAGCAAGCCCGGCAGCGAAATAGAACGGCACGCGCGGCCCGAACGTGCCGAGCACCCCGCCCAGGACCGGCCCGATGACGAAGCCGACGCCGAAGGCGATGCCGAGCAGGCCGAAATTCTTCGCCCGGTTCTCATCGGTCGAGATGTCGGCGATGAAGGCGGATGTCGTCGAATAGCTGGCACCGCTGATGCCGGCCAGCACCCGGCCGATGAACAGCATCGGGTAGGACCAGGCAATGGCGCAGATCAGATTGTCGATGGAGAAGGTGAGCACGGAGGCGAGCAGGATCGGCCGTCGTCCGAACCGATCGCTCAATCCGCCCATCACCGGTGCGAAAACGAACTGCATCGCCGCATAGGCGAACAACAGCCAGCCACCTTCGATCGCGGCTTCGCTAACGTCGACGCCAGTCAACTCCCTGAGATAGGCCGGCAGCACCGGCATGATCATGCCGAAGCCGATAATGTCGAGCAGCAGCGTAGTGAAAACGAGCCCAAGACCCCGCTTGGCGGTTTTGGGATCGATCATGATGATATCTCCTCGGGCCGCCCGGGGCGAAGGCGAAGGCACCTTATAGGTGAGTGCATCACCTGGAACAATAAGGGAACGCCGATGATGTTTCCATCCTGACATCCCCTGACGGCAACGCCGCCGTCAGATCAGCGAGAAAACCAAGCGCTTCAGATCGGGGTGTTGAACGTATCGCAATCCGAGAGCTTGCCGCTCCTGTAGCCGCGCGCCAGCCAGGTCTGCCGCTGCTGCGACGTGCCGTGGTTGAAGCTTTCCGGAATGACGTAGCCCTGCATCTTCTTCTGCATCGTGTCGTCGCCGATCTGCTGGGCCGCGTTCAGCGCCTCTTCCATGTCACCCTGTTCCAGGATGCCTTTTTGCCCGGTGAAATGCGCCCAGACACCAGCGAAGCAATCGGCCTGAAGCTCGACCTGCACCGACATATGGTTGGCCTGGGCCTCGCCCATCTGTTGGCGCATCTGGTTGAATTTGGGCAGGATGCCGGTGAGGTTCTGCACGTGGTGGCCGACTTCGTGCGCGATCACATAGGCTTGGGCGAAATCGCCCGAAGCGCCGAACTGTCGGTCGAGCTGCTGGAAGAAGGTGGTGTCGAGGTAGACCTTGCGGTCCCCGGGACAGTAGAACGGACCGGCTGCCGAAGAGGCGAAGCCGCAGGCCGATCGGATCTGTCCGCTGAACAGAACCAGCTTCGGGTCCTCGTAGGTCAGGCCGTTGGCCTGGAAAATGCCGCTCCAGGTATCTTCGGTCTCGGCCAGGACCGTCGAGACGAACTGCTTCATCTCGTCGGAGGCCGGCGCACCTGTGCCCTGCGCACCGCTGTTGTCGGTGATCTGGCCGCCGCCGCCCGGCAGCAGGCCGCCGTCGCCGCCAGCCAGAATCTGCATGGGGTCGATGCCGCAGGCCTTCAGCGCGAAGAACACCACGACCAGGATGACGATGGTAGAAATGCCGCCGCCGCCGGCGCGGCCGCCGATCGGGATGCGGAACTGGCCGGGCCTGCCGCCAGGCAGGTTGAACCCGCCACCGCTCTGACCACGTTGGTCCTGGACATTGTCACTTTGACGACGACCCTTCCAGAGCATGGCGAATCCCCCGTAATATATTTCCGGTCTATCGAACCGTGTCTCGGCTCACCGGACCGACAACAAATATCCCAACGGCTGCATCAAGTCACAGCATTTTTCGCATGAAGGGCGCTCCGCAGCGCTGCAGCCGTCACGGCACGCTGCGCAAAGGCTCACGGGCCGCAACATCAGGGTTGTCGGCGTCAATCGAGCGAATGCTGCGGCGCGGCTCCGGCGTCGTGCGCATGCGGAGAGTCGATCCCGGCGCGTCGCTATGCTCCCGCTGGTGCGGGCGCCAAGCTGCTCGCGGACACTTTGTTGGCGCCTTTCCGGGGCCTTGGGTGTTACGCTCAGATCTTCTGCTTGGCACCGGCGCTCTTTCCGTCCGAGCTCTTCGAGCGCTCATCGAAGCGGGCCGCCCCTTTCCTCAGTTGATGCCCGGTTTCCGCTTCGGTCTTGCGCTCGTCCTTCGCCGCAGCTTGCTTCAATCCCTTGGCAGCTTGCTTGCCCTTCGATGTCGGTGCCTGTTCAACGCCCATCGTATCCTCCTCGGCCTCGCGCCAATCGCGTGGCACGATCTCAAACGCAGCGGCAACGCGGCGGTTCCGGCAGGGCTGTCACAATGGCGGTAAACTCAGCGTGTCGCCGTCATTGCCTTGCGAAACGCTTCAAGCGTCTCGGCGCTGACATGGTGCTCGATGCCCTCGGCATCGATACGCGCCGTTTCGGCGCTGACGCCGAGCGAGCGCAGGAAGGCTTCCACCGTCTGGTGGCGAATGCGGCTCTCTTCCGCGACCTTGCGGCCGGCATCCGTCAGGAACACGCCCCGGTAGGGCTTCCGGGAAACGAGCCCATCCGCACACAACCGCGTCAGCATTTTGGCCACGGTCGGTTGGGCGACGCCGAGCCGCGCCGCGATATCGACCTGGCGCGCCTCGTTGCCGTCCTCGATCAGGTCGGCGATGAGTTCGACATAATCCTCGACCAGCGCGCTGCGACGCGCTTCGCGCGTCTGCCTGAACCCCTCCGAGTGAATCTCGGCGTCAGGCAGCGGCTTTTCGCGTGGAACCGGTCTGTTCTTCAGCGCCAATATGCGCTCCTCCTCGATTGTCGGCGGATGCACCGGCATTTGCACATTCATAGCACGGGCTTCCATTCTTCTGGCCGTTTATTTGCATTCGACGGCCGGCGCAACCAGCGATCCCGCTCCCCTCGCCCCGCCGGCAAAGGGGTCCTCAAAAGCACACACAATGAATTATAGCATATTGCATAATGTTCAACCCTGACCTAGATAGAACGGCAACGTAGCCGATCCAGCGGAACCCCCCATGTCAGAAACCGAAGCCGGAGCAGCATCCCGAACGATGTGGCGATTTGCCCGGCCGGAAGACGACGAGCAGCCGAGCCTGCGCGAGGTCAACGCCTCGATCGCCGTGCCGCAGTCCGGGGTCTGGTTTCGTCGGCTGTTCGCCTTCATGGGCCCTGGTTACATGGTTTCGGTCGGCTACATGGACCCTGGCAATTGGGCGACCGACCTCGCCGGCGGGGCCCAGTTCGGCTATACGCTGCTCTTCATCATCATGCTGTCGAACCTGATGGCGATCCTGCTGCAGGCGCTCGCCGCCAGGCTCGGCATCGCAACCGGTCGCGACCTCGCCCAGGCCTGTCGTGCCTATTATCCGCAGCCGGTCAATTTCATGCTGTGGATCGCCTGCGAGCTGGCCATCATCGCCTGCGATCTGGCCGAGGTCATCGGCACTGCGATTGCGCTACAGCTGCTGTTCGGAATTCCGCTGATCGGCGGCGCCGTCTTGACCGCCCTCGACGCTTTCCTCGTTCTGCTGCTGATGAACAGGGGCTTCCGTTACCTCGAGGCCTTCATCGTTGCGCTTTTGATCATCATCTTCGGCTGTTTCGCCATCCAGATCTTCGCCGCCGCTCCGCCGGTCGGCTCGATCCTGCATTCCATGTTCGTGCCGTCGTCGGAGATCGTCACCAACCCGGCGATGCTTTACATCGCCATCGGCATCATCGGCGCCACCGTGATGCCGCATAATCTCTATCTGCATTCCTCGATCGTGCAGACCCGCGCGTATGAGCGCACCGATGAAGGCAAGCGCGATGCCATCAAATGGGCGACCACAGACTCGACCATCGCCTTAATATTGGCGCTGTTCGTCAACGCCTCCATCCTGATCGTCTCGGCGGTGGCATTCCACGGCACCGGCCATCACGACGTCGCCGAGATCGGCCAGGCCTTCGAGCTTCTGTCGCCATTGCTCGGCCTCGGCATCGCTTCGATCCTGTTTGCGGTGGCGCTGCTTGCCTCCGGCCTGAATTCCACGGTGACGGCGACGCTCGCCGGACAAATCGTGATGGAAGGCTTCCTGCGCCTGCGCATCCCGCAATGGGCGCGCCGCCTGTTGACGCGCGGGATAGCGATCGTTCCGGTGGTGGTCGTCACCGCGCTCTATGGCGAGAAGGGAACCGGCCAGCTCCTCGTCTTCAGCCAGGTGATCCTGTCGATGCAGCTCCCCTTCGCGGTGGTGCCGCTGGTGCAGTTCGTCTCCGACAAGCGCAAGATGGGCAATCTGGCCATCCCCCGGGGCGTCGCCGTGCTGGCCTGGGCGGTCGCCGCGCTCATCCTGGTGCTCAACTTCAAGCTGCTCTATGACACCATCGCCGGCATTGGCTGAAAATCTCTCCCAGCCAGGACGGATGCGACAGATCGGCAATCCGCGCTATCTTGCCAGGCCATGACGCAGATTGCCGAAGCTCGAAAATTCTACGCGCGGCTGCTGGCCGCCCATGCCGGCTCGGCCGATCCTCGCCTCGATGAGGTTTTCGCTGAGGTGCCGCGCGAGGCCTTTCTCGGCCCCGGACCATGGACGGTCGTCGCCGGTAACGCCATGCTCGAAACACCAAGTGCCGACCCGGTCCACATCTATCAGAATGTGCTGGTGGCGCTCGATGCTGATAAGGGCATCAACAACGGCGAGCCGTTTCTGCACGCTATGTGGATCGGCAAAGTGGCGCCAAAACCCGGCGAGGCGGTCACCCATATCGGCGCCGGCACCGGCTACTACACAGCACTGCTGGCACGGCTGGTGTCGCCAGGCACCGTCACCGCCTTCGAACTGGAGGCCGATCTTGCCGATCGCGCGAGGCAGAATCTCGAACCCTATGGCAATGTGTCCGTCATCGGTGGCGACGCAGTGACCGCCAGCCTGCCGCCGTCGGACATCATCTATGTCAATGCCGGCGTCGTGGCACCGCCAGCCGACTGGCTGAAGGCGCTGAAGCCCGGTGGCCGCATGGTCTTTCCCTGGCGACCGGCCGAGCGCGTCGGCCTGGCGGTTTTGGTGACCCGCACCAAAAAGGGCTTTGCCTGCCACCCCTTCATGCGGTCATGGTTTATCCCTTGCGTCGGCGCCTCGCTCGCAGGCGCCACGGCGAAAATCCCCGACCGCGACAGGGCCGCGCGCAGCCGCTCGATCTGGCTGACGGCCGACAAGGCGCCGGACCGGACCGCCATCGCCGTCATCGGTGACGTCTGGTTCTCATCGAAAGACATTCGCAGTCGGCCGGCAGGCGGAAATCATCGGGGCCGGGCGGGCTAAAGTGCCAGAAATTTTGCCGGCCCTGTCGGATGAGCGCCTGCTCGCCCGTCCTTCGACCGAAATCTGACGACACGGATGAAAAAGGAGAACATCCAATGAGAAAGATCACCGCCTCGACATTCGTCAGCCTCGACGGCGTCATGCAGGCGCCTGGCGGGCCGGAGGAAGACCCGGTCGGCGGCTTCGAATTCGGTGGCTGGACGTTTCATTACTGGGACGAAGTGATGGGCGCCGCGATGGACGAGACGTTCTCGAAACCTTTCGCGCTGCTTCTCGGCCGCAGGACCTATGACATCTTCGCCGCCTATTGGCCGTATCAGCAAAGCGGCCTGATCGCCGACAGTTTCAACGCCACCACCAAATATGTGGCGACGCACAGGCCGGACTCGCTGACCTGGCAGAACAGCCAATCGCTTGGCGACGATGTCGTAGCCACGCTGCGCCAGCTCAAGCAGGAAGCTGGCCCGGACCTGCTTATCCAGGGATCGAGCGAGTTGATCCAGACCCT
The DNA here is from genome assembly GCF_040319125.1 of Mesorhizobium sp. M0938. Classification (NCBI taxonomy): domain Bacteria; kingdom Pseudomonadati; phylum Pseudomonadota; class Alphaproteobacteria; order Hyphomicrobiales; family Phyllobacteriaceae; genus Mesorhizobium; species Mesorhizobium sp. M0938. The sequence goes on along the minus strand of NZ_JAMYNS010000005.1, from coordinate 13,184 downwards.
GCTCGCCAACGGCCTGATCGACGAGATCACTCTGCTGATCTTCCCGTTGGTGCTGGGCAAGGGCAAGCGGCTGTTCGGCAATGACGCACTGCCGGCGGCCTTCCAGCTCACCAAGTCGCTGGCTTCGAGCACCGGCGTCATCATGGCGCGCTATGAACGTGGCGGTGAGATCAAGACCGGGTCCTTCGCCCAGGAACAGCCGTCCGAAGCCGAGATCGAGAGGCGCAAGAATTGGAAGTAGCACGGGACCTGGGTTCCTCGCCCCACGAATGTGGGGGCGAGGTGCCCAAGTTCTGCGCCGCCGGCGGTTGGCGGCGAAGGCCGATCACGCCGCCTGTTGCCGCCGCGCCAGCCCATCGCGGATGCACGCGGCAAACTCCCGCGCGGCGGGACCGGCACCATGCTTCGGCAGATGCAAATTGATCGAGAAATTCGGCAAGGCCGGCAGCTCCGGATCGGCGGACAGAATGTCGAGATCGCCAGGCACGGTAGAGGCCAGCCAGGTCGTGACGGCCAGGTCCGAACGCACCGTCGCCGTCGTCGCGTCGAGGTTGCCGTTCTCGAACACGGTCCGCCATTCCAGCCGATGCTCGTTGAGCGCCGCCAGCACCGCCGGGCGGAAGGCGCAGGTGTCCGCCACCATCGAAACCGGCAAAGGCCGCTTGCGGCGCGCTATGCCGCCTCTGGCGCCGACCCAGACCAGCCGGTCGACGGCAAGACACTCGCCGGCGGACGGACCGACCGGTTCCTCGATCACGGCAAGGTCCATCGTGCCAGCCGCCAGGGCGGCCGCAAGCTCCGGCGACGAAGCGCAGACCAGCGAAATCTCGACCTGCGGATAGGTTTCGGCATAGGTCTTCAGCACCGGCGCAAGCATGGTGCCGACCAGATCATACGGCACGCCGAGCCGCACCTCGCCGGCAACCGCGCTGGTCGCCATCTCGGCCCAGATCTCGTCATTGAGCGAAAGCAGGCGCTTGCCCTTGCCGAACAGCCGTTCGCCGGAACGGGTCAGCCGCAATCCGCGCCGGTCGCGCTCGAACAGGCTGCAGCCGAGGACCTCCTCAAGCCGCTTGATCTGCTGGCTGACGGCGCCCTGCGTCAGATGCAGCGCGTTCGCCGCCGCCGTCATGCTGGCCTTGTCGGCGACGGTGACGAAGGTCCGGACCAGGGCCGTGTCGAGATTGCGGATCATGGTTGGCATTATATTCTCTAATGCTAACCATGGCAAACATTGCATTTACTGATGCATGACAATGCTTAGCATGCCGGATTCCCAACAGAGGAAACAGCATGTTTGAGGCCATCTTTCCGCTCGTCCTGTTTGCGCTGGTCTCGACCTCCACGCCCGGCATGGCCACGACCTTGTCGACAGCGTCGGGGGCGCAGTTCGGCTTTCGCCGCTCGGTTCCGCTGATGGCCGGCAGTGCGGCCGGCCTGGCCACCGTGGCCGCGGCAGGTGCGGCCGGGCTCGCCGGCCTGTTGGCGGCGGCTCCGTCCTTGCAACTGGCGATGAAGATCGCCGGATCGCTCTATCTGATCTGGCTCGCCTTCAAGATCGGCCGCAGCGGCCCACCCAATCTGGACGTGACCATGGCAAAGCCGAACAGCTTTTTCGGTGGTGCCGGCCTGCAATGGATGAACCCCAAGGGCTGGGCCATGGGGCTGGGCGCTGCGGCATCGTTTGCCGCACTCGCCAACGGGCCGCTGCAGCTTGCCCTGCTGCTCGGGGCGGTCTTCGGCCTGGCAGCCGCACTGTCGCTGTCGGCGTGGTGCGTGGCCGGCGCGCTGCTCGCCCGGTTGCTCAGAACCGAACGGCAGTGGCGAGTGCTCAACATCACGCTCGGCCTGCTGCTCGCCGCCTCGATCATTCCGATGTGGCGGCCAGCCTAGAGCAATTCCAGGAAAAGTGCGTAGCGGTTTTCCGTTCGGAATTGCGTAAAAACAAACACTTAGAGCGGGTCAGCGATTCTATCAAAAGCTGAACCGCTCTAGACGCCTGAGTTCCTCGTCCCACCAACGTGCGGCGAGGAACCCAAGTTCTGCGAGGGCGCCAATCCCACCTCGACCCTCAAGCCGCGTAGCGTGCCGCCGGTTTGTCAGCATGCAAGCTGCCGTAGAAGGCTTGCCGAGCGCCAAGGAAGATGTCCAACTTGGCCGCATCGGCAAGCGCTGGTGCAGTGACGGCTTCTCCGCTGGCAAGGCCGACAAGTGCTGCATCCACCAGATCGTCGGCCGTCATGATGATCTCCTTCGGGAGGCTATCGATATCGCTGCCCGCAAGTTCCCAGAATTCGGTTCGCGTGGCCCCTGGCAGCACCACCTGCGCCTTCACCCCGGTGCCGGAGACTTCGCGCTGCAAGGCCTCGGTAAAATTGACGACATAGGCCTTGGTGCCGCTGTAGATGCCGCCGAACGAGGTGTTGAACGCCAGCACCGAAGCGATGTTGACGATAGCGCCACGGTTGCGCGACAGCAGTCCCGGCAGCACCGCGCGCGTCAAGCGTGTCAAGGCGATGACATTGACCTTGATCATTCGCTCCGCCACATCGGCGTCGGCCGTTGCCACGACCTGCGCGCCCCCAAGGCCGGCATTGTTGACCAGCAGCGTTACGCTGTCGTCGGCCGATATCACCTGTTCGACACGACGCAAATCGCCGTCGTCGGCGAGATCGGCGCTGATCACGCCAACCTTGCGGCCGTATTCGGCGCGCAGCTTGCCGGCCAGTTCCTCGAGCCGATCGGCACGCCGGGCCACCAGCACCAGATCATAGCCCTGCCCCGCCAGCCGGTCTGCATAAACCGCGCCGATGCCCGACGAGGCGCCGGTGACAACCGCCGTGCCCTTGTTGTTCTGTCCACTCATTGTCCTGTTCCTTTTTTCGGTTGATCTGCTTCGCTTCGAACCGGCTGGAGGCACGGTGGGCGACGGCCTCGCCTTGCCGGTAAAGCCGTGCGATTTACTTAGTGGCATATGCCACTGTTTGCGAAGTAGGTATATGCCACTATCTTGTCAATGATTGACGCGGGGATTATTTGTGAGGCAGCGAACGGGCCTCATGTCGCCGTCGCCGAGAACCTATCATGTCGAAAGACCCCCTTCCGGGCCTGACCCTTTGCAACAACGCCGTGCTGCGCCGCGCGACGCGCAAGCTTGGTCAGTTCTATGACGATGTGGTCGCCCCGTCGGGTCTGAAGGCAACCCAGCAGGGCCTGCTCTACCAAATCCATATCGGGGACGAGCCGGCCATGGGCGCGATTGCCGGGGCCCTCGTCATGGACCTGTCGGCACTCGGCCATACGCTTAAGCCGCTGATCCGCGACGGTTATGTCGAAACCTTCACTGATCCGAATGACCGCCGTATCAAGCGCGTGCGGCTGACGCCGCAGGGCCTGATCAAGCTCGATGAGGCCATGAAGCTGTGGCGCGTCGCCCAGCAGCGTTTTGAGGACATGGTCGGCAAGGAGCAGGCGGCAATGCTGCGCGCGGCGCTGGATGACATCGCCGCGCTGGATTTCGGTATACCGCCGGCAGCGCCCTGAGGTCTCGGACGGTCGGCGGTAGCCAAAACTTTATTCGGCCGGCATGGCCACCGCCCGGGCGGCCCGGTGGCCGGCCAGCATGACGCCAAGCCCGAGGATCGGGAACACTGCCGCGACCAGGCCGAGATCGGCCGGCGCGCCATAGCGCAGCACCGCGCCGCCGACGACGGCGCCCAGCGCCACGCCGAGATAAAGCGCCGACCCGTTGAGCGACAGCACGATGGGCGCCGCGTCGGGCGCCAGCCTGATGATGCGGCTCGCCTGCGCCGGCGGGAACGCCCAGCCGACGATGCCCCACGGCACCATCATCGCCATCAGCGCCGGCCCGGCGATGCTGTGCGGCAGGAATGTCGGGATGACCGAAAGCATGACCAGCATCACCGCACTCAGCGCCAGCGACCAGCTGACGGTGCGCGTCGCGCCGAAGCGATCGGCAGCCTGCCCGCCGGCAATGTTGCCGATGACGGCGCCGACACCGAAGGCGAGCAGCATGCCGGGCAGCGCAATCGGGCTCAACCCCCCGCCTTCGATAGCCAGCGGCGCGACAAAGGCAAAGACCGTGAAGGCGCCAGTGAGCGCCAGCAGCGTGGTCAGCAGGATCGATGGCACGCCGGGGCGAAGGGCTGCGGCCAGCCGCTGCCTGAGCGGCAGCTTGGTGCCGACGATGCCGCGCGGCAACCGGTACCACAGGATCGCGCCGGCCAGTGCGCCGAGCCCGGCGATGGCAAAGAACGTGCCGCGCCAGCCGGCAACGGTCGCAACAAGCGCACCGAGCGGCGCACCGACCGCCACCGCCACCGTGGTGCCGCCGACGACGACGGCAATGGCGCGGGCGCGGTGATGATCATCGACAAGCGCCACGGCCGTCCCCTGCGCCGTTGCCGCGAACAGGCCGGACGACAGCGCCATGACGATGCGCGCGATCAGCAGCAATTCGAACGACGAACTCAGCGCCGCCGCCAGATTGCCCAGCACGAAAAACACCAGCGTCCACAAGATGACGCGCCGCCGGTCCCATTCGCCGGTGAGCGTCGCCAGGATCGGCGTGCCGAGCGCGTAGGCGAGCGCGAAGGCGGTGATCAGCGTGCCGGCGAGTGGAACCGAGATGGCGGCGTCGGCTGCGATGTCGGGCAACAGGCTTGAAATGACGAAGCCTTCGGTCGCGATCGTGAACGACCCGAGCGCAAGCCAGATGAGGCGCTTGTCCATGACAACAAATCCTTAGTTCAAAACTTATTGAACAATTGTACATCATGGGGCATGGTGTCAATGAAGCCTCGCGAAAATAGCTGACCCCTGCTGACAACCCGGTGTCAGGATAGGGCATGAATGTAGAAACTATGTGCACTCGCCAGAGGAGGAGATGCGTTGAAATCAGCCCCGATTGCGCTTAATTCCTTGGCATGACCCTGCCTCATCCCACCGCCGACCAGATCAGCCTGCCGAACGTGCTTGCCGTGCTTGGCGATCCCACGCGGCTGGCCATCGTGCGCTATCTCGCCAGCAAGGAAGGCGTGCCGCTGAACTGCAGCCAATTCCTCGATCTCGGCTCGAAGACCAATCTCAGCTATCACCTGGCCAAATTGCGCGAGGCCGGCGTCACCCGCGCCGAGGTGGTCGGCACCAGCCGGCTGATCACACTGCGCCGCGACGATCTCGATGCCCGCTTTCCGGGCCTGCTCGACAGCGTCATTGCCGCTGCCGTCGACGATACCGCGCTGCCCGCGGTCGGCGGCCACGAGGTTGAAATGCCTGCCTGAATTGGGTTCCTCTCCCCCGCTTTGCGGGAGAGGAAACGCTGCCTCAACTTACGGAGCCTCCCATTGCGCATAGCCGTCCTCGCCGACATCCACGGCAACGTCCTCGCCCTGGACGCCGTGCTCGCCGATCTCAGGCAGCGCGGCGGCGCCGATCTCATCGTCAATCTTGGTGATTGCGTCTCCGGCCCGCTCTGGCCGCGCGAAACCATGGAGCGGCTTGAAGCGCTCGCCCTGCCGACGGTGCGCGGCAATCACGACCGCCGCGTCGCCGTCGATCCGGCCGACGACCAGATGTGGCCGTCCGACCGCTACGCGCAGGAGCGGCTGACGGCGGCGCAGCGCGAGGCGCTGTTCGCCTTGCCCCTCACGCTGGAGATCGCGCCGGGAATAACCGCCTTCCATGCCCGGCCTGACCACGACGAAAAGTATCTGACCGATACGGTAGCCGATGGCCAGCTGGTGCGCGCACCGCTGGCCGCCATCAAGCGACGGCTGGCCGCGCTCGATCCGGCTTGCCGCATCGTGCTGTGCGGCCATAGCCACCGCAGCGAACTGATCCGTATCCCCGACGGCCCGGTCGTCTTCAATCCGGGCAGCATCGGCTGCCCCGCCTATGACGATTCGACCCCGCCGGCGCATGTCTCCGAGCAAGGCTCTCCGCATGCTCGCTACGGCATCGTCGAGCTGGGCGAGCCGGGCCGCCCCGACCGCTTCGAGGCCATCGCCGTCGACTATGACCATGAGGCAGCAGCGCGACAGGCCGAACAGGCGGGACGGCCGGAATGGGTCCACGCGCTACGCACCGGATTTATGCCGGGTTGAACGAGGAACGAGTTCATACCCCAGGCTGAGCGAGGCACGAGCTCATGCCAGGCTGAACGCGGAACGCCTTCACGCAGCAGCCGCATTTTCGGGCTTACATAGCGCCATGTCGTCCCTTATAAAATCGACCTGGAATGCGGTGGCGTTTCGGTGCCTGGCCGCGCCCTCGGTAACGCATCTATCGCCCACGGCCAAAATGATGAGGCGCACAGTTACGCTCCGACCGACGCTGTACGCTCTGATTGCCGCTCCTCTCCTGCTAACGGCGCTGCTGCCGGCCAGGGCCGAGGAGGCGCCTTTCGTTTCCATCGTGACCGACCTCGCTCCAGGCGATCTCCTGAACGTCCGCGCCACGGCATCGGCGATGGGCAAGATCAAGGCGCGGCTGCCGAACGGTACGAGCGTGAACAATCTCGGTTGCAACGACGTCAATGGCTACCGGTGGTGCAAGGTTGCAGAGATTGACAACCCGCAACTGACCGGATGGGCGCCCGCGCGCTACCTGAACCCCGAGAATCCGGCGGCCGTTGCGGATGAGGATACCGAAACGACCGGCGAAAGCCCTGCAACCGAGGCCCCCATCCCGGAAACTGCAGATCAGCCGCTTCCCGACCTGACGGCACGCCTGAGTGCAACCGAACCCGAAACCGCCGTGACGGCGGCTGAGGCAATCGGCAGGGCCGCCATCGAGGACGCCCTGGCGGTCGCGGCCAGCGGAAACCCTTCAAGTGGGGAGATGCAGGCGCCGGCGGCGGAGCCCGCCCAGAGTCGCGCCGTCAATGCGGCGCCTCCGGCCGATGCACAAGCTGTTGCACGGCTGCAGCCGCCAGGGCCGCCGGCTGCTGGCGCCACCAGCAAAATCCCCTGCGCGCGCTATGTCGGCCAGCCGATGACCAGTTGCGGAGCCAATGTCGAGCGCCTGGCCGACGGCAAGGCCAATGTCACTGTGACCTGGCCCGACGGCGGCACGCGCGTCATCAGCTTCGCCGCCGGCCGGCCTGCCGGCTCGAATGCATCAGGTGAATTCCGCTACACCCGCGAGGGCAGCCTGAACCTGATCCGTGTCGGCGTTTCCGAACGCTTCGAGATCACCGACGCTTTGGCGTTGGGAGGCTAGGCAGATTCGAAACGCTGGAGGGACAGCGCCCCCCTCTGTCCTGCCGGACATCTCCCCCACGAGGGGGGAGATTGGCTGTTTCGCCGACAGCGCCTCTTTTTCGAGGTTGGCTGTTGGCGAAATCAAAGATGAAGGCTGATCTCCCCCCGTGTGGGGGAGATGTCCGGCAGGACAGAGGGGGGCGCGAAGGAATGAGGCGCTTGTTTGCTCGGTTGGAGCAAGCCGCGCATAAACCCGCATTTTAGGGGGTTACATCGGGCAAAACTCTTCCCTATAAGGCCCTCCTAGCCTGATACCAGAATCGCGAGCACAACCGGCCGGGTCTTCCCGTCCGGTTTTTCGTGCAAGCCGCCTGCCGAACGGACACTCGATATGCCAAGACGTACCGACATCAAGTCGATCCTGATCATCGGGGCCGGCCCCATCGTCATCGGCCAGGCCTGCGAGTTCGACTATTCCGGCACCCAGGCCTGCAAGGCGCTGAAGGAAGAGGGTTTTCGCGTCATCCTGGTCAATTCCAACCCGGCCACCATCATGACCGACCCGGAGCTGGCCGGCGCCACCTATATCGAGCCGATCACGCCCGAAGTGGTGGCCAAGATCATCGCCAAGGAGCGGCCCGACGCGCTGCTGCCGACCATGGGCGGCCAGACCGCGCTCAACACCGCTCTGTCGCTGCGCCGCATGGGCGTGCTCGAACGCTACAATGTCGAGATGATCGGCGCCGACGCGACCGCAATAGACAAGGCCGAGGACCGCGCGCTGTTTCGCGAGGCGATGAAGAAGATCGGGCTGGAAACGCCGAAGTCGATGCTGGCCAACGCTACCGACGTCAAGAACGCCGACCGCAAGACGCACGAGGCCGAGCGCGCCGCGTTGAAGGCTGAGAAGCCTGAAAACCTCGACGCCGCGCTCGATGCGCTGGAAACGCGCTGGAACCTCGGCGAGGGCGACCGCAAGCAGCGCTACATCAGCCATGGCATGGCGATCGCGGCACAAGCGCTCGACCATGTCGGTCTGCCCGCCATCATCCGCCCATCCTTCACCATGGGCGGCACCGGCGGCGGCATCGCCTACAACCGCGCCGAATTCTACGAGATCGTCCAGTCCGGCCTCGACGCCTCGCCGACCACCGAAGTGCTGATCGAGGAGAGCGTGCTCGGCTGGAAGGAGTATGAGATGGAGGTTGTCCGCGACAAGGCCGACAACTGCATCATCGTCTGCTCGATCGAGAACATCGACCCGATGGGCGTGCATACCGGCGATTCGATCACCGTTGCCCCTGCCCTGACGCTGACCGACAAAGAATACCAGATGATGCGCAACGCCTCGATCGCGGTGCTGCGCGAGATCGGCGTCGAGACCGGCGGCTCCAACGTGCAGTTCGCCGTCAACCCGGCCGACGGGCGCCTGGTGGTGATCGAGATGAACCCGCGTGTCTCGCGCTCGTCTGCGCTGGCCTCCAAGGCGACCGGCTTCCCCATCGCCAAGATCGCCGCCAAACTCGCCGTCGGCTACACGCTGGACGAGCTGGAGAACGACATCACGGGCGGCGCGACGCCGGCCTCGTTCGAGCCGAGCATCGACTATGTCGTGACAAAGATCCCGCGCTTCGCCTTCGAGAAATTCCCCGGCGCCGAGCCGGTGCTGACCACGGCGATGAAGTCGGTCGGCGAAGTCATGGCCATCGGCCGCACTTTCCAGGAATCGCTGCAGAAGGCGTTGCGTGGACTGGAAACCGGCCTGACGGGTCTGGACGAGATCGAGATCCCTGGCATCGCGCACGGCGCGGCCAGCCACACGGACGATCGCAACGCCATTCGCGCCGCGCTGGGCACGCCGACGCCCGATCGGCTGCGCATGGTGGCGCAGGCGATCCGCATGGGCACCTCGCTCGAAGACGTGCACGCCATGTGCAAGATCGACCCGTGGTTCCTCGAACAGATCGCCGGCATCCTGGCCATGGAAGACCGCATCCGCGAGCATGGCATCCCCGAGGACGCCGTCAATCTGCGCATGCTGAAGGCGATGGGTTTTTCGGATGCCCGCCTCGCGTCCCTGGTCAGGAAAGACGTGGAAGAGATTCAAAAGATTCGCGAAAAGCTCGACGTTCATCCAGTTTATAAACGCATCGACACCTGTGCCGCCGAGTTCGCCTCGCCCACCGCTTACATGTACTCGACCTATGAAGTGCCCTTCGCCGGCGCACTGGCCAACGAGGCGCAGGTGTCAGCGCGGAAAAAGGTCGTCATCCTCGGCGGCGGCCCAAACCGCATCGGCCAGGGCATTGAGTTCGACTATTGTTGCTGCCACGCCGCCTTTGCGCTGCGCGATGCCGGCTTCGAGGCGATCATGGTCAACTGCAACCCGGAGACCGTGTCGACCGACTACGACACCTCGGACCGGCTCTATTTCGAGCCGCTGACGGCCGAGGATGTGCTGGAGATCCTGCGTGCCGAACAGGCATCGGGCGAGCTGGTCGGCGTCATCGTGCAGTTCGGCGGCCAGACGCCGCTGAAGCTCGCCGACGCCTTGGAGAAGGCCGGCATCCCGATCCTCGGCACCTCGCCCGACATGATCGATCTGGCCGAGGACCGCGACCGCTTCCAGAAGCTCCTGCACAAGCTCGGCCTCAGCCAGCCGAAGAACGGCATCGCCTATTCGGTCGAGCAGGCCCGCCTCGTCGCCGGCGAGCTCGGCTTCCCGTTGGTGGTGCGCCCGTCCTATGTGCTGGGCGGCCGCGCCATGCAGATCATCCACGACGAAAGCATGCTGCAGACCTATCTGCTCGACACCGTGCCCGGCCTGGTGCCGGAGGACATCAAGCAGAAATATCCCAACGACAAAACAGGCCAGATCAACACGCTGCTCGGCAAGAACCCGCTGCTGTTCGACACTTATCTCAGTGGCGCCATCGAGGTCGATGTCGACTGCCTGTGCGACGGCAAGTCGACCTTCGTCTCCGGCATCCTTGAACACATCGAGGAGGCCGGCATCCATTCGGGCGACAGCGCCTGCTCGCTGCCGGTGCACTCGCTGCCCTCGGAGCTCGTCGACGAGTTGGAGCGCCAGACGGCGGCGCTTGCCCGCGCGCTCAATGTCGGCGGGCTGATGAACGTGCAATATGCGATCAAGGACGGCACCGTCTATGTGCTGGAAGTCAATCCGCGCGCGTCGCGCACCGTGCCTTTCGTCGCCAAGACCATCGGCCGGCCGATCGCGAAAATCGCCGCCCGCATCATGGCCGGCGAGAGCCTGGAAGACGCCTTCGCCCATTACGGCGCCATGCCCGACCCACGCAATCCCGGCCACATCGCGGTCAAGGAAGCGGTGTTCCCCTTCGCCCGCTTCCCCGGCGTCGACATATTGCTCGGCCCGGAAATGCGCTCGACCGGCGAGGTCATGGGCCTCGACCGCGACTTTGCGCTGGCCTTCGCCAAAAGCCAGTTAGGGGCGGGTGTTGATCTCCCCCGCGCGGGCACGCTGTTCGTCTCGGTGCGCGACGAGGACAAGAAGGGCATTCTGCCGGCGGTCAAGCGCCTTGCCGGCCAGGGTTTTAAAGTGCTGGCCACCTCAGGCACCGCGCGCTTCCTCGCCGAAAACGGCGTCGCCGCCGAGAAAATAAACAAGGTACTGGAAGGCCGCCCGCACATCGAGGACGCCATCCGCAACCGCCAGGTGCAGATCGTCTTCAACACCACGGACGGCCAGAAAGCGGTGTCGGACTCGAAGTCACTGCGCAGGGCGACGCTGATGCAGAAGGTGCCGTATTACACCACGCTCTCGGGGGCGGCTGCGGTGGCCGAGGCGATTGCCGCGCTGCGGGCGGGGAGCCTCGAGGTCAGGCCGCTGCAGGAGTATTTTGCCTGAAGTGATTAGTCTAGCTTTCTTCTCCCCGTTCAACGGGGAGAGATGCCGGCAGGCAGATGAGGGGCAGCGCCGCAACGGTCGCCTCTAACTTGGTCTAGCTGGTTCGCCGTCGCGCAACTCACGGCGCAGTCGTTTCCACTTGCTTCCGAACCGAGTGGCCGCATCCGACTGCGTTGCGATCTGCTCTGCAATTTCGAAGCTCAGCGATGCCAGTACTTGGCTAACGGCGGCAAATGCCCTTAGCGGTTCCTTGCCCGGATTTATATCTAGTCGAATTCCGTCAAGGCTTCTGAACACGATGCCCCTAAGGTCGTCCAAGGATGCATGAGACCCTTTAATTGGAAACCAGACCCCGAAGTCGTGACTGTAATTGATACGATTCCGAATTGTCGAAAGCCAGTTTCCTGCAGCTCCGCCGTGGGCCTTGGTGATCTTAGTAATATCTTCAATCTTGGATACAATTATTGCGGCGTCAACATATCTACCTCGAATAGATTCGATCTCTATTTCTTGCAAAAATCCAGAAAATACCCTCCAGAAACCATCATGGGCGCCACCAGTGTCTGAAAGTTTCTGTAAAATAACATTGATTGTTAAATCTGGATTCTGAATTGTTCTGACGTGATAAGTCCCCGTCCCGACGGGGAATCCGGGCGCCATATATATAGAGACGAGCTCAGAGAGGCGCTTTGCTTGTCCCTGCTCTATACGAATGACTCCCTCCCCCACCACTCGCATAGCTGCGTGAGCACCAAAGAATGCAGAGTAATATAGTTTGAGAAAAGGCCATGCGAGCAGGTTGTGAGAATTCGATTCCTCCTTATATACCGAAAAACTCTCCCAACACGACAACGCGAATCTTTCATAATCAAACATAAAATAGGGAAGAATCTCTGTAATAGTTATATTCTTCAAAAGTATGCGAGAATCGGTGCTCTGGTCATCTATATAAAAACTTCCACCTTCAATCCACGATCGAATACCATCGGCTCGAGCGACGTACTCTCCGATGCGCGGCAATGATCTCCTAACTATGGCTGACGAGAGCCCCATGGCTATAGCGTAAGCTTGCTGCGCAGTCTCTTTTCAAAATAATCTCTCAAAGCCACCCAACTCGTTCCGGGTACATCCAACTTATTCTTTGGCATGCCGGCAAAAATACCGCTTACGATCTCGAAAAAATTCGCCTCCGAGTAGTCGCCACTGAACCTGTCTAGTACCCTCTGCGCTATAGAAGGGAATAGCCCCATCAAAGCTCTGAACACAACGGGTTTGGCCACCACCTGTGAATCCCACTTCGGGTCAACGCACCTTCTGACGGCGCTCAAATAATTATTCAATATATCATAAATATCTGAAATATCCCTTCCGGAGAAAATCTCAAGAAGCGGCTTCACCGCCGAATTAAACGTCACCCTGGTTATTTTATTCTTGGCACTTTCGTACGGCGCCATCATGCCAGCAAGAGAGCTTCTCATATCTGAATTGAAAGAATCGAAAACCTCGCGAAGAATACCTTCGCTTTCATCTTCAATGTCTGCGAGCTGCTTTATGTCCAGCAAAAGCTGGGCGGGAACTGGGCGCTGCTTAGTGTTTATGTCAATAAACAAACGAGATTCGTCCCGTCGTGACAAACCATTGTAGACGACTACAGGTACTCGCAATTGGGTTGAGGCTTTAGAAAAACCATAGACGCGGTGTTGACCGTCCAAGATTAGAAATGCTCCGGGCGTATCCGAAAACTCAAGGGTTTTACCTCTGCCGATAACCTTTAGGTTTGCTGCGGGCTGCGCAGATAAGACGATTGAGTTTGGTATCGTTCCCATACCAGTGTCGATATAATTGGCAATCTCTAAAGCTCGCTTCTCATCCAGTACACGCTGAAAACCGTGCTTCGGGTCCTCTTTTCTGGAGCTAACAACGCAAGTACGCGCCAAAACATTTGACGGCATCGTCAACGTATAGAAGGAGTGCCTTCCCTGGCGCACTAGGTCGTGAACTCATAAATGCTGGATGATTGAGACGCTGGAAAGCAATCACCCGTCGGCCTACAATCTGACTATGCCGTTCGC